>BTUC01000506.1:0-5109 GCA_045863575.1 Phycisphaerae bacterium
CGCTGACGTCCGCGATCTCCATCAGCACGGTGCCGCCGGTGAACGTCGTCTTGGCGCTGGAAACCACCTCGCCCTCCTGGACGTGCCGGGCCAGGATCATGCCCGCCAACGGTGCGTAGATCTGCGTCTCGCTCAATCGCTCCTTGGCATCGCCCAGGGCGGCCTTGGCCATGCTGACGTTCTCCTGGGCGGTCTTCACGTTCTGCTCGGCCATTCGAATGTCGATCGTCGCCTGCTTGAGCTTGGCCTCCGCCGCGCTGCGGGCGGCGAACGCGTCGCGCTCGGCGCTCAGGAACTGCCACCACTCCTCACCCGGTACCACGATGGGACGGCCTTGGGCGGGCTGCGTCAGTGGACGACGAAACTCGAGATCCGCACTGGCCCGCTTGTAGCGCCAACTCGCGCTCTCCAGCTCGGCCTGGGCAGCATCCATCGCCGGTCCTTTGAGCTGGTCCCAATTGATCCGGGCTCGCTCCAGATCCAGTTCCGCCCGGTTCAGGTCCGCCTCGGCGCGCTCCAGGTTGCGGCGTTCGTCCCGATCCAGCAGCTTGATGATCAGATCACCCTGTGTGACCATGGCCCCCAGGTCAAAGGGGATCTCGATCACCTCACCGCTGGCCTTGCTCTTGATCTGCGTGACGCTCAGAGGCTTGATGTTCCCGCTGGCCGTGATGGGCACGATCAGGTCACCGCGCGTGGTGACCACCGTCTGCCCCTGCAGCGCGCCGATGCTCATCCGCGCGTTCTTGCTGAGCCAGTAGTAACCGCCGACAAGACCCCCGACGATGATGACGAAGATAATAAGCTTTTTCATGGTCCCTATTCGCACGAACCCGGCTGCACATTTCAGGTTTCTACGTCAATCGAGGTTCGCCGGTTGGAATTCCAGGCCGAACGTGTCAGCCACGGCCTTGTTCGTGACCCGGCCTTCCTGGATGTTGATTCCACGTGCAAGCCCCGGGTCGGCCTTGGCGGCCTGTTTATACCCCATTCGAGCCAGGCGGGTCGCATAGGGCAATGTCGCGTTGGTCAGGGCGAAGGTGCTCGTCCGCCCCACCGCGCCCGGCATATTCGTCACAGCATAGTGCAGAACGCCGTCCACCGTATAAGTGGGGTTGGAATGAGTCGTCGGCTGGGTAGTCTCCACGCAGCCGCCCTGATCCACGCCCACGTCCACAATCACCGCGCCGGTCTTCATCGTCGCCAGGTAATCTCGCGGCACCAGCACAGGGCACCGGGCGCCAGGGATCAGGACCGCCCCGACGACCAGATCCGCATCCCTGATGTGCTGCCGGATGGTGTGGGCGTCGCTGAATATGGTATCCACATTCGGGGGCATGATATCCGACAGGTACCTGAGCCGGTCAACGTTCACATCCATGATGATGACGCGCGCGTTCATCCCGGCAGCCACCTTGGCCGCATTGGTCCCCACCACGCCGCCGCCGAGGATGAGCACCGTCGCCGGCTCGACGCCGGGTACGCCGCCCAGCAGAATACCGCGCCCGTGCATGGGCCGCTCGAGGTACTTGGCCCCCTGCTGAATGCTCATCTTGCCGGCCACTTCGCTCATGGGGGTCAGCAGCGGGAGCCGGCCATGTCCATTGGTAATGGTTTCATAGGCAATCGCCACGCCGCCGCTGCGGATCATTCCCTCGGTGAGTTCCCGGCTGGCGGCAAAATGGAAATAGGTGAACCACACCTGCCCCGGGCGGACGAAGGCGAGCTCCTCAGGCTGGGGTTCCTTCACCTTCACGATCAGATCGGCCTGGGCGAGGATATCCGCTGCCTGGTCGACGATCTGGGCCCCGTGCTGGGCGTAGTCGTCGTTGGTCAAGCCGGAGCCGAGCCCGGCGTCCTTCTCGACGAGGACACGGTGGCCCGCCCGGGTGAGTTCTTCAACCCCGACGGGAATCATCCCCACGCGGTACTCGTCAGTTTTGACCTCGCGCGGCACGCCAACGATCACAAAACGGCACTCCTGCCCGACGGCCGCGCCCTCCGCTGGCCCGGTTGAATCACGGCTGAGGTCCTGCAACAATAGCGGAACCCCATGAAAGCACGCGTTACTATAGCTTCGGGCCCCTGCCGTCACAACCGCTCATGCCCACGGCTCAGTCGTAGATACTTGTGCCTGCTGGGTCTGCTGCTCACCGGCTGTGTTGCGCGGGCGCCCCGAGCCTCCATCGTCCCCACGTGGGAGCTGGCCAGCGCCGAGCCGGTTGCTCCCGTGCTGGTGGCCCGGACAAGGGTCAGCTTCGACCGCCCATTGCCGGCGGAACTGACGCAGGAACTCTGCCCGGAATACGCTCTGATCCTCATCACCAAGCCGGGAGACTGGGCGGAGGTCTGCCGTCGTCTAAGCCTTCCCGCCGCGGCCGCCGAACTCGATCTGGGAGCAGGCGCGGTGATCGGGCTACAGGCCAACGTCGGAGAATGCGCGGAGAGCGCCTGGCCCATCCGGCTCACTTCCGTCCGACGGCAGTCGGACATCGCATGGGTGGAGGGGAGCTTCGCGTCCGGTATCTACTACCCCCTGCAAACGGCCGGCTATCTGGAACTTGTCCACGCTCCTGGTGTGAGTCGGGTCAGCATGGTCCGAATCAACCACCGCACCTTCATGATCCACGCCATGGCCCCCTACCACTGAGGCCGCGATGCTTTTTCTCAACATCCGCTCTTGACGCTGGGCCCATCTATTTGTATATCTCTAGAAGCTACAATGGTTTGCACCGATGATGTTTTTCGGCACTTCAGGTCAGAAGAATGGAGTGAGTCGGATTGCCGTCTCCTGAGCCACAGCCCTCGCGCGAGCGCCCGCGCCCGCACCGCCTGAGCCAGACGGGACAGCGCGTCTTCGAATGCCTGTCCCTGGGTCTGGTGGTGTTTGATCACCAACTCGAGATCATCCATCACAATCCAGCCGCCGCGTTCCTGGTCGGCAGCTTCGGCCAGGTCGACGAGGCTCTGGCCGCGGGAACCGTGGACTCCACTTATCAGGATTGGCGCAAGGCACTCCGCGACGTGATCGACAACGGGCGCCAGAGCCGGTTCGACCAGGTGCTTTACCGCGGTGCGGAAGGGCGCGAGCTGCTGCTCAACCTGCTTTGCATCGCGTTAACCGAGTCCGAGGGCGGGCCGATCACCGGTGGCACGCTGGTCATTGAGGACGTGACCGTGGCCGCCAGCATGGAGAAGCGCCTGGCCGTCTCGGAGCGCATGGCGGCCGTCGGCAAGCTCGCCGCCCGCGTGGCCCACGAGCTGAACAATCCCCTCGATGGAATCCTGCGTTATCTCAACCTGGCCCTGCGGGCCAACGAGCTCACCGCACCCGAAAAAGTGACCGAGTATCTCCAGCAGGCCCGCGGTGGACTGATGCGCATGACGGAGATCGTCCGCGAGCTGGTGGAGTTCTCGCGTAGCGCGTACACGGCGTTCGACCATGCGGGGATCAATGCGATCGTCGAGGAGGCCGTCAAGGTCATGTCCGACAAGGCCGTGGCCGGCGAGGTCTCGATCATCTGTACGCTGGCGGACGGCATGCCCGCGGTTCGCGGGAGCAGCCTGTTCCAGGTCTTCTGCAACATGATCAAGAACGCCATCGACGCAATGCCCACCGGCGGCACGCTGACCATATCCACGCATACGGCCGACCGGGACGCGGTGATCCGGTTCGAAGACACCGGCATCGGCCTGCCGCGGGAGATGGAACGGATTTTCGAGCCGTTCTTCACCACCAAGGAGGCCGGCAAGGGAACGGGCCTGGGGCTGGCCATCTGCCGGGACATCGTCGAGAAGTACAAAGGCAAGATCACCCCGGAGCGCCGATCCGGCGGAGGCACCATGTTCACCATCCGCATTCCGCTGGAAAGCTGCGCGTCCATTCGCAACACCGTGCCGCTGCCCCAGGCGGTGCCGCGGTCGGCGGCTTCCGGCCCCGCTGAAGGAGTATCATGAGCGCGAGTCAGCCGAAACAGCGCATACTCATCGTCGACGACGACAAGATCATCGTCGAGTCGCTGGTCGAGTTCCTGAAGCTCGAGGGCTACGAAGCCGCCGGCGTGGGCAGCTTCGCCGCGGCGATGTCGGCCATGGAGCGACAGCGCTTCAACCTGGTGATCACCGACATCAACATGCCGGACTCCGACGGCTTCGAGCTGCTCCGCGTCATCCGCCAGCGCCATCCGGACGTCGTGGTGGTCATGATCACCGGCTACGGCACGATCGAGAGCGCCGTGGAAGCCATCAAGATGGGGGCTTACGATTACCTCACCAAGCCTATCATCGATGACGAGATCCGCCTGGTCATCGAACGGGCTCTCCAGCAGCAGTCCCTGATCCGCGAAAACCAGTCGTTGCGCGAGGCGCTTGATCTGCGCTACGGCCTCGGCAACATCGTCGGGCACGATTACAAGATGCTCAAAATCTTCGACCTGATCGAGAGCGTGGCCGATTCGCGGACCACCGTGCTCATCCAGGGAGAATCCGGCACGGGCAAGTCGCTCATCGCGCGAGCCCTGCATCACCACAGCGAGCGCCGCGATCGCCCCTTCGTCGAGGTAAGCTGCGGCGCGTTGCCCGAATCCCTGCTGGAAAGCGAGCTCTTCGGTCACGTCAGGGGATCTTTCACCGGCGCGGTTTCCGACAAGGAAGGCAAGTTCAAGGCGGCCGACACAGGAACCCTGTTTCTCGACGAGATTTCCTCGGCCACACCCGCCCTGCAGGTCAAGCTCCTGCGCGTGCTCCAGGAGCGCCAGTTCGAACCGGTCGGCTCGAACAAGACCCACAAAGTCGACGTCCGCGTGGTGCTGGCCAGCAACGAGAACCTGGCCAAAGCGGTGGAGGCCGGCCGCTTCCGGCAGGACCTCTTCTATCGTGTCAATGTGGTGACGCTTCAGCTTCCCGCATTGCGCGAAAGACTGGGCGACATCCCGCTGCTGGCCGGGCATTTCCTCAAACAATACCGCCAGGAGCTGCGCAAGGACGTCACCGGCTTCTCCGACGCCTGCATACAGGCGCTGCAGCGCTACCACTGGCCGGGCAACGTCCGCGAGTTGGAGAACGTCGTCGAGCGGGCGGTCGTGCTCGGCAAGCGCCGCCAGCTTGACG
>BTUC01000507.1:0-5107 GCA_045863575.1 Phycisphaerae bacterium
GCCGGCCTCCGTGCCGGCCGTTTTGGTGTGGCCGGGCCTGGTAGCGGCCGGCCTCCGTGCCGGCCGTTGTGGGAAAACCGCCCGGCAGGGACGCCGGACGCTACCGAGCACGGCAGCCGCCGGTTGCACCGGCAGCCGCAGGTAGCATCACCGGCAGCCGCTTGCTGCGTGTCCAGCGAAGGCCCTGGTTATGATCCGCCCGATCAGTCCAGTTCGCTTATCGGATGTGGCCGTGCTCTGCCGGCTGTGGAACCTCTATAGCCCGAGGTTCGCCCTGCCCGACTGGCAACGGTGCGCCTGCCGTGACGCCCGCTGGCTCTGGGTAGATGCGGCGCGGCAACGCTGGCTGCATGGCGCCTCGCTCCCATTGGCGTTCGCGGCGCCGCCGGGGCCGCCCCGACCGGAGGCAGAATGCGTGCGGGTGGTCAGCCCGCAACTCACCGAGTCTGACGCGGAAGGCCGCGCACTCGCCTCGCCCGAAACCCAGTGGCAACCCTGGCCGGCGCAAGGGCCGTATGCCCACGAAGCGGTCCGCTGGTGGCCGTCGGACCTCCCGCCGCCGGTTTCTCCGCCCATGCTCACCCCTGAACCACCCACCGTGCTCGTCGAAACCAGCCCCCGCGGCGGCCTCCTGGATACACGGATCTGACGGGGTTCGCCGAAACCTGAAAGCGACGAACCGCGGGCTCTCAGCCCGCGCGGCCGCTCGAACACGGCGAACGGCACTTTACCGGTGGTGCACCTGTTTAGAGCTTCAGGTGGTTATCGGCCCGACAGAGCCGCACGACCGGGCGATCCGTACATATCGTATGCTGTATCCTGCCTGCCTCTCCCCCTGTTTGCGCCGGATTCTCCCCCCTTTTGACGGTGGGCAGGGGGGGTAATCGGACCTCGAGGATCTACCGGCGGAGGTAAGTCATCAAGGCGCCGGGGCACCGGGCCGATGGTCCAGATGTGAGACGAACTGAAAGTCAACGGGGTTATCGCGCGCTGGGAGAATCCTCTGGCGGTTTCGCTGCGCTGGGGATGGAAGCCATCAGCCGCGCTGCGCGAACTGGCGGCGCCGCCCGCCGGCGGGGCTTTACCCTCTATGAGGTGCTGCTGGCGGCCAGCCTATCCGCGGGCATCGCCCTGGGGGTCGGCCACGTGGTGACGCAGTTGACCCGCGGCGCGGCCAGCGTCGACCGGCGGTCGCAGGCCCAGACGGAGGCGTCGCTGGCTCTGCTGCGCCTGCGCAGCGAGCTCGAACACGCGACCTACGTCACCGACATCAAGCCCAAGAAGATCGTCTTCCGTCACCCGGACGCCGATGGCGACGGCAGCGTGGACACGATCACCTACGAGTGGAGCGGCATCAGCGGCGACCCGCTTACCCGAAAGTCCAACGACGCGGCCGCCGAACCGATCCTCACGGAGTGCCAGGATTTTATCGTCGCCGCCAACGCCCCGGCCATCCGCCTCATCGCCGGACAACGCTACAACCTCAAGATGGAGTACTATGACAACACGGGCAGCGCGGTGGCTCGCCTCCGCTGGTCCAGCCCCAGCCTGTCCCTGCAGGCCATTCCGCAGTCCCAGCTCTATCCGGCCTTCACCGAGGCCGGGGCCAATCCCCCGACCACCACGGGCGCGGGCACCGGCATCATCGGCGAGTATTATCAGAACATGGACTTCACCAACCTGGTGCTCGTCCGCAGAGATTCGAGCATCAACTTCGACTGGGGCAGCGGTTCGCCGAGCGCGCTGATCTCCTCCAATACGTTCTCCGTGCGCTGGACCGGCCAGGTCAAAGCACCGGCAACGAACGATTACACCTTCTACACCGTATCCGATGACGGCGTGCGGCTGTGGCTGGACGGTCGCCTCATCATCGATAACTGGAAGGAGCATCCAGAAGTCCAGAACCGGGCCTATTCGACGGGTGTCCGCTCTGTGGGGCTGCATATCAAATCCGGTCCGGCCAACGGGCCGGTGCAGCTCGAGGGCAGTGTGAATCTGCTCAACCGCCCACCGTATGGAGATTGACCATGCGCCGTTCAGACTGCCGCCGTTCAGGTCTGACCCTTGCCGAAGTGGCCGTGAGCCTGGTCATCCTCGGTGTGGCCATGACCGCGGGCGTCCAGTCCCTGGGCAGCTTCGCGGTTGGCGCCCGCACCTGGCAGGAGCGGAGCACGGGCATGGAACTGGCCAACCGGCTGATGGCCGAGATCAACACGCTGCCGTTCAAGGAATCCGGCGGTGCGAACACCATCGGCCGGGAAGCGGGCGAGAACGACGACGACCGCAGCACGTTCGACGACGTGGACGACTATGACGACTGGGACGTGTCCCCGCCGCGAGATACCGCTAACACCCAGATGACGGGCTACGATGGCTATCGCCAGCGGGTCACGGTAGTTTTCGATGAGTCGCTGGGGGAGGAGTTCGGTGTGACGCTCACGGCCGGGCTGGTCAAGAAGATCACGGTAACGGTGCTTAAGGACGGCAAGGAGTTGGCCCGGCTGGTCACTTATCGAACCGACCAGCAGGGTAATCTGCCCTGAGGGGGCGTGCCCCTGCCGTGCTGGCTGCCCCGAAGCTGGTTCGTGCCCTCCGCCCCGGTCGACGCCCGTGTGCCATCCGTTGACGGCCGCGTGCCCCTCCGCCCCGAAGGGGCGCCAGTCAATAGCCCAGGGCGTAAGCCCTGGGGAGCGTGGTGATAAAAGCGGGGAGAGCCCCGCAGGGGCGACAGATGGGCGCGAGCTTCTGTCGCCCTTTCAGGGCTTGCCGCGGCGTGAGGCGGTTTGCGATCCGGGGGCTTACGCACCCCGGCTATTGACTGCCGCCCCTGCGGGGCGAGGGAACGGTGATCGAACCGATGCGACCGATCGGTCGGATCGGACTGATCGGACGGACCAGGCGCTTCGGCGCGGGAGGTCAGCGGTGCGAACTCATGCAACCGGCGCTTCTGCGGCAGTTCCAACGGCGGGTCCATTCTCCCGCCGGGGGGCGGCGCTGCTCCTGACGGTCGTGTGCGTCTCTTCGCTCGTGGCCGTCACCGGCTTCACACTGATCAGCATTCAACGGACCGACCGGCTGCTTCAGGGAAACATGCTGCATACAGCCCAGGCCAAGTGGTCCGCCCGTGCCGGCGTCGAGTTGGGCCTGGTGCTCACCGAGCAGGTTTCGGACTGGCGGCAACGGGTGGTCAACAACGAGCTGATCACGGACTTCGCCGTAGGCGACGGCGAGGTCAGCGTGCGGATGTTCGACGATGGGGACGGCAACCTGACCAACAGCGCGATTGATGCGGTGCGCCTGCTCTCCGTCGGCAGTTTCGAGGGTGCGGAGTGCCGGTTGCAGGCACAGTTGAAGGCGCGCCCGCACGCTGCCTTGCGCTATGCGCTGTTCGCATCGGGATCTGATGATCTGAAGTTCAGCGGCATTGCCTCCTGCCGCGGGCCCGTTCGGGCCCACGGCAACATCACCGCCGCCATGAGCAACGTGGTGCGTGATGACGCCTCTTTTGAGACCATGACCGGGTACACCATCAACGATCCGCTGACGCCCAAGTCCTACGTCTCGACGGCTATCGCGCCGCCCACACCGGACTTGAGCTATTACCTCGCGTTGGCCACGGTCATTACCGCCGCACCGGGCGGCGCCTGCGAGCTCAAAGGTCACAATCTGACTCCGACCAGCAATCCTTCAGGCACACCGAATCCCAACGGGATCTACGCACTCAACGCAGAGGGCCGAGAGGTGGTGATCACCGACCTCCATGTCAAGGGCACGCTGATCGTCTACAACACGGGACACGCGGTAACCTTGAGTGGGGGCTGCTGGTTTGAGCCGGGGCCGCTGAATTACCCGGTGCTGCTCATCGATACCCCCCAAAACGAGGTATACCTCAGCCCTACGCAGGCCAAGCTGGACGAGTCGAAGATCGGCCTCTATGTCAACATCCTGGGCGTTGAGGTCTTCATCGGCAGCGGCGTGGACTACAACGAGGACGGGGACTGCGGCGACAAATTCGACACGCAGATAAACGGCGTGGTCTGGACCAACGCGACGCGCGTCAGGCTGGACGGTTTCGGCTGGCCGTTCATCGGCTGCCTGATCGCTTCGCGCATCGAGGTAGAGCACGAGGGCCCGGTGGACAACGACCTGCGGCTCCTGGACACACTCACACCGGGTTTTATTGAGAGCGGGATGAAAGTCGCGTCCATGTCTTACACCGAGGTGGCGCCATGATCCGGACGGGAGAACGGCGGCAGGTTGGTTGGGCTCACGGCCGTCGCGGCATCACGCTCGTCGAACTGGTCATGGTCGCTCTCATTCTGGGTATGGTGGGGGCCGTTGCCATCCCGCGCTTCGCCAACGTCATGCGCTACCGCAAGCTCGATCTGGCCTCGCGGCGGGTCATGGCCGATCTGCGCCTCGCCCGCATGCAGGCCATCCACGACTCGGCCGACCGCAAGGTGATTTTCGACTTCGCCGCCAATCGCTACAGCGTTCCGCAATACGCCGGAACCGCCGACACGCGCACTGTTCAGTTCGGCACCGGCCACACCGAAGGACTGACGCTGGCCGGCACGCCGGGCCCCAGCCTGGAAGTGGTGTTCACGCGCCTGGGCGTTCCCACGGCCGGTGCCGCCACGGTGAATGTCGCCGACGGCACGCAGCAGGCGGTGCTCACCGTCAGCGGCACCACCGGCCGGGTGAGCCGCGAGTTACTCGCGGCGAACTGACGAGTGGGGAGACGTGGCGAGAAAGAGACGGAGCGACGGAGAGACTGAGAGACTGAGAGACGGAGCGACTGATCGCCTTCGTACGGCTTTGGTGCCCACCGAGAACCCCCCCAACCCCCCCTTGGTAAGGGGGGGAGAGGTATCCCCGTCTCCGGTATGCCGGGGTAAGTGGGCTGCGGCGTACACTCCCCTCCTCCGGTACTCCGGGGGAGGGGCAGGGGGTGGGGGCTTGGCAGGCAACGGATGCTTCAACGGACTCGAGAATCCGGAACACAGAAGATTAAGATTAGGATTAGGATTAGGATTATGAATTGTCCCTCCAGTTAGCCCAGGTTGCGCAGTTTGGACGAAATCGGGGCGATTTTTGAGCGATTTTC
>BTUC01000508.1:0-5106 GCA_045863575.1 Phycisphaerae bacterium
CTCACACGCTCAATCATTCGCTTACCGCTTCAAACCACGCGTCCCGGATCATTACCGAGGGGATCACGTTTGACGATGTGCTGCTCGTGCCGGCGCGGTCGTCGGTTGTACCCCGCGTCGTGGACGTCAGCACCCGCCTGACTCGCAACATCAATATCAATCTGCCCATCTTGTCCGCCCCCATGGACACGGTGACGGAATCCGCCCTGGCCATCGCGCTGGCCCAGGAGGGGGGGATCGGCATCATCCACAAGAACCTGTCGGTCGAGGCCCAGACCCGCGAGGTGTATAAGGTCAAGCGGTCCGAGTCGGGCGTGATCATCGACCCGATCACCCTTGGCCCGGGCGACAGTGTCCGCGAGGCCCGCGAGCTGATGCGGCTGCACAATGTGTCGGGTATCCCGATCACGGCGGACGAGAACAAGGTGGTGGGGATTCTCACCCGCCGCGACCTGAAGTTCCTCCCGCCGGACGACACCCGTCCAATCCAAGAGGTGATGACCAGCCGTAATCTCGTGACGGCCCGGCCGGACACCACGCTGGAGGAAGCCGAAAAGATCCTCCACCAGCACAAGGTCGAGAAACTCCTGCTCGTCCAGCCCGATGGGCGGCTGGCCGGCCTGATCACCATGCGGGACATCGACCGCAACCGGCTGTTCCCCACAAGCTGCAAGGATTCGCGCGGTCGCCTGCGGGTTGGGGCGGCCGTTGGCGTGCACGACTACGAGCGCGTGGAGAAGCTGATCGCCAATGACGTCGATGTGGTCGTCGTCGATTCCGCCCACGGCCATAGCGACAACGTCATCGAGACAGTCCGCAATATTCGCAGCCGGTACGACATCGACATTGTCGCCGGTAACATTGCCACGGCCGAGGCCGCCGCTGACCTCATCGATGCCGGGGCGGACGGGCTCAAGGTGGGCATCGGGCCGGGCTCCATCTGCACGACGAGGATCGTCTCCGGCGTGGGGGTGCCGCAGATTTCCGCGATCATGAATGTGGTTTCGGTGGCCGATCCTGCGGGCATTCCGGTGATCGCCGACGGCGGCATCCGGTACTCCGGCGACATGGCCAAGGCCATCGCCGCCGGTGCCAGCTCGGTCATGATCGGTTCGTTGTTTGCCGGTCTGGATGAGTCTCCCGGGCAATTGGTCATCTGGAAGGGCCGGCGATTCAAGGAATATCGCGGCATGGGATCCCTGGGAGCTATGGTCAGCGGCAGCAAGGATCGCTACGGCCAGGCGGGTGTCTCCCAGCGTGACAAACTCGTGCCTGAAGGTGTCGAAGGCCGCGTTCCCTACCGCGGCCCGCTGGCGGAATTCGTCTACCAACTCATCGGCGGCGTGCGTGCCGGCATGGGCTACTGCGGCGCTCCCGACATCGAGACGTTGCGTACAACCTCGACGTTCATCCGCGTCTCCGCCGCCAGCCTGGCCGAAAGCCACCCCCACGATATCGCCATCACCCGCGAAGCACCCAACTACGCCGTCGACTACGAGGTCGAGCAGTAGCAGGATTGGCTGGCGTTCCCTGCCTGGGCCGTCAAGCGACCCGGCACCGCCTCGCTTATTCGAGAACGGCACCGGGTCTGGTGTGTCGCCGAGGACACGCAGTTCGGTGCCTCACCGTGAGCTGAACCAGCCCATGGGAGTGATGCGGTACAGGGACATGGCCCATCCGCCGCGGTCATCGTCCCTGACCGTACGGGTCTTCTTGTCCAAGCTGCCGCTCGCGTCCATTTTGCCGACCGGCTGGCCGCTGATGGCTCCGCCCCGGTAGAAGACGTTGCCCGTCACCTTCAGCTTCTCGTTGCCGGTATTGTACACTTGAGCGAGCTGGTCCGTGAAGGAAGCCTTGTGAATGTACTCGTTCCCGTGATCCTTCACGCCCTGGTCCAGGGGGACCAGCCGCTCGTAGATCAGCATGTCGTTGCAGGTGATCTGCACGAGCAGGTCGAAGGCATCCCCGGGGCAGGCGTCCTCGATCTCAATCTCATACTCGACGCACAGATCGGTCGTGCACTCAGGATTGAAGGCTTCGAGATCTTCGATGTCCACGTCCGCTCCCTTGCATTTGGGAGCGCATTCGGTCACGCAGGCTGCCGGGGGGCAGCCCTTGGCCGTGCCACAGGCGCTGGTCTTACCGCAGGGGTTGGCCGTTCCGCAGGGGTTCGACCGCGCGATCGGCGTGCCGACGATGCGTCGGCTGTCCTTGATCTCCCGCACCTCACCACAGCATGCCTGGTTCCCGGCGTATGCGGTGCCCGCCAGGAGACCGATAGCCGACAACCAGCCGAGCGATCTGATTAACATGATAGCGTCCTTCCTGAAAACAGTTCTCATTGGATCCTCCGGCTCCGCGCGGAGGTTTCATCCAGACTCTTTACCGCTGAGATGGCTCGGTCAACCGCAAAGTCGCCCAAAAAACGTTAGCTCAACCACTAAAAAGCGGCTCATCGCCGCGTCCCCTGCCGGTTTCCCTGATCCTCTCGATTTGTCCGCCCGACTGTCGCAGGCCTTGTCGCGCTTGGCGGATCTTGGGCCCTTTGCAGCTGCTGCCTGCCGCGTGCTGGCCCCGGGTGCCCCCTTGCAGCCGAAGCTCATCAAGGGTAAGACTAAACCTCAGTTACGGATGAGGCCTGCCGCGCCGGCCGGCGGTCACTCTCTTGCGGCAGGCAGGGATCATCCTCCACGGAGCAGAACCCAATGAGCAGACGCCTTCACTTTCGCACTCTCCCACTTTCGCACCTTTCCACCCTGGCCGTCTGCTGCCTGCTGTCCGCCTGCAACGGACCGCCGGCCGTCAACCCCTGGTGCGATGACTCCATCCCACCGGATGTGTGGACCACGCCCAGCGAGCAAGGCATCCTGATGGCCGCCCACGAGCCGGCCCTGCGTGCCCGCGATTTCCCCCCGTCCCAGGCTCCTATGGCCTGCTTCGACGTACCGCACTACCCGCTCTGGTGGGAGGATCCTTTCGAGGACAAAGGGGACGGCGATCACTGCTTCATGTGGACCTGGCAGGACTATTTCGCGATGCCGTATTCGTACGCCCGGATGCACCTCAATACGCTGGCCTGGCCGGTGAGCGCGGCGGTGACGCCGCCAGGGGCTCGGATGGTCAGTGACGGCTGCATAGGCAGGGATCACGACGCCGCCCGGGGGGTTTCACCCGATCCGACGGCCACGCTATGCGATCTGGCCCTCGATCCCGAAGGAATCCCGCCGCTACCGATCGAAGCATCCCCCATCACCACCGCCCCCGCAGACGCCCAGGAAGGCGGTTAAACCCCCAGACGCCCCTTGCCGAACCCTGGCAAACTGAAGCTGTTGCTGACCGCTGATCGCTGAAAGCTGACTGCTGAAAGCCCCCTCCAGCAGCACTGTTTTCGATGCCCCCCGCGGGCGAAACACCCGCCGATCCCCTACAATGCCCCGACGGGCGGGCGTATGCCGGGGCCGGGATTCTCCGCGGTTTGAACTTCCGGCCGTCAAAAGAGTATAATGAAGGTTCATCGCCGCGGCGGGCTCCTCCCTGCGCGGCCCCATTGAGTTAGGAGCAGTACTATGGACGTTTCCCTCAGCAGCTTGGCGTTTGGCCTCCCCGGAGGCTGGGAATGGGTGCTCATCGCTCTGTTCGGTCTGCTCCTGTTCGGCAAGCGACTGCCCGAAGTCGGCAAATCTCTGGGTAAGGGCATCGTGGAGTTCAAGAAGGGCTTGCGCGGTATCGAAGACGATCTCGACAAGGCGGTCGAGGAAGGCCAGAAAGCCGACATGCTGCCGCCGCCCGACAAGACCCAGTCGATCGCCCGTTCCGAAGAAGCCGCCAAGACGACGTCGTAATTCAGCAGTCAGCGATCAGCGTTCAGACGAACCGCCGAGTGCCTCGTGCACGTTCGGCTCGCCTTTGGGCGCCAGTAGGCCTGCTGCTGGGCTTCGCCCCCACGGATTCACACCTCGAGCGCCTTGTCTTCCACGCAATGGTCAGCGATCTCCACCCCACTGGAGGTCAGCCGGAACCAGCGTTTGCGCCAGGACGTGAGCCGCGGATCCGACTCATTGTCGGCCACAATCCGCTGGACGTAACCTTTTTCACAGAGGTAGGCGAGGTCCTTCCGGAGCTGATCCCACTCAAGCTGCGGAAACACCGCCAGCAGAGTGCGCAGCACCTGGTCACCCTGCAGAGCGGCCGGATAAAGCATCTTCAACGCGACCAGCACTTCATTCCGAATCCGCTTGATCTGCCGTGCAGCCCCATTCTTCATCTTGCATCCCCCTGAGCACTCAGGATACGAGGGTTCGCCGCAACTCGTTCATTTTCCCACCTTCGCACCTTTGCACCGTGACACGCATTCCGCTTTCGCATGTCCCGCTGCCTCACTTTACCGCTTCTTCCGGTCATCGCACCCTCTTGCGCTCATCTCCCGTCGGTACCTCCGACCTCCTGCGCGCGCAGCGGCGCCAGATGCCGGACGAGTTCCATCATGGCCGCGGCCGCCCGTCCGAGTTCGACGGCCACGCTCTTGCCGCTCTCCACCTCCGCCTCGATGCGGGCCGCCAGTTCGGTGAGCCGCTCCAGCCGCTGCCGGGCCAGCATCGACTCGCGGACCCACTCCTCCTTGGTCGCGTACTCGCGTTCGAAGTCGGCCTTGGCCCGCAGGAGGTCCTTGATGGCCGACTCCAGCGTGGCGATCCGCTGGGTCACATCGGCGAGACTTACCGCCTGATGCTCGCGGATCGCCCGCAGGTACATCGTGATCACCCCCAGCGGAATACCCACCAGGGGTGAGAGCACGGCCGTGATCACCGCCACCTGCTGAAAATCCATGGCTACACCCTGGCTCGCGTGATCAGCTCGTTGATCAGCCGAAGAAGCCGGTTGGCCGTGTCCGCGCGAATGAAGCCGTCGACCAGCTCATTGCGGAACGCCTCCACCTCCGGCGACTCCCTCAGCGAAACCACCGACGTTGTTCGCGGGGCAGCCCCCAGTTCAACGTCGATCGCATCGCGCGGCCCGGTCAGACCGGTGAGCCCCTCCAGCAGACGTTCGAGTTCCTTGAGATTGACCCCCATTTGCCACCTCTTCTCAGTCTCTCTTCCTGCTTCC
>BTUC01000509.1:0-208 GCA_045863575.1 Phycisphaerae bacterium
GGGCAGCTCAGGCCGGTGTCAATGTCGGGGCGCTCCATGATGATCTCCGCAAGCAAGCGGTACGATTTTATCGCACCGGCAGCGCATCGTCACCCCGCAACCCAGCCACGGTCAGCGGCGAGTCTGCGACCGGACAGGCGGATTGGAGCCTGGCTCAAGCCGGCAAGGGAAGTTCGTTGAAACGGGCTCCTCGTACACAATGGGGAAG
>BTUC01000509.1:218-5104 GCA_045863575.1 Phycisphaerae bacterium
CCAAAGGAACTGGCCTACAAGCCGCCTTCGGCGGAAAGCCCCGTGGAACGGGGCTCAGCGCGAGCGGCGGAACTCTCGACGAGCGGCGCGGGGCGGAACTCTCAGCGCGCGCGGCGAGGGGCGATTCGTCGGACGCGGCGATCTTTACGGAGGGGGCCCGTAAGGGGCCCACGGATTCCGTCTTGGAGTCGTCACCGGCTGGCGGAGGCGACATTCTCCGGCTGCGGCGGCTGCGAAGGGGCGGGGCGGGCGGTCAGGAGGGGGGAGCCGGCGTTGCTGGGATCCAGGCCCGGCGGCGTCTTCTGCCAGGGAAAGCCATTGCGGGCCAGGTTCTGGCCAAAGGTGAAGAGCTGGCCCATGACGTTGGGATCGAAGGCTTCCTTCTGCTCGGTGACCAGGTCTTCGGGCACATAGGCCAGGTTGAAATCCATCCCGTCGCGTGAGGCCAAGGCATGGACGTGGTAGACGTCGCCGGTGGCCTTGGCGCCCAGGAAACCATGAATGGCCCGCTCGCCGATAGACATGAGCCCGGGCCGGGTAGGCTGACCCGGCACTCGGAGGTAACCATTGCGAACGACGTACACACGGCCGCGCGGACCGGACGGCTGGTCGGCGTCCTGCCAGAGCTTCTGGGCATCCAAAGCCACGCCGTAGAGGAACACCTCGGCCATCACGCCGCCGTCCACGTGCATCTCGTCATAGCTTTGGCCGTTGGCCTCAACATGGAAATACTGGGCCGGGAAAGCGACCGGGATGGACGCCGAGGCCAGCATAACCTTGCGAAACAGGTCCGGGGCGTCCGAACGGCCACTGGCCGCAATCGCCCCCATGTCCCAGACGACCAGACGGCCGGCATCGAGGTGGGTGGTCCCGATAAACAGCCGCCGCCCCCGGGCATGCTCTCGAGCGACAGCGGCCACGACCCGATCGTCCACACACTCTTCGAGCAGCCGGGCCAGCGGCGCAGAGCTGGCGATGGAGTCGGCCCCTAGAGCCAGAGACACCAGCGGCCGTTTGGTCATGATGTCCCGGGTCGACAATCCACTGCTGAACCGCCGGAGGACACCGTCATACTCGCGACCCAGGAATGCGAATGGGGCGATCAGCGCCCCGGTGCTCACGCCGGTAACCAGGAAAAACTCCGGCCGATTACCGGCCTCGGACCAGCCGCACAGCAGCCCGGCTCCGAAAGCACCGCCGGCGCCGCCGCCGGACAGGCAGAGCACATCATAAGATCCCGAATTCTCGGAGCTTGCGCCGTCTTCTCCTCGGACCGACTGCCGGATAGCGTTGCGGAGACTGTTCTCCACCGGCTGCGGGTTCTCCCACCAACCCCGCACGTCGGGATAGCCAGCCAGCCGGGCTTCGGGCACGAGTTCGACGGGCACCGCATTGCGGGCCCGGCCGCATCCGCCGAGGACCGTGAGGCCCAGGGCGGCCAGCAGGACCATCCGCACCCAATGGGTCTGGTTGGAAGCAAGGCGGCTGATAACAGGCTGGGCGGAGGCGTCGACGAACACCGATGATCTATAGTTTGTGAAGCTCATGGAGCAGTGTTCGCCCGGCGATCTGACAACCTTTCTCGTGTCCGCAGGAAGTGTACGATTCGTGGGCGCGGAATGAGAGGCTCCGCTGGTCGGAGCATCAAACTGGCCGCGAGGGAGCGGCTGCTCAGCATGTCCGGCGGCGGGCCCGCGATTGCTGCGGCTGCGGAATGTAATCAACCGTGTACGCTGCGGTTACACGAGGGCACGGGGGCCACCTCTAGCCTGAAATGGTCGAGTTGGCGGGACACATCCGATATAATGGATTCGGGCCTGATTGCTTCAACCGTGGCCGAGTCCAGTCCTCACCCACCGCCCGGCGTGGCCGGAAGGAGCAGAAAAACCATGCGGCCTCTCGTCCTCATGCTATCGGCCATCGTCTCTCTGGCGAGCACGGTCCCTTCCGCTTCGGCTGCCGACGTCACACTCGGCGACGAACACCTGATGAGCCTCGACTGGCATGATCCCGCTTACGGAGGCCGGGTACTGGCTACTCGCGATATACCCGGACCCGGCGTGGAGTTTGACATCCACTTCCCGCGGGCGGGCCGTAGCGACTATGGCATTCACTACGTTTCAAGCAGATCCGGTGGCCAGGGTCGGTTGGCCGGAGCCAACCTGGAGAAGTACGAGCGCTTCGCCCTGACATTTGCCCTCACGGCCGTCAAAGGCCCCCAGGGGCAGGAAATTATCGAGAAGCGATCCCTGGTCGTCGGTGCACTGGTGTACGGGGGAGCGCACCGCTACGCCTATCGGCCAGCGTGGGGCCACTGGGATCCCGCAGGACTACGCCAGACGGCGACCTCGCGGACGAAACTCACCAAGGGGACCCTGAACGGGCTGGGCTTTGAGTGCCGGCTTCCGACCAATGACCCGGCCTGGGATGGCGAGCATACCGTCACCCTGCTGGTTACGCCCGCTGAGGACGCTGAGATCCTCCCGGCGAGTCTACTTGTCCCTGTGGTGCAGAAACCGCAGCACGATTCGGACGAGAAGGAGCTGGCGCGCAAGGGGGAAGGCCAAGGTCAGTGCGGAGCGGAGGGGCAGTGCAGACCCACACCCGCAGCAGGGACGAAGCCCGATGTGAAGGCGACGACGGCCACACTCTCCGATGAGGCCCTGCTGGCTCTCGACTGGCACGATCCCGCGTACCAGGCCAAAGTCATATCCAAACGAGATGTGCCGGGCCCCGGCGTTGCGTTCGAGATCCGGTTTCTTGAACCCGAAGGGCCGGGCAGCGCTGTGCAGTATATCTCCGGCAAGTTCGGTGGAGCAGGCAAGCTGACGGGTCTGGACTTGCAGTCATATGAGGCGTTCGCGCTCACGTTTACCCTGGAGAGCATTCGTGGCACTCCGGCCAAGCAGGCCACGGGCACGTTGGTGGTCGGCGCAATCGTTTACGACGAAGTGAACGGTTCGCGGTTTCGACCAGAGGTGGTCAGCCAGGAGGAAGGCAAGCGGACCACTACCTCTGTGACCCGTCTGAAGCCTGTGCCGGTGGACGGACTGGGCTTCGAGAGCCACTTCCTGACCCCGCGCGGCTGGGAGGCCGGCACGGTGGTGACACTGCTGGTCCAGCCGGCCGAGGGGGCGACCCAGATCTCCCTGAAGAGCCACCGCACGGAGCCGGACCGCCCCCACTATCCCGCATCGATTCAGGAGGCCGTACCCATGGGCGCGCCGATCACCTACCGGCAGTGGCTGATCGGCATGGCACTGTCGTCGGGCAAGTCGGCCAGGGACGCCATCCGCGAGGCGGATCTCGTGCTCCAGGAGCTCAAGGGCGAGGAGCAGGCAGCCGGCAGAAAATCGGACGAGGGAGCTTCACGCTGAGACGAAGGCGGACAGACGGGAAAGCAGGCGACCCGAGTCAGGATGAACCGACCGCCCGGATTTCTCTGACCTGAATGATCTCGCCGCGCCGGCCGGAGGGCCTTCGGCGAACGCCTCTCGTGCCTCTGACCACGACCTCCTTATTTATGCACTCTTTGGGTGAGAGCTGTTCCGACTGCCGGTTACCGGTACAATTTCGCCTTGCCCCGTTACTCGAGATGGGGTCCTTCTTCGTTCGTATCAGCCCGGCCAGCAGCTGGGGGGAGATGACACAATGTGGTGCAGAATGGTCGCTTCGGCGCTGGTAGTCGCTCTGACGATCATACCCGCTCGCCTCTCGGCCGAAGACAAGCCTTACGCCCCACCCATCTGCCCACACATCCTCGGCTGGCCCGACGACGTGAAGCAGTGGGCCAACGGCGCTCCCTGGATCAAGGCGCTGGACATCACCAGTTGCGGCATCGCCAAGGAACGCGGCGCACGCGTGTTCTATCGTCCCTTTGATCATGCCTCCGGCCCGGATGGGGACCCCAAGATCGGCGGCGAGAAATTCGGCCAGGAAATCCTTGAACGCCTGAGCCATCTGCCCAAGAAGATGTGGCCGGAAGCCGTGAGCTTTCAGAACGAGTTCAACGACGTCAGCCCCGAAACGGCCCGCTGCTTTATCGACATGTACGATACGCTACGCAAAGGCGGCTACGAAGGCCTCATCGTATTCGGCTCGTACGGCCCGGGCGGACCCACTGATATGACCGAATGGGCGCGCCCGCACATCAAGGAAGCCTGCCTCAAGGCTGACGCCATCGAAACGCACGAGTACTGGGACCTGACCATCAAGCACTCCAACACCTGGCTGGCCCACCGCCACGTCCGGGCCATGAACGCGTACCCATGGCTGAAGACCAAGCCGTGGTTCATCGGCGAGTTCGGGAGCGATGGCGTCAACAAAGGCGAAGACGCGCAGAAGCGGAGCGGCTGGCGTGATCGCGACAAGCTCACGGCCGAGGAATACATCAAACAGATTGAGATCTATCGCTACGGCGATCCGGAGGACGGAGTAGTCGCCCCGGCCGAGAACGTGCTGGCCGTCTTCCTCTACCAGCAGGGCGCGCCGCCGCACATGTGGCAAGGCTGGGAAACCCGCGGCACGCCGCTCATGGGCTACATGAGATCCACCTGGCGGCCCACGCACGGCTTCCTCACCGGCAAGGTGACCAACCAGGCGGGAAAGCCGCTGGAGGGTGTGGAGGTGAGTATCGATCCGACTGGCAAGAAAGCCTCCACCCAGGCCAACGGCGTCTATTGGCTGTTTGCCCTGAGACCGGGAAGGTACACCGTCAGCGCCCAGGCAGCAGCCGGCGCGGGATCCACAAGGATCGCGATCAGGCCGGGAGATATCCTGACAAGTGATATCAAGTTGAGATCGGAGGGCCCCGGAGACCGCCGTGAAAAGGCACGAGAAGACATGGAATGAAGTCCGGAGGGGTGTACCTTGGGGGGCTTTTTGTG
>BTUC01000510.1:0-5077 GCA_045863575.1 Phycisphaerae bacterium
CAGAGGATAAACATCTTCGACCTGCGGCTTGGCCAGTGTCAGCACATGGGCCATGCACAGGCTGAATTTCTTGGATTCCGAGTCCGGCTGGCGAATCCATGCTCCGTAATGCAGCGGGGCGAAGCCGCCTTTGCCGCTGACCAGGTGGAGCCGGCGGGGAATTGACCCGAGCAGCTCAACTCGGACGGCCGGTGAGCGCAGCTCGCCGCCTTCCCATTCATAGAGCAACTGCAGCTCGTACTCACCCGGACCGGGGAATTCAATCGCCGCGGTGAGCGAGAAGGGATACGTCAGGCTTGCACCGGGTGCGAGGCTTTCCTCCTGGCTCGCCTCCTCGGGCGCGTAGGGCGTGCGGTGGCGGGTGATCGTCCCGTCCGCCAGATTCGTGACCAGGATGGTGGGGGCCGCTCCGCGGTTTTCCGGGTTCAGGTTGCGCAGCGTTGCGCGTCCCTGGTTGGTGATCTCGCCTCGGCAGAGCGTGGTCTGCTGATAGATCAGCCGAGTTTCGGCGACTTCCAATGTGGCTTTCACTGCGTTGTCCTCCGCCCGCGCCAGCGCGGGTACCAGCAGCACCAGGCCCAGCCAGGCGGTGCGTCGGCGCGTGGCCATCCGTAAGAATGGCGACGCTGACGTCCACAGGCGGTCGGTCTTGTCTGGCTCATAGTGCATCATACGTTACGGTCCCGCGCGTACTGTTGCGGACACGAGCGCCGCGCAAGGATGCGACGCACCGACCGCAGTATTCACCCAGGCAGCCGGTGTAGCTCATGACGCAGACGGCCTCGGCCATGTCCTGGTGGCAATCGGCCTGCGCGGTTGTGTTTCCGGTGAGCGGCGCGTGCTGGCGAACCAGCACATGTCCCAGCTCGTGCGCGGTGTTGGCGGTCACCGAATAGGCCAGCTTCGCCTGCGTCACCTGGGTATAGTTCAGGTACGCGCCGCGGCAGTAGGTGGCGATTCCACTGGTGATTGGCTCTCCTTCGGTATTCAGCACCGCCCAGGTGGAAGAGCAGGGCACCTGTATCACCGTCAGGCCGGGCAGCACACCGCCGCCGGAGAAGTAATCCATGATGGTGGGCACCAGCAGGCTGCCCACGGCGCCGGCGACGCGCCCCCAGTTCGTCGCGTCGAGGGTGGCTTTGGCTGGCCCTTTCAGCGTGTTGTACTGCTTCGCCGAGCGGATGTTGATCAGGAACGGCGACGTGAAGTCGTGGAAAATCAGCTTGTCCCAATCGATCGCGCCCACGCCGGCACGGCTCTTGAGTGCGGCGATGCCCTTGGCGACGGCCTTGCCCAGGTCGGCGTCGGTCATCGGCTCAGGGCAGTTGTCGGCGTCCACGATCAGTTCGCACCAGCAGCGGCGAAGCTGCTCCTGGAAGTTGGGGAATCGGATCGGCACCGGCCGGTAACGCCGGGCCGTACCGGTCCCGAAATGGTCCAGCGCTGCGGGGGTGACCGCCTCCTCGGTGGTGATGTGGGCGTCGCCCACCTCGCTGGTCAGCCTGGCGCCGGTCCAGGCCCGCGCCGCTCCGTACTCGCCTCCGGTCCTGTCGGACTGCTTGAGCATTTCCTTGACCGCATCGGATACGTTGTCCGGCCGTCGGGCGCCGACCTTCATCTGAATGTAGCGGTAGAGCCGGACGTTACGCCAGACCACCAGCGTGCCCGTCTCGATCACCGGCCCTTCCGGCGTGGAGCCATCGAACTCCAGCGTTTCCGGGCCGACGTAGACGCGGATCTTGTAGCGGTCGCCACCGATGCGACTGGGCATGAAGATCACGCCGGCCTTGCCGTCCTCGTTGGTCTTGACCCGCACAGCGTGGTCGTGACGTTTGACCTCGATGCCGCTATCCGGGTCGATCTCCAACGTCGGTGTGGCTTCCTTGGTAACCTCGATCGGCTTCCATTTGGGTTGATCGGGTTTGGCGGTGTGAAAGCCGTCCCAGGATTCCAGAGAGAAGATGTTCCCCGCAACCGGCAGGCCGCGCTTGCCGCCGGCGACTACGGCACCCTCCTTTTCGGGGCAGTTCTCGCGCTGGGGGTCGTCTGCATCTCCGGACGCGGCGAACTTCTCATCGATGAATTTCTTCGGGCCGCCATCCTTGAGGAAATCACTGTCCGGCCGGGCCGCGTTCTCGGGCAGGCGGCGATCGACGGTCTGATCGAGCACCTTGTCGCCGAGCTTGGGGGCGCGCAACGGGTGTGACGGGTCGGGTGGCGGCAGGCTGTTGGCTTTGGCCAGTTCCTCCTGAGCTTTCTCATTCGCGGCGATCAGTTCCGGATTGGTCGGGTCCTTGGCCAGGGCCGCAGCGGCGTCGGTGGCCTTCTGGGCGGCTGAATCCTTGCGGGCCTGAACGGCGGCTTCCTCGGGCCATAAATCCGGCTTGACCAACTGGAAGTAAACGGTGATGCCCTCGACTGCTTCCCTCCGGCCGTCGGGGTGAACCTTGAACACCGTGGCGACCAGCGGGATCTTGCCCAGGAATCTGTTGTCCTTCACCAGGTCGTCTTCGGCCTTGTGCCGATCGCCGGTCAGTTCCACGCCATAAGTGCCATCGTGGTCCAGGCGCGGGTAGCGCGTGCTGTGGTTATAGGTATAACCTCCCGGGAAGCGGATCGCGCCCACTTCGCCTGCCCGCGGCAGTCGGGCGTCGAGCATCTCCCCGCGCTGAAGGGCCGTAGCGCCCGGGAGCATCCCGATGATATTGCGCTGGGTTTCCTCCCGGAGGATGGCCTTCAGATCGGTATCGTTCGGGGCGCTGCCGTCGGGCTTCTTGTGCACCACCTTGCCGTAGTACTCCCAGCAGGCCTTCGCCGCGTCGGCGATTTTGCCGTGGCCCAGCGGGCGGTAGAGGTAACCAAGGGCCTGCAGTCGCTGACGCACGCCGGGCGAGTCATACGGCTTCTGGCCGGGCACATCCAGCGGGTCGAAAATGGCGTTGATGTCGCCGAGATCCAGAGCGATGAGGTAGCCCGCTTTGATCCGTAGCGTGTTGATATGCTTGTCACGGCCGTCGTCGAGGGCCACGTGCCCCACGTCCCGCCGGCCGGGGGAGCGGTAGGGGGCGAAAATCGGGCGTTCCACGAGCCGCGGGACCCACAGGAATGGGCGGGCGTCCGAACTCGAGAGCACGTAGGAATTGGACTTTTCTTTCGTGCAGCCGTTGTGCTTGGCCAGATACCAGTTCAACTCCGTGGGGACGGCCGTCCCGAAGTTGAAGGCGGCCACCTCCTGCCAGGTGAGCGACTTCCAGGGCTTGGATACCGTTCGCGCGATGCTCTGGAGCGACTCGCCGTCCGCGTAGAGGTACTTGTCGTACGGCTCGCCGTCCTTGGCAAGCTTGGGTTTCTTCATCCACTCCACAAGCGAGTAGGGAGCTTCAGGTGCTTTGACCTTTGCCACGTTGATCCTCCACCACAACCCTCGAAGCGAAACGAGACATCTTCGACGGTCATTCAGGCTCACTTTGGCGTCAACCGCGCGAGCGTGAGCCGGTCAGGATTCACTTTGCCGCCATGGCCTGTGAACTTCTCCTGGCTGTCGGCAACGCCCGTAGCCGTTTGCGCACTTCGGTACTTGATGCCGACCCGCTTGCCATCGGGCTTGTCGCCCTCGCGCATCCAATCCAGGAATATGACGCTGTGCCCGCTGTTTCCGGTCCCGCGCCAGATCTGGCAGAAGTCGCCGGCCTGGGCGTCTTCAGGATCGTTGATGAGGGTGGCCACCCCCAGGTTGACGAGTGCCTTGGCGCAGCCCTCGGAAGGCCCGCTGCCGCCCCAGCAGTACCAGGTCTGCTGAAACTTGGAGCCGAGCTTCAGGTCGTCGGCAGACTTCTCTTCGAGCAGCTTGTAGCGCTTGCCCACCTCGAGGAAGACCATGTATGTATACCCCACGCAGTGCACGCGGCCCTGAGGATCTTTCTTCATGACGGTAACGTCTTTGAAGACCTGGTCGGTAGAGACCCCACGGCCTTCGAAGCCCGTTCCATCAGGCTTGGTCGCGTAGGTGCCGCCGTTCCATTCGCGCGCCACGGCCAGCACTTCCGGGCCGGTCGGGTGCTTGTCATCCTCCGTGGAGTCGCCGTCGCCCGGGGCGGGCGCGGGAGCCGCTGCCGGCGGCGTGCCGGGGCTGCTGCTCGGCGTGCCCGATTCGGTCTCCTCCGCCTCCGCTGGCGCCCGGCCCGGCTGATCGTGGAAGTCGTAGAGCGCTCCCTGGGTGATCGGCCCGGCGATGCCGTCAACGTCGAGCTTGAAACGGCGCTGAAAGCGCTTGACGCCGCCTTTGGTGATCGGCCCGTCGATGCCGTCCACCGGGCCGGCGTCGAAGCCGAGATTGTTGAGCCGCTGCTGCACGCCGGAGATACAGCGCTTGTCCGGCGCCGACTCCTGGATAGGGTCGAGCCGTCCGATCTCGAGCTGGAAAACGACCGCGATCTCGGCGACAGCGTCCTCGTCCGTCGTGGGGTCCGGCTCGGATTCGGACGGCGTGGCCTCCTCCTTCCCGGGCTCCACGGGAGTTTCACCCGTTCCGGCCGGCGTCACCCCTTCCATCGTTCCGGAGTCGCCGGGTACGCCCTTGATCACGTTGGGCCAGGTGTCCTCGGGGCGCGGCTCGAGTTTCACGGGGTACTGGATGACCAGCTTGCCGCGCTGGGCCCCACGCGAGACGGGGACGCTGAGCATTCCATTGGCGTCGAGGTTGCCCGTAAGCTTACGGCCGTCCACGAACAGCTCGTACTTCGTATCAGCCGACAGCGGTTCGAGCTTGTCGTCCACGATGCGCAGCTTCAGGTAGACCTGGTCGGTGCGCGTCTTGAAGGGATGATGCGCATCCACAGCCCCGGATACCTTCTTTTCCTCCGGCGGTTTGATGGTCAGCGTGTCGCCCTGCGTATACTTGTTGCCGTGGTAGAGGATGAGCGGGTTCTTGCGCTTGGAGTGCAGGCTGGGGTTCTGCTGCCAGAGCGAGCGCCAGTCCTCAAACCCGCACAGCTCCGAAAGGAACGGCAGGTGGTCGTTGTTCTTGATAATGTGAGTTATGGTCTTGGCCATACATACTGCTCCTCGTGCTCCTTGC
>BTUC01000511.1:0-5035 GCA_045863575.1 Phycisphaerae bacterium
GCATACGCGCGCCGCAGGGCCTCAATCGGATCTGCGGCGCCCTTCTCAACCGTTCTCGTCGCGGAGCGGATGAAGCTGGCCGCGTCGGCCTTGTACCGCTGGATGGCGGGCACAAGCCTCGCGGGCGCGAACTCTTCCACCTTCAGCGGCTTGGCCAGCACGATGTGAAACTGTTGCGTGGGTACCAGTGCGCGAACGGAGTCGAGCATCTCGCGGCTGATGTCTTCCATGAAGGCCATCAGGGACGCGGACAGATCGACGACATACACTACCTTGTAGGCATTGCCGGCCACGCCGAAAAAGCTGCTCGGCGGTCCTGAGGCCGCGCTCCCGGGCGTGCGGAAGTCCAGCAACGAGCCCGACCCGCTGGTAAGTTGTTTCGGATCCTGCACGACCCGGCTGAGGCTCTCGGCAGCGACCCCGGGCTCGTCCAAATCCACCGCGATCAGCGGCACATCCTTGAGCTCCAGGCGCTTGAGTTCCGGCGGGCTGGGCAGGTTCTGCTGGCTCAGCCGCAACGGTGGGGCCGGTTGGGGGGATGAGGGGCCCGCGCTGGGTGCGAGCCGTGCCTCCGGAACGATGTCCCGGCGGGCCGTCGGCTCCTCCCGGTAGATCACCTGATAGAATCCTGCGAAGATCGCCCCGTGGGCTACCAGCGAAATGACCATGGCCAGGGCGTTGGATCGACCCACCCGCCGCAGCCACGGAGTCAGGCGATGCGTATGCGCTCTGGGGTTGGGCTGAACCTGAGACATCGTAGGGGGCACCGGCCCGGCGGCTGCGCTGGCTCGGCTCCTGGCTGAACACCTGGGCGTCGTATCCGAATCTCGCGGCTGCGAGTCTATTTGGGGTGCGGCTCGGCGTCAAATGCTGTACCGCGCCATCGGTTGTGGTAAGCTACCGGTCCAGCGATGGATATGAGACAGGGCTGATGAGAGTACCGTCCATGAGTCACGATCGGATCATCATCGTCCAGCGATGCTGTGCGCTATGCCTCGGCCTGGTTTTTCCCACGCTGATGGCAGCACCAGCTGTGGGGGCGCCGGCCGCTGCGACCCGGCCGGGATTGAACTCCGGCCTGGATATTGGGCGTCTGCTGGCCGCTGCGACACCAAACACGGATCCGGCGGCGGAGAAGCGCGAGTCGCTGGAGAAGACGCTTGAAGCGGTCACCGGCCCGCTGGACAAGGCCACTGCGCACCTGGCGCTGGCCAACTGGCTTCTGTCAGGGCCCGTGGCCCGACCGGCTACGCATCTGCTGATCGGCGTGGATGAGCCGTCAGACCGGCAGCTCATCATCGACATGGCGCGGGCGGCGCGCAGTCACATCGCAGAGGCCCGCCAACTTCTCGACGACGAAAACCGGTCTGGCGGCAACGGCGAACGCATCGAGCGGCGCCGGCTGGTCAGCGCCGCCGACACGCTGGAGGCATTCGCTCTGCTGTTTGCCGCGGTAGACGCGAACGGCGACGCCGAAGCGCGTCATGACGCCTGGAGTGATGCGGCATTAGAGCTTTCGGAGGTACGCGAGTCGGCCAACACCGTGCTTGCTTCGGCCGCCAATCTCTGGCAGACGCTGGCGTGGGAATTCGCCGGTCGACGCGAACGTGCACTGGCCGCACTGCCCGACGCGCTGGCCAGGCCCGAACATCGGCAGTATGACTTCATGAAGCGCCTGCTGCGCTGCCGCCTCCTGGGCGATGACGGGCAATTCATGGCCGCCCAGACGCTGGCCATTCGCATCCGAGCGATGTGTGCGGAGTGGTTTGACGACCGCAGCGAAGTGCGTGCCCGGGAACAACTGGTCACATTGCTGGCGCTCCGCAATGGACGGCTATGGGTGGACAAGCTGCGTGCCGGCAGCCGGCCGTCGGACAGTGAACTCTTGCAGCCGATGCTGGATCGGTTGGCCGGGAAGCTCACCGCCGGAGATGCCGAGGTGACGCCAATCTATCACCTGGAGCAGGCTATTCCCATCCTGGTGCAACCGCCGGCCATTCCCGCCAGTGGTACGCCGGCGACCACGGAACCCTCGGAACGGCCGGCTACAGAGCCGGAGAGTACGATAGAAGAGCCTGCCCCCTCAGATGCAGAAGACGAGGCAACGGAGACGGCCGATCCGGCAACCACTTCCGAGGGCGACGATCCGGCTTCTGAGCTCGACGAGTGAGCGCTTTCATGCGAGCGGATGTCGGCTGAAAGCGAACACGGCAGGGGGGCTACACGACCGCAGAAGCCTGCGCAGCCATTCCCTCTCTCCATCTCTCCGTTGCTCCGTCGGTGCGTCTTCTTTTCAGACGGCTCCAACGGCCTGCATGGTGCGAT
Source organism: Phycisphaerae bacterium (assembly GCA_045863575.1). GTDB lineage: Bacteria > Planctomycetota > Phycisphaerae > UBA1845 > PWPN01 > JAAXZI01. Next base: position 2,326 of record BTUC01000511.1, read on the forward strand.
TGCGGCCGCCTTCCTTGGCTGCATAGAGGGCCACATCCGCCTCATGGATCAGGGCTTCAGAAGAACGGGCCCGCGTGGTCTGGAGGCTGGCTACGCCGATGCTCAGCGTGGTAGTCATGCCCGGAAACTCGTCCGCGATGTCCTCGGAAAACCTGTTGACGATGCGCTCGGCCAGTGCGGAGGCCTGCTGGGCAGGGGTTTGCGGCAAAAGCAGGATGAACTCGTCGCCGCCAAAGCGGGCGGCCACGTCCGACCCGCGCAGCTCAAACATAAGGGCCTGGGCCAGTGCGATGAGGATTCGATCGCCCGTCCGGTGTCCAAACCGGTCGTTGATCTCCTTGAAGTGGTCCACATCGAACATGAGGCACGTCAGGTCGTGGTTGTAGCGCGCGGCGGTGGCGAACTCGCGCGTGATGACCTCGCCAAAATGTCGTCGGTTGTAGAGCCCGGTCAGTGGATCGCGGGCCGCCTGCTCTTCCAGGTCGCGCGTTCGCTGGGCGACCCGGGCCTCGAGTTGCGCGTTGAGCTCGAGCAGCTCGATCTGACTCTGCGTCAGGCAGTCAGCCATCCGGTTGAATGCGCCGGCGAGCTGACCGATTTCGTCGCCGGATCGAACCGGGGCCCGTGCGTCGCGATTACCGTTGGCGATGGTTTCGGCCGTGCGAGCCAGTTCATGCAGCGGGGCCACCATCCGCCGAGTGGCTAGCAGGCTTCCCGGGATCACCAGCAGGATGACGCCAACGGCGATCCGCACCAGTTCGCTGGAGATATCGCGAAGCTTCGCCTGCGTGTCCGAAACATCCGCGGCAAAGTACAGATGACCGACCGGACTTGTGGGATCCGCCGCGACCCCGGAATGCTGGGTACGGAGCACGACCGGCACGGCCACCTCCATCCAGGTCAACGGTTCCGTCCCGCTGCGGGCAAGGCTCGGCTCACTCCGCAGCTTGGCACGCAGCTCCGCCCCGTTGTCGGTCAGAAGCCGGCTGAGCAGTCCGGGCGTGCTTTCCGCGGCTGCCAGCAGCCGACCTTCGCTGTCTATGTAGGCGATATAGGCGACGGCATGGGCTCGCACCAGGATTTGAGCGGCCTGCTGAAGAGCCTCGATGTCTCCGATGGCCACATCGGCGGCCTGGCTCATGGCCAGCGAGTGCGCCCATTCGCGGGTACGATGCGATTCGCTGTCGAAAAGCGCCTTGCGGGTGGCCGCCAAACTCAGGCTCATGCCACCAACCGTGACCAGCAGGATGAGCATAGCGACCAGAAACGAGGCCTTGAACTGGAGGCTGCGCAGCGCGCATGTCCTTCGCAGTCCATTTCGCCTTGCTCTGCTCAACGGCATTTCCCCCGAATCAGCCATTCATTCCTCGCCTCGCGCATACCCCACCCGCTTGAAACGTACGATTCACCGGAGCCGGGAGGCAACTGGGAATGGGCGCAAATGATTATCCAGCAGGGCTTTGCTGGCTCAGTCGGCGCCCGGCCCGGCCCCGCCGCACGGGCCTCCCTGTGAATATCGGGTGGCAACCCAACGGACTGAATCAGTTGCGACCCAGCCATCCCATCTCACGGTCGCTGAATCAAGTCCGATAAAGACTGCGGTTCGGCTCCCCCACGCGATATACTGGAGGAGGCCTCCGGGATGCTGCGTGTGGGCAGGGAGCAGCCCCGAGGTTTTTGGTGACCCGCCGGTTGGCGCGCCTGGTGGGGAGAACGCCCCCGTGGTACGCGTCTTGACCTGCCTGTCGCCCGGCCGTATTGTCACCGGTTCGATTTTTCGTACTGCCGCAGGTGATCCAGCCCGGCAGGGAAGAAGGTTCCACTCGAAAGCATCAGAGGAGATGGCGCAATGGCGGTTCGCATCGGCATCAATGGCTTCGGACGCATCGGCCGGTTGGTCTTCCGGTCCGCGATGAAGGATAAGGATATCGAGTTCGTCGGGGTCAACGATCTCGTGCCGTCCGATAATCTGGCTTACCTGCTGAAGTACGATTCGACGCACGGCCGGGCCCAGGCCGAGATCAAGAGCGACGAGCAGGGCTTCTCGGTCGATGGGCATCACGTCAAGTGCGTGTCGGTCAAGGATCCGGCCGAGCTGCCCTGGAAAGATCTGAAGGTGGACTACGTGGTCGAGTCGACCGGCCTGTTCACCGCCCGCGAAGGCGCCACCAAACACCTGACGGCCGGCGCCAAGCGCGTGGTCATCTCTGCCCCGGCCAAGGACAAGGACATCCCTACGTTCGTCATGGGCGTGAACCACGAGAAGTACAACCCGGCCAACGACAAGATCGTGTCTAACGCGAGCTGCACGACCAACTGCCTGGCGCCTGTTGTCAAGGTGGTGCTGGACAACTTCGGGATCGTCGAAGGCCTCATGACGACGGTGCATTCGTTGACCGCGACCCAGCCAACCGTGGACGGCCCGAGCAACAAGGACTGGCGCGGCGGCCGCGGGGCCGGCCAGAACATCATTCCGTCCTCGACCGGCGCGGCCAAAGCCGTCGGCCTGTGCATCCCCGAGGTCCAGGGCAAGCTGACCGGCATGGCCTTCCGCATTCCCACGCCCGACGTGTCGGTCGTGGACCTGACCGTGCGGACCGAGAAGGGCACCTCCATGGAGCAGATCAACGCGGCCATGAAGAAGGCCTCCGAGACCACCATGAAGGGCTTCCTCGGCTACACCGAGGACGAAGTGGTGAGCAGCGACTTC
>BTUC01000512.1:0-4999 GCA_045863575.1 Phycisphaerae bacterium
ATAAGCGGACCTTCGTCAGGTTGGGGCAGGAACAGCACCTCGTCCTGAATCCTGCGCACGTTCGTATTGCGCTTGATGATGTCTGCCAGCCGGGTGGCGCGGATCTCGGCCAGTTCTTCGGCCGTGAAGTTGCCGGCGGCCTCGTACCAGAAGCGGTCACCCGTGCGGAGGCGCTCGAACTGTTCGAGCATGCCGGTGTGGACCAGTTCGCCTACGCTGCCTTCGCCGAAGTGGTCCTCACTGACCGCGCCGATGAACGGATCGATGTTGTTCACCGAGCCGTACAGCGACTGGAGGGCATCGGCCCGGTCACGGTTCGAGGTGATTTCGCGGAAACTGTTCTTGCGCGCCAGCCCATAGGCTTCACGGAGTGTGTTGTAGTCCGGGATCCCGAAGTCGCGCGCCCGCTGGAGATTCAGCGAGACCAGGTCGGCTCCGCCTGCACCGGGCAGTGTGAACAGGAAGTGATGGATGTCGTCCACGAAGTGGATGTCGCTTTCCTGGCAGTGCTTCGCCGCCAGCCCGCGGAGGATCGGGTCAATGCCGGCGCTTTGTACCACGATGGGGGCGTTGTCGAAGAAGCCGTCGCGCAGGCGGACGTTGCCCTGGGGAACGACCTGGCCCTCCTCGTCGAGCCGCAGGATCTCGGTCGGCAGCAGCGTGTGGCCCACGCTGCGGAGGATGACCGTGGAAAACTCCACCGCGCAAGTGGCGTTGACATTGGGGTCATAGCCGGAATAGGGCGGCACGGCGTCCTCGCCCAGCAGGGCGGGCAGCCACTCCGCGAAGACGATATGCTGGAGCTCGGCGATGTTGCGGCGCCGGGCCAACTGGTAGAGAGTTTCGTCATCGAGGCCCGGATTAACCGCGGCGATCTGGTCGGCCCACCAGTTGTGATTGCGCATCCAGAGCGTGTGCATGGTGGCCAGGAATGCGCTCACGTTGACGCGCACGTCGCCGGCTACGAACAGCTCGGTGTTGGCGTTGTCAAACAGCTCGAAGTTGCCCAGGTTGGGCTGCGTGCCGTCGTTGAACGGAAGCAGGTCGCCCAGCGGATGGGAGGTCGTCTTGAGCCGGCCGCCTGCGCGGGTCCGCAGCCAGTCGGCACGCGCTTCGTTGGAGCCGTAGACCGTCGACAGATCGATGTAGGCGGTGTCGTCGTTGTCGAGTTGCAGGGGGTTATCCACGCTTGTGCCGGTGCCGGGCACGAACTTGCCGCGGCCGAAGTTGATCACCTGCACGCCGGTCCCGCCCGGGTCGAAGTAGGGATCGCCCTGGGGCACGGCGATGTTGAGCTCGATGCGCGGGTCGGCCGCCTCGGTGATGTCGATGTCATGGTTGATGAACACGCCCAGCGCCCACAGGAAATCGCTGGTATTGCGGCGCGAGGGCATGGGCTCATCCTGCTGGCACAGCGTGAGGGTGACCAGCCGGGGATTGGGCCGGCCCTGGCCGTTGGGTTGCGAGATACCGTCGGCGTAGGCCGCCGGCGCCAGCCGGATCAGAGGCTGGTCCGAGGATCCCCACAGAGGGTTGGCCAGGTTGTTGTTCATGCCCGTGAAGTTGCGGTATTCCAGGGCGTTTGCCGGGCCGGTCGCCCAGCACAGGACGGCCATGGCGCCCAGTATGCCGGCGCCGCCGGCCGGCCGCTTACAGACGCCCGGTTTGTTCACGAACAGATGGTTGCTCAATGCCACAACGATGCTCCTTGTGACGCTGCGGATGCAGGCCGGCCCCGGCCGGCGACTGTTGCGAATCGGCCATCCCGCCCGTTCCGCCCCATTCCCTGGGACGGACTCAGACGCGGGTCACCGAACAGTTTTGTTGAAAAGCACGACTTTGGCCCGTTGTCGTAGCTGCGTTCCGTGCTTATCGACCGTGCAAAACGCCGACTTCAATTACGGAGAATTCCTCCCCGCCAGATCCTCCAGGAAGCGCAGGCCAAGGAACGGTGCACACCGGGGGCGTCTCGCTTTCGGGATGGAATCGATAGATGGCGGGAGGTTCGCCGGGTCAGGCCGATTGTCGCCACTGGGCGAGCGTCATGACCGTCCAGAACAGCAGGAACAGCAGGGGGAGCAGCACGGAGGCGAGCTGCCCGAAGAGGCAGTCGGTCCCGCGGCTTTGGATGGGGGGAAGATGCGTCATCAGCCCTTCCAGTTGGGCGTCCTGCCGCCGCAGTTCGCCGAACCGGCGGTTCAATGTCCGCATGACCCGGATGCTCCCGACGATGCCCAGCAGAATGGGGATCAGGGTGATGAAGCCGACGTAAGAGATGCCGTCGGTGATCATCTTGTAGAGGGGTTGGGCGGCCGCGTCGGGCGGCGTGTTCTGGTGCATGATGCAGTAGCCGACCACCAGGAACGACTGGGCGATGAGCACCCAGGAGGAGCGCTGCGAGACGAGGTTGTCCTCGTGCTCGATCTGGCGACGGTACTGGTCGTAGACGTCCTTGGCCGTGACCTGAATCTGAGACATCGGCTGGCAACCCCCTTGCGAAAGCGCAGCCGCCTTATCGACGTTTGAGGGTGCCGGCAACAGCAGAAAATGAATGTCATGCCAAGCGAAGCGAGAACACGCCGCCACGAGCCCGCACGGATCGTCCAACCTGCGTGCACGGGCAGCCCAACGCGATGCATGAGGAGCCCAACGTACATGCACCAGGAGTCCGGCGCGGTGTTCGGGACAGGATGCCGCACTTCCTTCCCAGGAAACTCCGGTGTATCGGGGAAGGGAGACGGAGCTTCGAGCTTGAAGCAGGGGAAGCGTCGTAGCTGAGCGCAAGCGCGTGGGTGGGGTCAACTGATAGCGTAGTAACTCGCGAAGATCCCGCGGCCCCGGAATCGTGAATTCATCTCTTCCTGTTGCATGCGGACATAGAAGGGATCGAGCTTCCTGGCCCGGCCGAGCAGGATCTCGCCCACGCGCTGATCCAGCCCGGGAAACAAGTGCCCGTCCAGGCTGATCCCCAGCCCGAACGCCCAGCAGAAATCCGCGTCGTCCTTCAACTGCGGCTGGTACGTGCGAAACAACTCAACAAAGCGCCGAGCGTAGCTTTCCGTCGGAAGCGTTCTCTGTAGCCGGAGCTCCTCGGAGACTGCGTACCAGAGATTGAAACCCAGCCGGATCACCACTTCCTCGTCGGAAGGACATGCGTTCAGCCGCTCCTCGAGTGCATCGATCGCCGCCGGGTAGTCTTCCCGCACCTCCAGGTCGTGAATGCGTTCCCAACTCAGTATCATTGCACCGCCTCGCATATGGCACTGATGACGGTCACGGCCCTTACGGTTGTACATGCAGCTCGTACGCTGCCTCCGCTTTGCCACCCCGGCCGTTCTCGAGCATCACTCGGATGCGATATGAGCCGGCGCTCTTTGGTTTGCCGGTCAGTTCGCCGGTTTGCTCGCTGATTTCGAGCCACGTCGCGCCGCCTTGGTCCTCTACTCGGAACCGCGGCGTGTCGACGCCATCGACGATCATCCCCTTGCGGAGCGATTTCGCGAGGCGACCTGCGCGGAGTCGAGCGGGAATCCGCGCCTGGTATGCTTCGCCCACACGCGCTTCCTTCAGCGGCACCGGCAGCAGGGCCGGTGTGGGCAGCGCCGCGATCGGTGTCACCACGCTGCGGTTGCCGGCCTTGTCCACCGCTGCCACGCGGAAGAATGCCTCGGGGCGGGCGGTCACGTCAAAGCCGGTCTCTGAGGTTGTGGCCAGCAGTGTGGCCGGGCGCTGATACGTCTTGCCACTGGCCTCAGCAGTCTCCGTTTCCCGTAGCGGCGAGAATCCGTGCTCGGCACTGGCGTAGATCTCGTAGAGATCCACTGCCTCGCCGCCTTCCGGTGGCTGCCAGGAGAGGGTGGCCTGCTGCGTGGACGGGTCGAAGGCGGCCTTCAATTCGCGCGGCGGATTGGGCCCTGCGGCCACGAAGGACCACGTCTCGCTCCATTCGCCCCAGACGCCCTCCTTGCTGCGGCCGCGGACCCGCCAGTAGTACCTGGCTCCATCACGCAGTGCATCCGGCGCAATGAGCTTGAATGTCGGCTGGGCCGAGCCGGTGAGATGATGCGTGTTGGGCAGCACCGGCCAGGCGAGGTCCTGGCGCGGCGAGATATAGATCTCGTAGCTGTCTACCTTGCCGTCGTCCTTCATCTTGGCCGGCTGCCAGCGAAGCGTCTCGCTGAAGCCGAAACGGCCGTTGTCCTCGGGGTGCACGGGCTTGGCCGGCGCCTGCGGGACGGGCAGGTCAGGCATGGCCCGCCAGCGGTATTCGATCAGGACCTGATTGTCTGTTGTGGCTGTGAGTGCCTCAGTGGTGGTCTTGGAGTCCTTAGCGCTGTAGCGGATTCGGTTGCGTCCGCAGTACAGGCTGGGCAGCGACAGCCGGTAGGCCATGAAGTCGGCTCGCAGCGTGAGTTGCTCGAGCGCTGTGCCGGCGCCTTCGAGCGTCACCCGGAACCAGACATCGTGGGTGAGCTTCGGTTCGCGCAGGCGCTCGTGCTCGTCGACGCTGACGCGGAGCTCGTGGGTGCCCGAACCAGACCGCTCGACGATGTCCATGTACGTCGACCCGTCAAGCGACCAGGCGACAGCCGCCCGGCCTTCGCCGTCGATGCGGCAACGTCCATCCGTCGCAATCCGTGTGATCGGATAGGGGCAATGAAGCTGATAGACGAGCTCGGCCGGCTCCTGGGCGTTCTGGGGCGCCAGGCCTTTCCCGTTCGGCAGGGTACGAACGTTCCGGACGCTCACCGCGTCAGTGCTGAGAGCCGCTTCGTCCAGACGTGGCTTGAATTCCACAGCGCCCGAACAATGGGCATCAGTCTGCTTGCTGGCGCCCGGGTCTTTCTGCCACACGGGCGCGGAGAGTTCCCAGTCCCACCGGATGCTCTCGCCGGGACGTAGCGTGATGGCCATGCGATGCGGGTCGCGCCAGTCGCGTTTCTCCTCATAGAACTTGCAGCCGGGGCCGAAGTAGGTGACGTAATCGAAGCGTTCCGGC
>BTUC01000513.1:0-4958 GCA_045863575.1 Phycisphaerae bacterium
GAGCACGCCACGCGCGATAGAAAAACGGACCTTCGCTCATCATAAGCGGCGAGGCCAGATTCCGCAAGCGTACCTGTAATTACAGCAGAAACAGTGCAGTCAGCGACCGCCGAAGGTGCCGCGTGTGCGGCCGAGCAGCCGCCAGAAGCCGGAGCGCAGCCGCTCCCGCCACAGCTGGCGCCGCAGTTGGCAGAGGCCTTCGTGGCCGGGGTCAACGGCCAGACCGCGGGCGATCATGATCCGCGCCTGCCGCCACTGAGCCAGATGGGCATAGACCAAACCGAGCTTGTGAAGGATCAGCAGGTTATCCGGCTCGATTTCCAGGGCCCTTTGACAGTACTCGATCCCCGGTTCGAATTCGCATTGCAGGAAGTGACAGATGGCCACGTTGTGCAGGGCAGCGGCCAGGCGGGGCTGAAGCTCCAGAAGCTGTTCGAAGTACGGAACTGCCTCGCCGGGACGTTGCAGCTCCAGAAGACAGTTGCCCATGGCCATGAGGGCCACGGCATCTTCGGGGTCGTCCTCCAGTGCCACCGACAGGTGGGCATAAGCCGTGTGCAGGTTGCCGCGCCGCAGTTGGGTCGCCCCCAGGTGTGCACGGAGCTGGGGATACGCCTCATCCAGCCGCAAGGCGGCTTCCAGATGTTCGGCGGCTTGTTCGGCCCGATCCTGCTGGGCAGCAATCAGTCCCAGCATCACGTGGGCCCGGGCGGATTCCGGATCCAGTTCCAGGACCTGCTCGAATTTGGCGGCCGCTCGGGCCAGATTCCCCATCTCCACGTACAGATCGCCCAGATCCGCCAGCAGTTCGGTGTCGCCGGGTTCCTGTCGGATGGCCGCCAGGTAGAAGTCGCGGGCCTCGGCATGAGCGCCGTGAGAGCGATGGGCCCAGGCGATGCGCTGTCGGGCCTGGGGATAATCCGGGTCGATCTCGAGCACTCGCTTCCAGCAGCGCACGGCCTGCTCGTATTCATCCCGGCACAGGAGCGACTCGGCGAGATGATGGAAGCAGTTGGGGCAATCGGCATCAAGCTGCTGAGCCAGGTAGAACATTTCCTCCGCCTGCTCGTGCAATCCCATGCGGGTGTAGGCGGCGATCCGATGGCAGTAGGCGGGCTCGTAATCGGGATGATCTGAGGCCAGCTCTTCGAAGAGGTCTACCGCTTCCTGGTAGCGCTCGACCCGAACGAGATCGATGCCCAGAAGCGAACGCAGCTCCAGCGCTGTGCAACCGAGTTCCAGCGCCTGCTGGTACGCCTCGATCGCTTCCTCGTAGCGTCCGAGCTGATCCAGAAGCTCACCCCGATGAGCGTGCCAGACGGAGTCGTTGGGATTGATGGCGATGGCGGCGTCCAACACCAGCAGGGCTCTGGTCCACTGCTGAGAGTCGGCGAACTGCTGGGCCCGTTCCACCCGTGCTTCGGCATCGAGCCAGTCGTTCATGATCCCTTGTCCGTTCGCAGAAAACCTGCCGGGGGCCGTCAGCGGGCCCACCGGGGGACTATCGGTTATCGAAACCGCCGGGACGCGTTAAAAGCGGACGCTGCCCTCCAGGGCTCCCGGCAGGTTGCTTGGGGGCTGCAAGTGGTCAAGAATCAGGAGGTTGAGACAGCTTTCCCGTTCCGGCCGCTCCGCAGGGCACCCACGGGAGCTGCCGTCGGAGAAGGAGCGTGGTCATGATGGCGAGCACCGAACACCGGCCGTGGCCTCTGCCGGCCAGTCCGTGGACCGGAAGCATGGTGTGGAGCGACCTGCTGTTTGCTCACTGGCCCGTGGACGTGGACGCCCTGCGGGCGATCATGCCCGTCACCCTGCCACCGGAGACGTACGACCGGCGGGCCTGGCTCACCATCTCGCCCCTTTACATGTCCGAAGTCCGTCCGCGAGGAGTGCCCAGCGTCCCGCGCCTGTCGGAGTTTCCCGAACTCAACGTGCGAACGTATGTCTCACTGGAAGGCAAGCCCGGCATATACTTTTTCAGCCTGGACGCAGGAAGCCTCCTGGCCGTCGCGGGAGCCAGGGCCGCGTTCCACCTGCCCTACTTTCTCGCCTCCATGTCGATCAGCCACGAAGCCGGCTATGTCCACTTCACCAGCCATCGCTCACGCTGGCACGGCAGCGAAGCCCATTTCGTGGCCCGCTACCGGCCCACACGCGACGTGTTCCACGCAGCACCCGGATCGCTGGATGAATGGCTGACGGAGCGTTATTGCCTCTATGCTATCGATTCCGGCGGCCGCCTCTACCGCGCGGAAATCCATCATGCCCGCTGGCCACTGCAACCGGCGGAGGCGCAGCTCTTCCGCAACACCATGACGGGCCCGCTGGGGGTCCGGATTCCGGATACGGCTCCCTTGCTGCACTATTGCCAACGATTGCCAGTGGTGAGCTGGATGCCCGCGCGAGTGGAACCGGCCGCCCCGCCCCCTGCGATCATACCGCCCGCCGGAGAAGTGCCCCCCAGCAGCCCGGAGAACGAAAGAAGGTGACGAATACGCCGGATGCCCGCGCAGCCTGGGGGACCGCCCTCGTGCCGGTCAACGAGCTGTGAAACCCGTCCCACACGGTAAGGGACCCTGCGGTTCTACCCAGGCAGGGCAGCGCCGCCAGCCGCATTGACGTAGTGCGCCGGATCACGTATAGGGCGCCTGGGGATCAGTTCGGGCACGGATCCCACCCCTTTGGCCGGAGGCGAGGTGGCTCATGGCGGAACCCTGTTCGATCGCGCGCGCGGAAACGCCGGGCGTGCCGGACCGCGGCGAGCACGCCCTGGCCCGCACCATGGGCTTCTGGGCCCTGGCCATCTATGGCGTCGGCGACATGCTGGGAGCGGGCATTTACGCGCTGATCGGCAAGGCCGCCGGCGCGATGGGCAATGCGGTCTGGCTGGCATTTCTGGCCAGCATGGTGGCCGCCCTGCTCACCGGACTGTCCTACGCCTGCCTGGGCTCACGCTATCCGCGGGCGGCCGGTGCGGCATACATCACCCAGCGCGCCTTCGGCTGGCCATTCTTGTCGTACGTCGTCGGGTTGACCGTCATGGCCTCGGGGCTGACGTCCATGGCCACGGCCGCGCGCGCGTTCGCCGGCTACTCGTTCGAATTGTTCAACGGTGCTCCCGGTGGCGGGCCTCCCACCCTTTACATCTGGGCCGTCGTGCTGGCTTTTGTCGGCGCGCTCACGTTCATCAACTTCTGGGGCATGCGGGAGAGCACATGGGTCAATATCCTGTGTACGACCGTCGAGATCGCCGGTCTGGTCTTCATCATCGCGGTCGGCGTGAGGTTCTGGGGCAGCGTGGATTACCTCGAGACGCCCGCGGGCCCGGGCGTCGGGCTCACCTCCACGCTGGTGCTCCAGGGGGCGGTGCTCACGTTTTTTGCGTTCGTCGGTTTTGAGGACATGCTGAATGTGGCCGAGGAGGTGAAAAATCCGCAGCGCACCCTGCCGCGGGCCATGGTGGTCGCCCTGGTCGTCGTGACGCTGGTGTACATCGCCGTGAGCATCACGGCCGTATCAGTCGTGCCGCATGCCCGGCTGGCGGCCGCCTCGGGTCCGCTGGTGGAGGTTTCCAGAAGAGCGGCTCCCTGGTTTCCGCCACGTGCCTTCACGCTGGTCAGCATGTTCGCCATTACCAACTCGGCGCTGCTCAACTACATCATGGGCTCGCGGCTGGTATACGGCATGTCGCACCAGGGCCTTCTTCCGAAAGTATTCGGCCGGGTGCATCGCACGCGGCGCACCCCGCACCTGGCGATCCTGGCCCTGATGTGCATCGTGCTGATCCTCGCCTTGTCAGGCGACATCGCAAATCTGGGGCGGGCGACCGCCATGTTGCTGCTGGGCGTATTCACGGTCGTCAACGCCGCGCTCATCGTCCTCAAGCGGCGGCCCGGGGAGGCCCGGGGTTCATTTGAGGTCCCCATCATTGTTCCCGGGGCGGCAATCGTCGTCTGCCTCGGGCTCATGGCCCATGCCCGCAGCGGAGAGTTGATCATTGCCGGCGGCCTGGGCGCGGGCATTGCCCTGCTCTATGTCCTGACGCGGCCCCGCGGCATTGAAACGGCACCGACCGGCTTTCCCGTGGTCGATACGGGGCCGGAGCACGAGCGGACATGAAACCTGAACGGCCCAGGAGAGACTGCGGCGCCGGCCGTCGGAATGAATTCAAAGCGCCCGGGCCCAGATACATTTCAGATAGGCGCTCTCCGGCGCGTTGATCATCACGGGATGGTCGGGCGCGGCGCCTGTTTCGTCCACGATCTGAAGTGCCCGGCCGGCGCGAACGGCGGCCGCCTTGACCATGCCCAGGAAGTCGAGCCGGGATACCGCGCCGGAGCACGAGCAGGTCAGCAGCAGGCCACCGGGCCGGAGGACCGACAATCCGAGCGTGTTCAAATCGACGTATTTGCGAGCCCCTTCGTGAAAGTCATCACGACCGGCCACAAACTTGGGAGGATCGAGCACCACCACGTCGTAAGAGCGGCCGTTGGTCTGCATCTGCCGAAGGTAACCGAACGCATCGGCGTGAACGTGCTGCACGCGAACGTTGTTGAGGTGGGCGTTGCGCCGGGCCAGTTCGATGGCCTTCTCATCCAGATCGACGCCGGTGACGGCCGCCGCTTTGCCGAGGTTGGCGGCGTAGATGCCGAAGCCTCCCGTATAGCAGCAGACGTCGAGAAGCTCGGCGCCTTCGCACAGCGCAGCCAGGCGACGCCGGTTGTCGCGCTGGTCGGCGAAGAAGCCCGTCTTGTGGCCGCCGCGCAGGTCCACGCGGAAGCGCAGGCCGTGCTCTCGGACGGTCGCCATGTCCACACCCGCCGAAGACAGCGCGGGCCTCACCGCAAAGCCTTCGAGCTTCTCGACCCGCTCATCGGCTCGGACGACGAACCGCTCCAGCCCCGTCGCCTGGCATAACAAGAGCTTAAACAACTCAATGCGTCGGAAGACGCCGAGCG
>BTUC01000514.1:0-4938 GCA_045863575.1 Phycisphaerae bacterium
TGGACGTCGTGGGTTCGAATCCCATCGCCCGCTGTGATATAATGGGTTTGCTGAACGTAACTTAGCGTACCTGCTCGCGTTGGACAGAGCTGCTCAGAAGCCCGAAATCGGGGGTAGTTTGCCCTCGAAGGGTTGGAGGAGTAGCTATGCCGAACGCAAATTCCCCCACCATTCCGAAGTACCGTCTCCGCAAGCCGTCGGGCCTTGGGCTCGTTCGCATCAAGGGTCGTGACTTCTACCTCGGAAGGTACGGCACGCCGGAGAGTCGCCAGGAGTACGAACGCATCATCGCCGAGTGGCTAGCAGCCAAGTGACGAGTCCCCCCGGCGTGGTCCCGGACCGTCGCCCAAGCCGAGATGACAGTCGACATCTGTTCCTCGCATACTGGGAGCATGCGAAGGTCCGCTACGTCAAGAATGGCCGGCCGACCGGCGAGCAGAGCAACGTGCGGGATGCGGGCCGCCACTTGTGTCGCCTGTATGGGCAGGCCGTCGTCGCGAACGTAGTTGATGTTGTTCTAAAGAAACTGGCCGAACACATTGTCGGCAACTGTGCAGAACGCGTCGAGCCAAGAGCGATTAAACGGACCCCTTTTCTTCTCCGCGAGGCAGGGGCGCCCGTGCTTGGCCGTCATGAGCACCCCTTCCTCGGTCAGTTGAAGGCCTTAGAAGTGAGAAGCACTCATTTCCTGCGACGCAGCAGCGGGAATACGCCTGCCGCCAGCAGAATCAGGGCGGTCGGCTCGGGGGTCTGCCAGACGATGACGTTGTCCACCTTGGCCACCATCGGGCCGGTGGCGAAGGGGGCATACCAGTCAACGAACACCGTCTCCCAGCCCTCGATGCAGGGCTGCTCGATCGTCAGGATGTTCCATTCGCCCCAGTACCAGTCGGTCCAGACGATGCCGGGATCGTCGGGGTTCTGAAGAATGCCGGGGCCCTTGCCGATGCGGATGCCCACGTGGCCGGGCGTCGGAATGAAGTTCCAATCGACCGAATACGCCTCGACGAGCGCGCTGAAGTACTTCCTCTCGTTCGGCAGTAGGTGGTCGTAAAACGACTTGTAAAGTCCGCCATCCACAGTCCCGCCCCAGGCATCCTGTCCGACCCCCCAAAGCTCACCGGATGGCGGCGAGTAGGGATCGTTGAACAGGAAACCGTTAGCCACACGGGCGCCGCCGTACAAAGTCCATCCCGGCTCGACTGACCCCTCGAAATGGTCATCGACATAGATGATTGCACCGAGCGAGGTGCCGGCGGTGATCGCAACCAGGATGCCCGCCCAAAAAACGTTTCTCCTCCTGATCATGGCTTTGTCCTCCATCAGAAATGAGATAGGCCCCGGCCGAGGATACACGCCTCGCCGGAGTAACGACGTCAATGGTTGGCGATTTGATGACGACGCCCGCCGGGAGCAACGCAGCCAAACTGCGTCATGCTCCTGCCTGGCCAAGATGGGCAGTACCGCTCCCGTCCGGGTACGACACTACAGATGTGGGTGTTCGTTGGGGGGATTCTGCTTTCACCCTCCTCCCAATCACCCTGGCTCTGGCTCATATACCACAGTCCTATAGCTCTGTCAAGATTATTCGTGTAGTTGGGTGCGAGGCCGGAACGCCTTCGTGATTGGCAGTGCTCCAGATTACAGAGAGCCAGGCCGTCCTGCGTGCTCAGTTACGATGTGGGGCGAGCACAATCGTCGGTCCCGGCAGGGGGGCTGACTATTATCTCCTTCGTTGGCGTTTTCCAGCCCCAGGCCCGCTATGGACCCCGCATTCGGTGACTGATGTTGTTGAAGCTGTCTCTTGGATCGGGGGAGCCATGGAGGTGCTCAATTCAGCACGCGGGACGGAAGGCTGCGTGAGCCAGCGGCGTGTATTCGGGCCCTTTCGGGCTGAGAATGGACTGGAACACAACCAGTTCACTGGCCGTGAATGAGCCGGCCGAGAACGACTCGTGGGTCTGGACGGCTTCGCGGATGCGACGGGAAAGGCCCGGGTCTTTGACTCGGCCAAGCGTGAGGTGGGGTCTGAACGGCCTGTTCTCTTTCGGGAACCCCAGCGGCACGTAAGCCTCTTCGAGCGTTTGCTGGCAGGCCACAAGCTCCGGGGGCGGATCGGGCAGGCCGGCCCAGACTATCCGCACGTTGCCACCAGGCGGGAAACAGCCGGTGCCCCGAACGATGAGGTCAAACGCGGGGATTTGCGCGGCGACGTCCTGGGCGATGCGGCAAACCTGAGCCACGTCGGCATCAGAAACGTCCCCGAAGAACTTCAGAGTGAGGTGGAGCTGATCGGCTCGTGTCCAGCGGACGGCCCGCTCGATTCCGCTGAGCTGATTCTGCAGCTCGGTGAGGCGCTCGCGGGTGTCTGGATCCAGCTCAATGGCGATAAAGCAACGCATGCGGCCCATTGTACGCGGCCACCGGGCTCACGTCCTGCATGCACACCGGTTGGAAGCCTTGCTGTTACCCACGCTGAATGCGGCGATCTGACGGATAGGGCCGATCGGACGGATCGGACCTCCTTGCCCCCTGCGGGGGCGGCAAGGGGACGTCTGCCGAGCCTCCGGTAAAAGATCTGGGTACCTGAGGTAAAGATGTGGGCGACAGCACGGTTGGCAACCAGCACCACATCCTTCGACAATGGCCCGCGAATCGGAGCTCTGCAGTCAGACTTTATTCTAACGCGGATCTGCTTCGCCGTGTCCTATCTTACGAACGGGCGAGACTTTGCTGCTGGAAAGGACGGAAATTCGCGATGTTCAGGCGATTTGAGGTTGCAGGAATAGTGACGGCAACCTAATATTTGACGCGTGTAAACAATTGCCGCGGTATCCGCCTCGTCCAGCCGCTGACCCCGACGCGAAGGAGTCTGAATATGTGGCTTCGCACACTGACTCGGCCCACCTGGTGGGTAGTAATGCTAACAGCCATCATGGGTCTGGATCTGGATTTGGAGGAGGCCCGGGGGGCGCGGCGCGTGTCCAACTCTTCGCGATCTTCGGTCTCCAGCCGGAGTTCGAGCTACTCCGCGCGGTCGACGCCGAGCCGATCTTCGCCAAGCCGAAGCAGCGTTTCGGTGGGCAGCCGGTCGTCGTGTTCCAACCGATCGTCCGTGGGCAGGAGCTCGAGTCGCTCGTACACACGGCCGTCGCTCACCGCGAGCAGCTCCAACCGCAGCAGCAGCTCCAGCCGATCCTATTCCTCCAGTCGTTCGGTCGCTCCGAGCAGGCCCACGCCAACCTACAACTATGCGAATCGTGCGGCGCCAGTGCCCCGCGCAACGTCAACGCCTCGCATAACATCAACGCCTCGCGTGACGCCCAGCCCGACACCCCGCGCCACGCCGACGCCGACACTCAGCCCATCGATCACCCGTACGCCCAGTTCCCCTGCCTATCGCCCGCCAGCGCCCGGCGGCACGGTGCGGACCCGTGAATCGACACGGCAGCAGATCACGACGCCTTCAGGTCGGTCTGCGACGGTGTTCTCACGCTCCAACTCGACCTCTTCGGTTCGCTCCAGTGGACCGACTACCACGGTACGCGAGAGTTTCCGTTCGTCGGGCAGCGTCGTCGGATCAGAAGGTCGGCAGTCGCTGGGGACGATCTCCGGGCGCAGCAGTGTTCGCTCCACGGACATAGGTTCGCGAACAGTGACGCGTTCCAGCGGCTGGTTCACCAGCACGCGTGAGCCCTCTGCGTTCAGCTCGCGGGACCGAGGAGCGAGCATCGTGGTTCCGCCGGCTGCCGGGGTGGTGGGCCGTCGCGGCGGCGGGGGGGTCGTAGCCAGCAACACGCCCGTGCTGTCGGCGAGCCGGACGCGGCACGTGGTGCCGACCTCGCCCGCGTGGCGCGGACCGTCTCCGAGCCGGTTTTACTCCGGTCTGAGTGGCCGAGTCGAATTCCCGGGCGTGCCGCTGCCTCGTCCGCGTGGTGTCATTGTCCGGCACCATCAGGTGATCGCTCGGGTTCCGGCGTATGGCTTCGGATTCTGCTCGCCAGTAACGCCCTATCCGTACGCGTATCCCGTCTATACCGGAGCGGCGGTCGTCGCACCGCCGCCGATCATCGAGCAGCCGATCATCGGGCCGCCGGCGATCTACGATCCCGGGTACGCAGGGCCGGTGTATCCCTATCCGGATTATGCCGGGGCGGGGCCGGGATACGAGGATCCTGGGTATGCGGCCGGCGGTTACGGTCCCGCGGAGGCCGGCTACGATCAGGCTCCGATCCAGGCGCCGCCAGCCCCGATCGAGGAGGCCGCACGCCCACTGCCTCCCGACGGAGAGCGTGGCTACCAGCCTGCGCCGGATGCCGCGGCCGTCCAACCGCAGGAGCAAGACGATCAGGCGAATATGCCCGATGATCACATGGCTCGCCTGATGCAGGAAGGCACGCAAGCTTTTACGGCCGGCGACTATGACGAGGCTGGCCGGATGTTCCTGCAGGTGGGCATGGCCGATCCGGACAACGTGGATGCCTGGTTGGCTTACGCGGTGGCCCGATTTGCCACGCGGGATTACGAAGCCTCGGCCATCGCCATCCGCCGGGGTGTTCGGCGGTTCCCGGATGTGGTCGATTCTCCGCTGGATCTCCGCGAGCGCTACGGACAGCCGGCGGACTTCGACCGGCACCTGGCGGCATTGGATGAGTATCTCCGCGGCCACGCCGACGACGGCGAAGCTTGGCTGGTGGTGGGCTTCGTGCGGCATTTCAGCTCGCAGCGTGAGCTGGCCGCCCGAACGTTCGAGACCATCGCGCGGCGGTTCCCATCCGACAAGGACGTGGCCGAGATGTTCCTGAAGGCGCGTCCGTTGTCGGAGATCATGAATCCCGAGGGTGTCCCGGCTCCTGAAGGCGCCCCTGAGTCGATCGAAGGGGCACCGGCCGAAGACATGGGCGCGGCACCGCAGGGCGGTGAGGGTATGGGCATGTT
>BTUC01000515.1:0-4937 GCA_045863575.1 Phycisphaerae bacterium
TGGGCCCGGGAGGGTCTGCCGGTGAATCCCCGGGCCTGGCTCGTATCCGCCGGACGCTTCAAGGGTATCGACGTGATCCGCCGCCGCGCACGGCACGATGCCTCCCTGGCACAGCTCGCCGAGCAGCTGAACGACCAAAACCCCAATCCCACCCTGCCACCGGACGATGAAGGCATCGAAGATGATCGCCTGAGGCTGATCTTCACCTGCTGTCACCCCGCCCTGGCGCCGGAAGCCCGGGTGGCACTGACGCTGCGCGAAGTGTGCGGCCTGACCACCGAGGAGATTGCCCGGGCGTTCCTGAGTTCCGTGGCGACCGTGGCGCAGCGGATCGTCCGGGCCAAGGCCAAGATCCGCAAAGCCGCCATTCCCTACGAGGTGCCCGCCCGCGCCGAACTGCCGGAACGGCTGGAGACTGTGCTCCAGGTGGTGTACCTCGTGTTCAACGAAGGTTACGCCGCCTCATCGGGAGAGTCGCTGACCCGTGCCGATCTCTCGGGCGAGGCCATCCGGCTGGGCCGCGTGATCGCAGAGCTCCTGCCGGAGCCGGAGGTTCTCGGGTTGCTCGCACTGATGCTGCTTCAGGAATCGCGCCGTGCCGCCCGTGCCACCGAGGCAGGCGAACTCGTGCTACTTGAGGACCAGGATCGCTCGCTGTGGGATATTGACCAGATTGCCGAAGGTCTGTCGCTGGTGCGGAGGGCTTTTGCCCAAAGCCGGATCTCCGGTGCCGCCCTGCTGAAAGAAAGCGCGCCCGCGGCCGCGACGCGATCGGGCATTGGACCTTACGTCATCCAGGCGGCTATCGCGGCCGTCCACGCCCAGGCGCACACGCCGGCCGAGACAGACTGGGCTCAGATCGCCGGCCTGTACACCTTCCTGCTGGAGGCTCACTCCTCCCCTGTGGTCGAGCTGAACCGGGCCGTGGCCGTCGCCATGCGGGATGGGCCTCAATACGGCCTGGAGCTGATCGATGCCATCCTGGCACGCGGCGATCTGACCGACTACCACCTGGCCCACGCGGCGCGGGCCGACCTGTGCCGACGGCTGGGCCGGACGGCCGAGGCCCAGGCGGCATATCAGCGGGCCCTGGCGCTCGCCGGCCAGGAGCCCGAGAAACGCTTTCTGGAGCGGCGGTTGCGCGAATTGCAGGGCTGAAGAAGACGGGGGCGCAGATTTTCTTTCGAATTTGGGCGTATCGCTGTCGATTGGGGCCCGCGCCGAACGACCATCTGGTGTTCGGGCGATAAAGCCCAGTCTTCAACGAGAAAGGAGATGGCCATGCGATTCATGATCATGATCAAGGCCAATCAGGACACCGAGGCGGGCGTCATGCCCAGCGAGCAGCTCCTGACCGAAATGGGCAAGTTCAACGAGGAGCTGGTCAATGCCGGCATCATGCTCGCGGGCGAAGGATTGCATCCCAGTTCAAAGGGCGCTCGGGTGCGATTCGATGGTGATCAGCGGATGGTGACCGACGGTCCCTTCACCGAGACCAAGGAGCTCATCGCGGGTTTCTGGCTGTGGCGGTGCAAGTCGATGCAGGAGGCCATCGAGTGGGTGAAACGCTGCCCCAATCCCACCGGTGCACAGTCGGAGATCGAGATCCGCCAGGTATTCGAGGCGGAGGACTTCGGTGCCGAATTCACGCCCGAGTTGCGCGAGCAGGAGGAGCGGCTGCGCGAACAGATCGAGCACACGACGCAGGCCCGGTCACGGTAATGTCGACACAGACCTTTGGAGAATGAGCTGAAGGCGCTCTCCTACACCACAAACGAAACGAGGAAACGCAATGAGTAAACAGATATTCGTCAACCTGCCGGTCAAAGACTTGAAACAATCCATGCGCTTCTACGCCGCATTGGGCTTCGAGAACAATCCGCAGTTCACCGACGAGACGGCCGCCTGCATGATCGTCAGTGACACCATCTACGTGATGCTCCTGACGCATGACAAGTTCAAGCAGTTCACGCCCAAGCCGATCTGCGACGCCACCGCCGGCACTGAGGTCCTGCTGGCGCTGTCACGCGAGAGCCGCGCCCAGGTCGAAGACCTCGTGCGCACGGCCGTCGCGGCCGGGGGAAGCCATTATGCCGAGCCGAAGGATTACGGCTTCATGTACCAGCACGGTTTCCAGGACCCGGACGGCCATATCTGGGAAATCTTCTACATGGACCCCGCTGCCCTCAAGCAAGAGCAAGGAGTACAGGCATGAAATACATGCTGCTGATTTATATGGAAGAGAACGCGATGAACGACGCGGAGCGCGAGCAGTGCTATCGCGATTCGACGCAACTGGCTCGCGAGTTGCACGAGACGGGTGCCTACGTATCGGCCAGCCCGCTGCAACCGGTCGCGACCGCCCGCAGTGTTCGCGTTCGGGAAGGCAGGCGTCTGGTGACGGACGGTCCCTTCGCGGAAACGCGCGAGCAACTCGGCGGCTACTATCTGATTGAGGTCCCGGACCTCGACGAGGCGATCCGCATTGCAGAGCGGATTCCTCCCGCGCGCAAGGGCACGGTGGAAATCCGGCCGGTGATGGAGCTTTCGGGACTGCCGGCCCCCGCTGGCCGTCAGGAGGTGCGGGCATGAAATACATGCTGCTGTGTTACGACGATGAACAGGCCTGGGAAAACGCGGGCCAGGCGGCACTCGAGAAGGCCATGGATCAGGCCGTGCAACTCACGCACGAACTGAATGCCAAGGGGCAGTACCTGCTGGCCGCTCCGCTGCACCCGTCGGCGACGGCCACCTGCGTCCGCGTGCGCGACGGCAAACGCATCGTGACCGACGGGCCCTTCGCTGAGACGCGTGAAGTTCTCGGCGGCTTCTACCTGATCGATGTCCAGGACCACCAGGAGGCGATTGACATCGCTGCCCGCCATCCCGGCGCCCCGATAGGCGGTGTGGAAGTCCGGCCGGTGCTGAACTTGCCGGGCCTGCCCGGCGCCTGCGGCCGGCAGGATGAGAGTGGGACGTAAAACTGCAAACAGTCTGGAATGAGAGGGTGTGACGCATGAGTCGAGTACGTGTATTGGTCGGAACACGCAAGGGCGCCTTTATCCTCACCTCCGACGGCCAGCGCCGCAGGTGGGACGTTTCCGGGCCGCTCTTTGCAGGCTGGGAGATCTACCACCTGAAGGGTTCACCGCTGAACCCGGACCGCATCTATGCTTCGCAGTCGAGCGGCTGGTTCGGCCAGATCATTCAGCGATCCGATGACGGAGGCGCGACGTGGAACCCGCCCGGCGGAGAGAAGATGCCCGAGCCCACCGACCCGCCCGGCGGCCTGAGCAACCGATTCGTCTACGACACCTCCGCCGAGACGGGCCGGCCGTTGACCACGCATCAGTGGTACGACGGTACGCAGCGGCCTTGGGAGTTCAAACGCGTCTGGCACCTCGAGCCGTCGTACACCGACCCGGACACGGTTTACGCCGGGGTCGAGGATGCGGCCATTTTCCGAACCACCGACGGCGGCAAGAGCTGGCAGGAGCTGGCCAGCCTCCGCGAGCAACAGGGAGAGAAATGGATGCCCGGCGCCGGAGGCATGGGCCTGCACACCATCATTCTCGATCCCGGTAACGCCGGTCGGATCTTCATCGCCATTTCGGCCGCCGGCTGCTTCCGCACGCAGGATGGCGGCAAGACGTGGAAGCCCATCAACCGGGGCCTGAAGTCGCAGTACATCCCTGATCCCGAGGCCCAGGTCGGTCACTGCGTGCACCGCATCGCCATGCACCCATCCAGGCCGGATGTTCTCTTCATGCAGAAGCACTGGGACGTCTGCCGCACGGACAACGCCGGCGAGTTGTGGGAGGAAGTCAGCGGCAACCTGCCGTCGGACTTCGGTTTCCCCATCGACGTTCATGCCCACGAGCCGGACACGGTGTACGTCGTGCCCATCAAGAGCGACTCGGAGCATTATCCACCCGAGGGGAAGCTGCGCGTCTACCGCAGCCGGACGGGCGGCAACGAGTGGGAGCCGCTGACCAAGGGCCTGCCGCAGAAGGACTGCTACGTGAACGTTCTGCGCGAGGCGATGGCGGTCGATTCGCTGGATCCGTGCGGGGTGTATTTCGGAACGACGGGAGGCCAGGTCTATTGCTCTGCGAATGGAGGGGATTCGTGGGAGGCGGTAGTGAGGGATTTGCCCGCGGTGTTGTCGGTGGAGGTTCAGGTGCTGGAGTGATGGGCACTGACGGAGTAGGCATGGCAGAGATTAGGATTAGGATTAGGATTAAGATTAAGATTAGGGTTAGGATCGGGACAGAAGAAGAAGGATCAGGTATGAGCGAATTGAGTGCGCCGGGTTCGCCGTCGACCGGCCTCTTCTTGATCCTAATCTTAATCTTAATCCTAATCTTAATCTCTCCGCCTCGTCTTTTCGTTCTCACCAGGTCAACCTGCACCTGCGAACATAAGGAGACCACCAATGGACGCTTCTCAAGAGTCGTGGTTCGCACACGAGGATCTAGAAGTCTATCGGGAAGCTATCGCTTTCATCGCCTGGCTTTCCGAGCTTCTGGAAAACACGGTTCGAGCAGGGGACGTCAAGGACCACCTCGACCGCGCATCCGTCTCAATTCCACTGAACATCGCCGAGGGCAACGGCAAGTATATGCCCAAGGATCGCTGTCGCTTCTTTGATATCGCCCATGGGTCCACTCTGGAATGCGCCGCCGGGCTGGATGTTCTGGTGGCTAAAGGCAAGTTGACCTTGGAGCAGATCAGGCCGGGAAAGGAACGACTTCAGAGGATGGTTCGAATGCAGATGGGGTTGATCAAGCGGAATTCGTCGCGGGACTATGAAAGGGGTGGGGAGTAGGAGTACGAGTAAGAGGAGGATCAGGAATGGGATTAAGATTAGGATTAGGATTAAGATTAGGCCCTGTCTCAAAACTCCGGTTTTTGCCGATAAGGCTCCATGACGACAT
>BTUC01000516.1:0-4931 GCA_045863575.1 Phycisphaerae bacterium
TCAAGTGTGGCACCGGCGTCTCGCCGGTGTTCTGTCTGATGTGGCACCGGCGTCCCGCCGGTGACTTCAGCCTCCGCATGCTGCCCGTATTCTCGCTGTCTTTCCTGAACAAATCCTGTCTCCTCAAAGCGAGTACCACTGGTCCAAATCCAGGGATAGCCCTGGCCTAGACCTTCGCGAGCGGGATTTGTCCGGATATACTCGCCTTTTTCATCGAACTCGGATTGCCCCCGAATGATGTGGTCCCAGTTCTCATCCAGCCATAGCGACCCGCCATGCCCAGATGTCTTGGCAATCTGGTGAGCACTGAAGCTCTTGATGCTGTGCAGCAGTTCGCCCAACGGAACCGAATAACCTGATTCGTACAAGTAAGGGGTAAGCAGGAGATGCACGTGGTCTGGCATGACACAGACAATGTGCAGATTCATTTTCCGGCCGTGCCAGAACCGGCAAGCCTGGAGTGCTATATCGCGAGCCTCAGGTGACAACTGCCCCTCACGAATCCGGAAGGTGACAAAATACGTCTTGCCCGGGGTTTGGATGTGAGGCAGGTTTCTTCGAGTAACGCGCTCGGGCCCGACCGGATCAAAAGTGGAGGCGACGGTCTTCTGCTGCGGCATCTGCACCGGCGAGACGCCGGTGCCACACTCATCCGAAACACCGGCGAGACGCCGGTGCCACATCAGTCCGCCTCTTGCCAGCTCCTTAACCAGGGACAATGCCGCGTCGCCGTCCATGTAATTGTTGAAAGACATTTCGCCGTGGAGGACTACTCCCTGAGCTGCACCCTCCGTCGGCCGCTCCACGAGTACATTGCACTCGCGAGTCCTCTGATCGTCGAACTCATACCAGGCGGATGCACGCTGGCTGGGATTCTCTCCGTATCTCAAATTCGTCAAACGACTCATCATTGGCGGCGAGTTTTCAGTGAAGCGTCCATTGAACCAGTCCTCCACGGGGTCCGACTCCGAACACCAGTCAGGCTTGGCCAGTCGCATGAGGTATTCTCGGACCATTCCGTCGTACGACGACGTCTCATTGAACACCCACATGGCACGACACTGACTTAGTTCCAGCGAGACCGCTGAGCCTCGAGTCCGGAGTTCAGAAAGGACTTCTTCAAAGGCCTCACTGTCATTCACAGCAAGCACATGCTTGTGATTCTTCGCCGCTGCGCGGAGCATGCAGGGGCCGCCGATGTCGATCATTTCGATGGCCTGCTCGAAGGTGCAGTTGGGGTCGGCCACCGTTTTCTCGAACGGGTAGAGGTTCACCACCACCATGTCGATGGGCTGGATGCCGTGCTGCTCGAGTTGGCGCATGTGCTCGGGGTTGTCGCGGTCGGCCAGAATGCCCGCGTGGATCTTTGGGTGGAGCGTCTTGACCCGGCCGTCGAGCATTTCCGGGAAGCCGGTGACCTCCTCGACCAGGGTGACCGGGATGCCGGCCTCCTTGAGGTGTCTGGCCGTGCCTCCCGTGCTCAGGATTTCAATGCCGAATTCGTCCACCAGGGCCCGGGCGAACTCGGTGATGCCGGTCTTGTCGTAGACGGCGATCAACGCGCGTCTGATCTTGAGGTCGCTCATGGCCGGCAATATAGCCGAAGAGCGGCTTCAGGGGGATGCGTCAGATTGCCCGCCCACTAGCCGCCGCCCAGTCGCGAGGAGCGCCGGGAACTGCGGCTGGATCGGCCGCTGGACCGCTCCCCTCGGGAACCGCGCGAACTGCGTGAGCTGCGAGCGCTCCGGTCCGACCGGGACGAGCGCGCCCCGCTCGAGCGGCCGATGCCGGTTCCAGAACCACTGGACTCCGTCAGCGAGCGGGTAATGATGATTGGCCGGATCTCTTCGGGCCTGTCCACCGTAATCGGGTCGGAGGTGGGCTGTGTGGCCGGCACTTGGAACGCCGGAAGCGTGGTGGGCGTAGCCCCAGCCGGGCGGAAGCATCGGACCTGGCCCGAAGGATTGGCCAGAAAGACGAAATCCGTCATTGGATTGCTGATCCCGTCGGCCAACTCGCCCACGTCCAGCATCTCGGCCGGCTGACCGGTGCCCGGATCGATGAGTGCCACCCGGCCATCCTTACAGAGCACCACCACGCGCTGGGGCCATTCAGCGAGGAATTTCACCGCATCGGCCGCCAACCAATTCGGCTTGACGCGTTCCAGCCCGATCCGCTGCACGCCTCCGTCGACCAGGGCCTGGAAAACGCTGGTTTCGGTCACTACCGGGGCTCCCGCCGGTGGGCGGGGCAGCCGATACTGCCAGAGAATGTTCCCCGTCCTGCGGCTCAGAACGTGAAGCATCAAGTCCGAGGTGGAGAGATACAACGCCTTATAATCATCGATGATGGCTCCCCGAGGCCGGCCTCCGAATTGCTGCGTGAAAACCAGGGCACGGTCCCGCGCCAGCAGACCGCGCACCAGACCGCTGGAATCCCCGCAAACCACCACGTCGAGATCGGCCAGGTAAAGAGGGCCGACCTCCAACGGTCCGTTGCCCATCACCTGCCACGGTGCGTAATTGTCCTCCAGCAGGTACTTACGCAGGCGGCGGTTGGCCTCGGCCGCGAAAACGGCCTCCTCACTCACTGCGGCAGAGGCGCTGCTGGCCCCTTGCAGCTTGATCCGCTTGAGCTCCGAGCCGGTTTCGGGGTCGAGAATCACGACGGCGGCGGCCAGGGTCAACACGACCGCTCGATTCTCACCGAAGTGGCAGGCGGTGGGCGGGTAAAAAACGCCCTGCACATCGAATACCTTGCGTGTCCAGCGTACCTGGCCGCTATCCGCCCGGAGGCAGTGCAGGATCCCATCAGTCGACAGGGCATAGATGTAGCCATCGACGAGCGCGTAATCCTGGATGCGTTCGATGCTCCGCAGGTTCAGGGTTGTGGACCACCACAGCCGGGGCGAGACGGAGGGGAGCTCAGGAGGACGCAGGGCCGCCGGAGGCTCCTGAAGGGTCGCGGCAGGCAATGAAGCAGCCAACGCCAGCAGACAACCTGGCACGACAGTACTGTGGGGAACGATCATGGGCGGTACCTCTGGGGTCCGGGCGAGTCTCACGTTTGCCCCCTTTAGCATATGCAGGCCCGGGCGTCATGCAAGCGGGCAAAGACCGGCCGGCCTGCCTCGGGCAGACCGGTGGCCGAAAAATCAGGGGTTTTCCATCTGGCCGTGGGGAGTTCCTTCTGGGGATGAAGGCAGGTCGACTATAATGGCTCGGACCGCCGTCGGAAAAGAGCTTGCAAACGGCGTGCCTGGGGGTATAGTTTCGGCTGGACGTAAAGGTGCGACCGGAAACAGCCCGCACTCCGACCGGGTAAGCCAGTCCGTCTGGCGCCCAAACCGGTCACGACCGTCGGCTTGACAAGCTGGCGGCGCCCGCGTGGAATCGAAGCCCGTGAGCCAACGAACCGAATGGGCTTGACGAACCGGGTAATCTGTCCTCCCCCCGATGGGTCCGGAGTTTGGACGGCTTGGCGGAGTCAATCAGCATAAAGTCTCAGGAGCCCGCAGTTGACCACCACAACCAAGATATTCATTATCCTGGTCTGCCTGTTCGCCTTTATCTTCACGCCGATGGCGATCCAGTTCGCAGCTCAGACCCATGATTGGAAGCAGCTCGCCCAGGACTTCGCCAATGATTGGGAAACCGCCGAAGCGGAAGTGCGCGGCGTCAAGGCCGCGGCCGCCTCTCAGATCGAGCACTACAAGACGCTGCGAAACCAGGTGGCCGACCGGCTTCAGGACGCCGAGGATCGACTCGGAGAGCTGAATCAGCAGCTCACCAACCTGACCGGTGAGTATGACCGGCTCAAGCTGGAGCACGGCAGCCTCAAGACTGCCAGCGAGCTTCAGAATGCCACCATGGCCATTCTGGCCCGCCATAACGACGAGATGAAGAAGAACATCACCAGCCTGGTGTCCCGCGAGCTGGATTTGCAGACGCGCAATGCCCAACTGAATGACCGGGTCAAGGAGCTGACCGCCCAGGCGGTGGTCCTGACGCAGCAGCTCAACCAGAAGCTCCAGCAGATGGCGGCCTGCCGGGACGAGAACGAAACGCTGCGGCAGCAGGCCAACCTGGGACGGGCCGGCGAGTTCCTGTCGCTGGGCCCCTCCCCGTCGGCACGAGCCAGTGAGGCGCCGGCGCGCAGCCCGGTACGCGGCCGGGTCAAGGCCGTTGAAGGCAATCTTGCGACCATCGACGTGGGCAGTGCATCGGGCGTAACGCCGGGGATGACCATGGTCGTCATGCGTGATGGCGACTACATCTGCGACCTGCAAATCACCTCTGAAGTGACTCCCAGTGAAGCGGTCGGCGAGATCAGGCGGGAAACTGGCAAGCGGATCCGCCCGGACGATGTGGTCGTGGATGAGGCCAGCTTCAACGCTCGAAGCTGAGCGATCCGCCCGCCTCGCAGCCGATGTGCGGCTGGCGGGCAGTCCGCGGCACAGTCCAGCGAGCAAGGTCCAAGGAGATCGCGATGGCGCAGATGCCCCCCAATAGATACCCTGTGGACAGCCGAAACGACGACATTTATATGACCTTGCTGATCAGTGCGGCTGCAGTGCTGCTGATTGGCCTGATTTTCGTGGCGGTCCGGTCCTACCAGTTGTTCGACTCGATCTGGCCGCCGAGCGCCCCCGCCTGAGCCGATCCCCTCCTGTCGGGCAATTCTTGCGCGGGCGCTCGTATTGCGCCGACACCGCCGGTACAATCCTGCTTCGAGCGACTGTGGCACGGATTGCCGCCGTGAATCCAGAAGATTGGCCTGTCACTACATTGGGGTGGCCCCCGTGATTCTCAACTCACTGCTTGGCCTGTTCAGTCTTGACATGGGAATCGACCTGGGGACCTGCAATACGCTGGTCTGCGTCCGGGGTCAGGGTATCGTTTTGAACGAGCCCTCGGTGGTGGCCGTGAAGA
>BTUC01000517.1:0-4922 GCA_045863575.1 Phycisphaerae bacterium
TTATCGCACCCGCCCTTGACACGGGCACGCTCATGGAAGCGCAAGCGAGGGGGGAACGGACACGGAGGGGCAACGAAACGGGGAAACCTTCTGAGTCTGAGAAGCGCGGCTGGAGACGGGGCACGACCCGTTGCCTGACAAGCCCCCACCCCGACCCTCCCCCGGAGTACCGGGGGAGGGAGACAGAGTGCCCGGCGCCGCCGAGGCAATTGGCCCCGACGTTCACATCACGGGGCCCGCTGGTCACGTCATGGACTCGTCGGTCACGTCATGGGCCCGTCGCCGGGTGGCCGGGAGGAGTGCGCGATCCTCGCTTTCGGGGCGATGCTGCGTACGTTATAATGGATGGTGGGTGAGAACAGGGTTGTCGCCTCGTCGCGGAGGTATTTCGTGAAGCAGGTCAGCGGTCAATCAGCCCGCCGGATGGTGGGGGCGTGGGCACTATTTGCCGTCGGGTTACTGGCCGTTTTTTCGGAGGGGTCGGCTCGGGCGGCCACTATCGGAGATGTCGCCTCATTCTCGACGGCCGGGCAGGACGTGACCTTGTCGATCAGCGACTCCAGCAAGGTCCGCATCGGCATTCTCGCACCGGACGTGGCGCGCGTACGCGTGGCCCCTGACGGAGTCTTCGGGACGAACGTCTCGCGGGCGGTGGTGGCGGCCGACTGGCCGGCGACCTCCTTTGAGGTTACCGAAGATGCGACGGCCGTCCGCATCAGCACGTCGGCCATGAAGCTGGTGGCCCGCAAGACGCCGTTTGTCCTCGAATGCCGAGATGCGGCCGATAACCTCGTCCTCAGCGATGATCCGATCCGGCGCGTTCAATGGGGCAGTTCACGGACGCAAGTATACAAAACCACTCAATCGAACGAGAAGTATGTCGGCCTGGGCTGGCGGACGCTGCCGCTGGTGCGCAACGGCACGACGTTCCACATGCGCAACGTGCCCACCTACAACGACCCGGCCGTGTTCTACTCCGGGATCCCCTTCTGGTACGGACTGCGCGGCGGAAACGCATACGGCATCTTCTTCGACGATACCTCCTGGGGCACCATCGACGCCGGGGCGACCAGCGGCAGCTACATGTCCTTCAAGAACCTCGGCGGCACGTTGGATTACTACTATTTCGCCGGTCCGACCATGGCCGGCATCCTCGACCGTTATACAGCTTTGACCGGCAGGCCGTTCATGCCGCCGCGGTGGGCCCTGGGCTTTCAGCAGTCGCGCTGGAGCTACACGCCGCAATCCCAGGTGCTCGACATCGCCAACCAGTTCCGCACGCGGAACATTCCCTGCGACGTGCTGCATCTGGACATCGACTACATGCCCGGTGGGCGGGCGCTGACGTTTGACAGCTCGAAGTTTCCCTCGCCCGCCAACATGCTGGCGACGCTGCACAACCAGGGCTTTCACGTGGTAGCCAACATCAGCCCGCTGTTGTTCACCGACGACCCCAAGTACAGCACCGCCCGCAACAATGGCTACCTGCTCAGGAAGGCCGATGGCAACGTGCTGCACGGCTGGCATGACTACTGGTATTTCGTGGGCGGCGCGGGTACCGGAAGCCTGGCATGGATCGACTTCAGCCGGACCCCCGCCCGCGACTGGTGGGCCGGGCAGCATGCCTCCTTCCTGAACTACGGTATCGATGGGATCTGGAATGACCTCAACGAGCCGGACGAACTCGGTGGCGCCTGGCCCTCGGACGTGAAGTATGATTTCGACGGCTCGCCCGTCAACCACCATCGCACCAGCGTGCAGTATCCGCTGTTGCAGACGGAGCTGTCCTACAGCATCCTGGCAGACCACTATCCGGACCGCCGGCCGTTCGTGCTCAGCCGCGGCGGATATGCGGGTATTCAGCGGGTCTCGACCGTCTGGTCGGGCGACAATCGGGGCGACTGGGTTAACGACTACCGGAACAACATCCCCATGGGCCTGTCGATGTCCATCTGCGGGCAACCACACAACGGACATGACATCGGCGGATTCTTCGGCCATCCCGCCGCCAACAGTGCCCCCAGCGGCGAGCTCTACGCCCGCTGGATGCAGGCGGGCGTGTTCAGCCCGTTCTGCCGGCAGCACCACGATGGTTGGGGCAATCACGATCCTGGCCGTCCCTTCGTGGAACCGTGGCAGTTCGGCGACACGGTGGAAACGATCTGCCGCGAGTTCATCGGCTTGCGCTATCGGCTGATGCCGTATCTGTACACGCTGTTCTATCGGGCCGCGACCACGGGCGAACCGGTGCAACGGCCGACGCTGTTTGACTTCCCGGCCGATTCGAACACCTTGACGCAGGATGATGACTTCATGTTCGGGCCCTACCTGCTGGTATCGCCAGTGACCACGCCGGGGGCGACTACGTGGAGCACGTATCTGCCGGCGGGAGCGGAGTGGATCAACTGGTGGAACGATTCCGAGTACGCGGGCGGACAGACCGTCACCACCGCCGCGCCTCTGGACCAGTTGCCCATCTTCGTCCGCGAGGGGGCCATCATCCCGATGGGGCCGGTGGTCCAGTATGATGGCGAGGCGCCGGCCACGAAGCTGGCGCTCGAGCTGTTCCCGGCCGACGCCCCCAACAGCTTTACCCTCTACGAGGACGACGGTATCTCCTGGGATTACCAGGGCGGCGGGTTCGCGAGCACCACCTATACCATGTCAGGCCTGGGGGATACCTTCCGGCTGGAGATCGCGGCCCGCGAGGGCGCCTATCTGCCGGCGGCGCGTCATTATCTGCTGAAGGTGCACCGCTGGCCCGGAAGTGAAAACCAGGCGTCGCTCAACGGAATCGCGTTGAGTTCGCACAACAGTCAGGCGGCCTTCGAGGCGGCGGCGGAGGGGTACTATTTCGATGCCGCGGCCGGGCTGCTTTATGCCCGATTCGCCGATACGGGCGGGAGCCTCACGTTCGCGCTGGATGTACCGATCATTCCGAACGTGCCGGGCGACTTCGATCGCGATGGCGACGTGGACCAGGAGGATTTCGGCGAATTCCAGGCGTGCCTCAGCGGGCCCGGCGCGGCCCAGGACGATCCTGATTGCGGACCTGCGCGGATGGACGGCGACACGGACGTGGATGGGGACGACCTGGCCAGATTCCTGACCTGCATGAGCGGGGCCGGCGTGTTCGGGGAGCCGGATTGCGCGGATTGAGCCGCCCCGGGCCCCAGCAGAACCAGCTCACTGCATTTCACGTCCGGCAGGGAAAAGGCGTTGAAACGCCTTGCCGGCCAAAGTCAGTCCTCCATGGCCACCGGCGGCAGCAACGTTTAGAATAACTCCATCACGATGGGCCGCTTTCAAGGAAGGGCATCATGGCCAAGAAGGAAACGGAAAAGGATCTGACTTTCGAGGAAGCCAAGGCGCAACTGGACACGATTATCACGGCGATCGAACAGGGCAAGATCGGGCTGGAGGAGTCCATCGCCCAGTACGAGCGCGGCATGAAGCTGTACCAGCACTGCAAGTCGATCCTTTCCGCGGCCGAGGCCAAGATTCAGCAGCTTCAACTCGCCGAAGACGGAACGGCCACGGTCGTGCCGTTGGATGTGCCGGCGGAGTAAGCATGTGGATTTACCTGGATAACAACGCCACCACCCGTCCGGACCCGCGGGTGGTGGAGGCCATGCTGCCTTATCTGACCGAGCAGTATGCCAACCCTTCCAGTGTGCATCTCTTCGGCCAGCAGGCGCGGCACGCCGTGGAGACGGCGCGCGAGCAGGTGGCGGCGGCGCTGGGGGCGGCGCCGCGGCAGATCCTCTTCACTGGCGGGGGCAGTGAGGCCAATAATCTGGCCATCCGCGGCGTGTTGAACTGGCGGCCGGAGAAGCGGCACGTGGTCACGACGGCCGTCGAGCACGACTCGGTGCTGCGCCTGGCCGGCCAGCTCGAAAAGGAAGGTTACCGGGTGACCTACCTGGGTGTGGACGCCCTCGGGAGGCTGGACCCGGCCGAGTTCGAAGCCGCCCTCACCGACGAGACGGCCATCGCCAGCATCATGCACGCGAACAACGAAACCGGCGTGCTCTTCCCCATCGATGAGCTCGGGCGCATGGCGGCTGCACGACGCGTCCCGCTGCACGTAGACGCCACGCAGACGGTGGGCAAACTGCCCGTCGACGTGCGCAAGCGGCCGGCCCAGTTGGTCACGCTGGCAAGCCATAAACTTCACGGCCCCAAGGGGGTGGGCGTGGTGTACCTCGGGCGTGGCGTGCGCCTCCGGCCGCAGGTCCTCGGCGGCCACCAGGAGCGTGACCTGCGCGCCGGCACCGAAAACGTGGCCGGGATTGTGGGTACCGGCGTGGCGATCGGACTGGCGCTGGAGCACCTGGAGGAGGAAGCCACCCGCGTGCGGGCGCTGCGCGACCGTCTGGAGGTCGGCATCCTTCAGCGCGTGTCGATGGCGCACGTGAACGGCGATACGCACCACCGGCTGCCCAATACGACCAACATCGGCTTCGAGGCCCTGGAGGCGGAAGCCATCCTCATGCTGCTCAGCAAGGAGGGTCTGTGCGCCTCCAGCGGCGCGGCATGCAGCAGCGGCTCGCTGGAGCCCTCGCACGTGCTCAAGGCGATGGGAATTGATGAGCGGATCGCCCACGGGGCCGTCCGCTTCAGCCTTTCGCGCTTCACCACGGACGAGGAGATCGACCGGGCTCTCCAGATCGTTCCCGCCGCCATCGAGCGGCTGCGCGAGTTGGAACCGCGAGACATGCGGCCGGCGGGCACGAGCAGTGGAGACGACAGTGCCAAAGTGGGAACGTGAGAGCGTGGGAAGGCGAGAAAAAAGTTAGCCCCGCAGCAGACGTGTGCCACTGCTCGGTGAGCACTGCTGGGAGCAAGAAGGAGCGTCCGTGGTGCAAACCACTGCTGACCCGCCTCCGCGAGCAGGGCTTCGGCGTGGCGAGCACAGCAGT
>BTUC01000518.1:0-4919 GCA_045863575.1 Phycisphaerae bacterium
TGGCGTCCGCCTCGTCGGGGTGCAGCGCGTTCCCCCACCCGAATTCGGAACACTGCTCCTGGGTGATGCCCAGCAGGTTCAACAGCGACGGACTGGTGTAGATGTTTCGGCCTTGCGGGTCACACACCCAGATGCCATAGTCGATGGACTCTCCGATCCCGCGATACAGCCGTTCGCTGCGGCGCAGGTCCCCCTCCAGGCGCTTGTGGTCTTCAATGTCCGTGCAAGTGCCGTACCATTTCTGAACCTGACCGGCCGAGTCGTAAACGGGGTTCGCGCGGGCGAGGAACCACCGGTATTCGCCGGAGGCGCTGCGCAGCCGCTGCTCGACCTGGTAGGGTCTTTGCGTCTGGGTAGCCCGCAGCCATGCCGCTAACGTGCTCTCGCGATCGTCCGGATGAAGAGCCACTGCCCATCCGTCACCTTTGATCTGGTCTTCGCGCAGCCCGGTGTATTCCAGCCAGCGTGCATTGCAGTAGTCCACATACCCGTCCGGTCGTCCGGTCCAGACCAGATGAGGAATCGCTTCCGTCACCTCGCGGAGCATCCTCTCGGTGCGGTGGGACCGCTCCTGGAAGTCCTTATGTTCGGTGATGTCGAGGAAGCAGTTGATAGCCCCCACGATCCGGCCGCTCTCATCACGCAGCGGATTCACATGAACTTTGGCGTGGCAGCGCGTTCCGTCCGGACGTTCGATCGTAACGTCGATGCCCAGTTGCGGCTCACCGTCCCGCAGGGCTTCGGCCACCGGCGTGGCCGCATGGGGCAGGAGGGTTCCATCAGGTCGATACAGTCGGTACGACCCGCAGAATCGTTCGTCTCGTTCGCCGGGGCGTGGCCTTCGACCCCACAACTGGACGGCCATGGCGTTATGGTGCAGGATGATTCCCGCCCCATCGACGAGGTAGACGCCCGCGGGAATGAGGTCTGCCCAGCCGTTGCGGAAGAACACCTCCGCCTGCGACATGAGCGTAAACTGTTCGATCGATGCCGACATCCGGCCTTCTCCAGAATGCCCGGAGCGAGACCAGCCGCCGGTCGGCCTGGGCTCGTCGGGCGCATAGCGCCGCCACGGGTCCCGAGTCCAGCGTCCGGTGCTGACTTCACGGGGCGCAGGCGGCCACAACCAACCTGCTGTTCGGCTCGTGTTGAGACCAGCCCGATGGGAACTGGTGCCATCATTCTAGCTTGCTCCCCGCCCCGCGCCTATCGTGTACTGCGCGCTGCGTGAGGGAACTCGCCGGCTCCGGGAGCCGATGGTACAGTGCTGCCCATCTCAGGACTTTTGAGTCCGCTGGACATGGAGAACCACGGGATGCTTCAGGGAACACCGGTCTTGATCGTCTGGTTCGTGCTCATGGCCACCCTCTGCATGGCCGACGAGTCCCCCACCGGGCGGCGAGAGCCCTCCGACCCCAAGGCGATCGCTAAGGGACCGGACAGACTGCGTGTCTACATCGGCACCTATACGAATGGAAAGAGCCGCGGTATCTACCTGTTGGAGATGAATACCCGTTCCGGCGAACTGCGCCGGGGGGGCCTGGCGGCCGAAGTGGCCAAGCCGTCGTTCCTGGCGTTGCATCCGGAACGGCCGTTGCTCTATGCCGTCGGCGAGCTCTCCGAGTTTGAAGGCCACAAGAGCGGCGCGGTGAGTGCGTTCTCGATCTCGCCCGAGGATGGCAAACTGAGGCTGCTCAACCAGCAGCCCTCTGGCGGCCAGGGCCCCTGCTATGTCGCGGTCTCCCCGACCGGCGGGCACGTGCTCGTCGCCAACTACTCGAACGGCAGTGTGGCCAGTCTACCCATCCGAGAAGATGGCGGCCTCGACAAGCCGGTCTCGGTCATCCAGCACGAGGGCTCCGGGCCCAATACAAAGCGCCAGCAGGGACCGCACGCCCACTCCATCCAGCCCGACCCCGCGGGGCGCTATGTACTCGCGGCCGATCTGGGCGCCGACAAGCTGTTCGTCTACCGCTTCAACCCAGTGACAGGCGGGCTCGAGCCGAATGAGCCGCCGGCGCTGGCCGCCACACCGGGAGCAGGCCCGCGGCACTTCACATTCCATCCTTCCGGGCGTTTCGTCTATGCCAATAACGAACTGGCCTCCACCGTGACGGCCATGACCTACGCACCGGACCGGGGCATACTACGGGTGTTACAGACCGAGTCCACGCTGCCGGACGGCTTCGAAGGCGAGAACACCACCGCGCAGGTGTGCGTGCACCCCTCGGGTCGATTCCTCTACGTCTCCAACCGCGGCCACGACAGCATCGCCATCTTCGGCATCGACGCAGCGACCGGCAGATTGAAACCCGCCGGCCACGCCGCCACACGCGGCAAGACCCCGCGCAACTTCAACATCGATCCGTCCGGCCGCTGGCTCCTCGCCGCCAACCAGCAGTCCGACTCACTGGCGGTCTTCCGCATCGACCCAGCCAACGGCCGGCTCGAGCCTGCAGCCCTCATCGAAGGCGTCCCCACGCCCGTCTGCGTGCTGTTCGCCCCGGCCGAAGGGGCCGAATGAAGAGTGGATTGAACCACAGAGACACCGGGACACAGAGAATTGAACTCTTCAGAAAGCCTGCATTCGATCCCGTCCTGTATCTCCAGGCCTCTTCGGAAGGAACCTGTTGCCTTTGAATCTGTGTTATCAGTGCTATCCGTGGTCAGTCGCTATTTAACCACGGATTTCTCGGATAGCCCGGATAATGGCTCGAATGATTTCTTCTCTGGGTCTCTGCGCCTCTGTGGTTCGTCTTAACCGGCGCCCCAATCACGCTCGATTCAACGCGACCTTCAGGTCCACCAGCGGCTGGCCGGTGAGCTTCAGGTCGAACTTGTCCTGCAGGATACCCAGAACGTTCGGCGAGACGAACGCCGGTGGATTCGGGCCGATGCGGATGCCCTTGACGCCCAGGTGCAGCAGCGTGAGCAGGACGGCCACGGCCTTCTGCTCGAACCAGCTCAGGACAATGGTCAGTGGCAGGTCATTGACGCCGCAGCCCAGCGCCTCGGCCAGCTTGACCGCCACCTGGATGGCTCCGTAGCTGTCGTTGCACTGGCCCATGTCCAGCAGCCGCGGGAGCTCGCCCACACCGTCGAGCGTGACCGTGCCGAAGTTCTCGTTGCGGATGCGGTACTTGCCGCAGCCGACGGTGAGCACGAGCGAGTCCTTCGGCGTGTTGGCCGCGTACTGGGCGAAGTAGTTACGCCCAGGCTCGGCGCCGTCGCAGCCGCCGATCACGAAGAAGCGGCTCAGCTTGCCCGCCTGGACGGCCGCCAGGATCTTGTCGGCCACGCCGATCAGCACGCTGTGGTGGAAACCGATGGTGGACTCGCGCACCTTGTGCTCGCTCAGGGGCGCACATCGCTTCGCGCAGGCGATCACTTCCGAGAAGTCGTCGCTGGTCAGACGTTTGGCCCCCGGAACGGCCGTTATGCGCGTGGTGAACAGCCGGTCAGCGTAGACCTCCGGCGGGATGAGCACACAATTCGTGGTGGCCAGAACGGGACCGGAGAAACTCGCGAATTCCGCCCGCTGTTTCTGCCAGGCATCGCCGAAGTGGCCGACCAGGTGCGGATAGGCTTGGAGCTTCGGGTACATATGCGCGGGAAGCATCTCGCCATGCGTGTAAACGTTGATCCCCAGCCCCTTGGTCTGTTCCAGCAGGTTCTCCAGGTCGACCAGATCGTGGCCGGTCACCAGGATACCCGGGCCCGCTCTGGTTCCCTCGTACACCACCGTCGGCGCAGGCGAGCCGAACCGCTCGACGTGTCCCTCGTCCAGCATCTGCATTACCCGCAGGTTGTGACGGCCGCACTCGAGCACGAGCTCGAAAAGCGCGGGAATGTCAAAATTGACGTTGGTCACGGTCGCGAACAGCGCCTCCTCGATGAAGGCGTTAACCGATTCGTCCGTCTTACCCAGCCGCCGCGCATGATGGGCGTAGGCGGCCATACCCTTGACGCCGTACAGCAGGATCTCCTGGAGCGACTGGACGTCCGGATCCTTGCCGCAGATGCCCATATCCACACAACCGGTTCCCTCGAATGCCTGTTCACACTGGTTGCAGAACATCGGTCCTCCTTGCACTACGGGGCAGACGGCCGGGCGTTGACGCCGCCGGGCCCTTGCCGCGAGCACGGCAGGCTACAACAATCTCCCCAAAGGTGCCTTGATCCAGATCAAGTGCCGATGTTGAGACGGTTTTCCGGAGTCCGCCATGCCTGCCGATGCCGACCAGGTCCTGCGCAAGTCCCCATTCTTCAAAGGCTTGGATGACCAGGTGCGCCAGCTCCTGGTGCCCGAGGCTGTTATCCGTCACTTCCGGCGGGGCGACCGGATTTTCAGCCTGGGTGATCCGCCCCCGGGGCTCTACGTGGTGGCAGAGGGACTCGTGCGCATTTTCCAGATCGCCCCCAATGGCAAAACGCACGTGCTGCACCTGGCCGAGCCGGGTTGGACGTTCGCCGAAGTGGCGGTCCTGGGCGGCTTCCCCTGCCCGGCCTACGCCGAGGCCGCCGAGGACAGCACCTGTGTGCTGATTCCCACGGAGCGGTTCACGGATTTGCTCAAAAGCCACCATGCCCTTTGCTTCCAACTGCTGCGCGGCATGTCCCTATGGGTCCGGCAACTGGTCCACCTCCTGGAGGATCTATCGCTTCGCGATGCGGCCGGAAGAGTAGCCCGGTACCTGCTTCAGGCCGACCCCAGCTCCGGCCGGGAGGGATTCTCGCTGACGGTAATGAAGAAGGATCTGGCCAGCCACCTCAATCTGACCAGCGAGACCTTGTCGCGCACGCTGCGGCGGCTGATGGAAGCCGAACTCATCGAGGCCTCCCCCACGCAGCAGATCCGTATCCGCGACGCCGCCGCGCTGCGTGACGTGGCTGAGGGGCTCCTGCCGACCGAGTTCGAG
>BTUC01000519.1:0-397 GCA_045863575.1 Phycisphaerae bacterium
AAACGGCACTTCTGCCGAATGCTGAGGCAGAAGATGTGGGTAACAGCAAGCTGTGTCAGCAGTGCTTGGTACCAGGGGCTTCTTCTTGTTCCCGCACTGCTCACAGAGCAGTTGCACACGTGGTGGTCTCCTGAGTAGTGAATGACATGAATGCTGCTTCCGGAATCACGCGCCTGATGCCCGCCGAATGGGAGCCGCACGCGGCCACCTGGATCGCTTGGCCGCACCATGAGCCCGACTGGCCCGGCAAGCTGGAAGCGATTCCCTGGGTCTACGCTGAGATCGTGCGCGTGCTCGCCGTCCATGAGCCGGTCGAGATCCTCTGCCCCAGCGACTCCGTTCGCGAGCAGGCGCGCACCTGCCTCGGCCAGAACGACGTGCCGCCGGAGCGCTACCG
>BTUC01000519.1:407-4917 GCA_045863575.1 Phycisphaerae bacterium
CTACCGCCTGCACATTCTGCCCACCGACCGCGTGTGGCTGCGCGACTCGGGTCCGACGGGCGTGCGGACACCCGACGGGCGCATTCAACTGATCCATTGGGGTTTCAATGCCTGGGCCAAGTACGATAACTTCGCCCTCGACCAGCGGGTGCCGGAATTCGTCCAGCAGATCACCGGCCACGAGCGCATTGAGCCCCGCACGCCTGATGGCCGGCGGATCATCCTCGAGGGCGGAGCCATCGAAACGGATGGTGAGGGCACGCTGCTGGTGACGGAGGAGTGCCTGCTCTCCGACGTTCAGGTGCGTAATCCCGGCCTGACGCGGCAGGATTATGAGCGCGCGTTCGCGGAGTACCTGGGGATCTCCCGGACCATCTGGCTGGGCTGCGGCTGCGCCGGCGACGATACGCACGGCCACATTGACGATATCGCCCGCTTCGTCGCCCCCGGAGTGGTCGCGTTGGCCTATGAGCCCGATCCGGCCGACGAGAACCACGCTTCCTCAGTGGACAACCTGAAGCGCCTCCAATCGGCTACCGATGCGCAGGGCCGCCGGCTCAACGTGATCAAGCTGCCGATGCCCCGCCCGGTTGTTTTCGATGGGCAGCGGCTCCCGGCCAGCTACGCCAATTTCTACATCGCCAACGGCGCGGTGCTCGTGCCCACGTTCAACGACGCCCACGACCGCCACGCCCTCAACCTGCTGGCGGAGGCCTTCTCCGATCGCCAGA
This sequence comes from Phycisphaerae bacterium, assembly GCA_045863575.1. Lineage (GTDB taxonomy): Bacteria > Planctomycetota > Phycisphaerae > UBA1845 > PWPN01 > JAAXZI01. Next base: position 1,139 of record BTUC01000519.1, read on the forward strand.
TCATCGGCATCCACGCGGTAGACCTCGTCTGGGGCCTGGGCACGCTCCACTGTCTCACGCAGCAGCAGCCGGCCGAGCAACCGCCTCGCTAACCACCGTATTTCATCCTACCACCTTCTTCCGCCAGTAAAGGCATACCGCGGAACAGCGTTGGACACGCACACTTCTCGCTTTCAACCTGTGGCGTCATCACTGCGCGATGCGGTCAGATGAACGGTCACGAGCATCTCGCTCTCTTCTTCAGCGGCCACCGCGTGCGGTACGCCCGGCGCGAGTATCAGCATCATCCCGGCGCCCAGCTCGTGTACCTGCTTGGCCGCCGTGATCTTCAGGCGTCCACGCAGCACGTGCATGCTGACGGTTCCGTCAGCCTTGTGCTCGGGCAGGCCCGCGGAGCGGTCGAATGCAAACAGGGCAACCGTGGAACCACCATGACGGTATAGCGTTTCTTGCCGATGTCCACGCTCGCCTGCGCTGGGCTCGGACCTGAGCCGGGCAGTGACTGCTCCCAGATCAATGGGGATCTGCGATTCGGCAAAGCGATCATCCGGATGCGGTCGCAGCCGTGGAGCCTGTGATGAGGATTCAACCATAATCAACTCCCTTCTGGCTACACCTCACGGTTACGTGGGGTTCTGCTCGGACAGGATGCACAGGGATTCTACGCCGTTGTGTTGGGAATCATAGGCCTCTTGCGGGGCTCTGTCGCGGTTATCGAAGGGATGATATCCAGGCCCAACAGCCGAGCTGCCCAGGTTCGTGGTAGGGAGCGTCAGCTCATATGTGCTCGTGCGAGCGGCCGAACAGCAGTTCGATGAAGGGTTTATCATTCGATCGGCAGAAGATGTACACGTGGTCCTCCGGCTGAAGCACCGTGCTCCCACGCGGCGCAACCAGCTCCTCGCCGCGAACCACCAGCACCGCCGAAGAATGGGGCGGAAAAGGGATCTTCGCGATCGGCACGTTGCAGACTGCCAACGGTTCGGTGACGTGGAAGGAGAGGAGCTCGCCATCCAGAAGCCGTGTAGAAGTGATTTCCAGGGCGGCCAGCGGCGATGGCGTTTCAGGAGCCTCCAAACCCAGCCGCCGGGTAACAAAGCGGATCGTTGCTCCCGGGATCAGCGCACTGAACACCACGATGAAGAACACGATGTTGAACACGCGCATGGCCCCTTCGACTCCGGCCAGCACGGGAAAAGTCGCCAGGATGATGGGCACGGCGCCTCTGAGCCCCACCCAGCCGATGTAGACGATCTCCCGCCAGGGATAACGGAAAGGAAGCAGGCACAAGAGTGCAACCAGCGGCCGGGCGACAAAGGCCAGGAACAAGGCGATGCCAATGCCGACACCCGCCACCGGTCGGAGCTGGGATGGAAAGATCAGCACACCCAGCATCAGGAACATGGAAACCTGGCAAAGCCAGGCGATCGCATCATGAACCCGGACCAGGCCGCTGCGATAGGGAATCAGGCTGTTGCCGACGACTGTTCCGAAGACGTAGACCGCGAGAAAGCCGCTCCCATTGGTGAGCGTGGCGAGGCCGAAAACGAAGATGCTCAGCGCCAGGGTAAGGACCGGGTAGAATCCGGCCGTGGGGAACCGCACGTTCTGGAGCAGCAGGCGGCTGCCCCAGCCGAGCACAAGACCAACACCCGCGCCGATGGCCAGTTGCAGAGGGACGCTCCAGGCCATCTGCACCCGATCAGTCGTCTCGCCCGCCAGCATGCTGGTCACCGCCAGCGTCAGGATGACCGCCATCGGGTCGTTCGCGCCCGCCTCGACCTCAAGCGTGGCCCCGACTCGGCGGGTCAACCGTATGCCGCCGCCGCGTAGCACTGCAAACACCATGGCGGCGTCCGTTGAGGACACCACCGCGCCCAGCAACAGGCTCTCTGACCAAGGCAGACCCATCCAGTGAGCGAACAGGGCGGTCAGACCGGCGACCCCGGCGACCCCGACGGTCGCCAACACGGCCGCAGGAGCGATGCTCTTCCGGATCGACGAAAAGGGCGTATTGATGCCGCCATCGAGCAGGATGAGGATCAGGGCGACCGTCCCCAGCCGGAAAGCGAATCGATAATCCTCGAACGGGATTCCCCCGATGCCTTCCGATCCGCCCAACATCCCGAGCACGAGGAACAGCAGAACGATCGGCACGCCCAACCTGTCAATCAATCGGCTGGCGACCACACTCGTCGCCATGAGCAGCCCGAGTATCACCAGCAGGAGAGCGGTCGTTGTGAGTTCGTTCATACAGCTCACTCATCCACGGCATCAATTCAGGCCGCAAGTATACCAGGATGTTCCCCGCCCATAATCTTCGGATGGGCAGCTTCCCTGAACATGCGGCCAGCAGAATGCCCGCCCGGACTGGCGGTCAGGCAAACAGCCGCGCGCGTGCAGCTTCCATCACCGCAAGGACGGCGGGATGCTTGAGCTGTCGCTCAACGCTGATGGCATAGAATTGCGCCCGGTACTTGGGCATCTTTCCAATGGGTTCCACGTCGTAATCCCGCGCGATTTCCTCTTTGATCACGCTGTATCCCGCGAAGAAGCCCTGGCCGTGGCGGCCGCAGATGCTCAGCAGGGCAATGTCCTCGAAGTGGGCCACAATACGAGGACGCACGCGGATCAACTCGAACCACTTCTCCATCGCGATTCGCAGGGCGCTGCCAGGCGCGGGAAGCAGCACCGGGGCTCCATCCAGCGACTTGGGAAACCCTTTCCGCAGCTTCCGGGCCAGCTTGGGCGCGGCAAACAGCGTGATTGCCGATTCGCCCAGCAGGTGGCTGTAGGCCCGCACTCTGATTTCCGGGCTGATCGGCGCGTCGGAGAGGACCAGGTCCAGTTCGTGAACCGCCAGGGGCGGCAAGAGCTGCGCCGGGGTGCCCTGGATGCACTCGACCCGCACCGGCCCGGGCAAGCCGAAGACGGGCTCGATCAGGCGGTAAGCGATGGTCTTGGGCAGTACATCGTTGATGCCCACGCTCACCTGGATCGACGTCCCCGTGGTCTTGCCCCGAATGGCATCCACGAACTCGCGGCCCAGCGAGAAGATCTCGTCGGCATAGCGGTAAGCCAGTCGGCCGGTTTCCGTGAGGGCCAGGCCGCGGCCGGAGCGGGTAAACAGCTTCTCTCCCAGCGCCTCCTCCAGCTCCCGGATCTGTGCCGAGATGGTGGGCGGCGAGAGCAACAGACGCCGGCAGGCGGCCGTGATCGAGCCTTCACGGGCCACAGTCCAGAAGTAGAACAGGTGGTGGTAATTGAGCCAGTCCACGGCGGCATTATCATTCGGAATAACCGAATCGTCAATTCGACATTTCTTTCCTTCCTTATCCTGCGGATCCGGCTATCATCCAGTGAGCAGAACCAGAGTAGACAGCGACCAGGGAGGTGGACATGCGCCTGTGTATCACCGCGCGCGGCGTGAGCCTCGAGGGCCTGGAACACCTGGAGGAGCGGCTGCGGCTGCTGCTGGGATCGTGGACCTGCCGGATCCGGCAGGCGAGGATCTTTCTTGAGGATGTGAACGGCCGGAAGAACGGCTTGGACGTGCGCTGCACGATTGAGGCGGAGTTGATCCCTTGTGGAAAGATAACCGTCCAGGGCCTGGGGACGGACATGGAAACCGCCTTGCCACGAACTGCCCGGCGGCTGGTGAGGCGGGTCAAACGCGCGTTCTACCGGAGTCGCCGTACGGGACATTCGGCGTTGAACGCGGGCCCCTTGGAGTAAACAACTCACGGAGGTGGTGCGCAAGCACAAGGAGACTCAGGCGA
>BTUC01000520.1:0-4909 GCA_045863575.1 Phycisphaerae bacterium
AGCGAAACCCAGCTCGGCGGGTTCTCCGGGCTCAAAAAGCAAGCGGTCATCCCGAATCTGGTCGGCGATCCCGGCCAGCCGACTGGCCACCACCGGCACGCCCGCCGCCTGCCCCTCCAGTACGATGAAGGGCAGATTCTCCGGCCACAGGCTCGGGACGACGAGCATATCCAGCGTCCGCAGGAAGTCTGGCATGCCGGCCGTGGGTACTCGGCCCATGAACTCGACCTTCAAACCTCGGGCAGCAAGCCGGAGCGCCGCCTCGTAGCTGCGGTCCTCACCATCGCCTGCCAGACGGACTACCGTCTCCCCCCAGCCCAGGTGACGGATGGCCGCCAGCAACACGTGCGGCCCTTTGTGGGGCAGCATGGCCCCGGCAAAGCCGATCGTCAATGCCTCCGGCGCTTTCGGGCTGTGGGATTGCTGCCGCGGTGCCAGGAACCACTCGGCCCCCAGCCCGTAAGGGATCAGGTGAGTGCATTCGGGCCTGAGCCGAGGCTCGTAAACGTCCCTCGTCGCGCGGGAGGGAACAATAACGCCATCGGCCGCTTGCAGCGTGCCGACCAGGAGTTCACGACGTCGGGTCCAGCGCACTATATCAGCAGGAGAGCGTTGACGAGCAGCCTGACGCGCCGCAAAGAGGCTCAGCAGTCCACGGCTCCACCCCCTTTCCGCCCATCTGCGGATAGCCATCCGGGGATGCCCGGCACCATAACAGCAGACACACTGTTGCCAGGGCGGAGTGCCGTCACACAAAGAGCCATCCGGCAGCAGAAGTGTTGATTTGGGACAAACCCACCAGAAATCCATGGTCGTAATGACCACCGGGATATTCAGAGCGCGGGCGGCACGAACGACGTTCACGCCGACATGGGCGGGGTTGGCCACGTGCACCACATCGGGACGATGGGTGTGCAGCCAGCGCATCAGGTGCCGTTGGGAAATCCCGCGGACGGCCATGGCTCCGCGCGTGGGGTAGGCATAGAGCTCCTCGGTCGGGCCGATACGCTCACCCAGTTCACGTGCTCGATGTTGTCCCAGCGGGTCTCCCGCCAGAAAAGCAACGTGATGTCCACGCCGGCGCAGGCAACCCGCCAGCGTGCTCAAGTAACGCTCGGTCCCCTGGTGATACGACCGGCCATACTGCATCGTGACGAAAAGGATTCTCATGTGGCCGCCAGGATGGCATCCATGCGCCGGGAGATGTCGGGCAATTCGCCGGGCCCTTCGTAGATGAGCGGAGCCTGGTAACGATGACGCTTCAAGGCGGCCATGACCGCAGGCCAGTCCACGTCGCCGTCGCCGAGCGGACAGAAGCCCTGCGGCGTTCCGGCCTCGAGGCGGTAGTCCTTCACATGCACGCGTTCGATGCGCCGGCCGAGCACGTCGATCCAGTCCTGGGGGTAGCCGAACGCGAGCACATTGCCGACATCCAGGTAGACGCGCACCCAGGGCGAGTTCACCCGATCGATCAGGTCGGCCATCTCCGTAGGCGATAGCAGGAAACGGCTCCACACATTCTCGATGGCGATGACCACCCGCCGAGCCTCGCCGGCCAGCGCTAATCTCCTGAGCGCGTCGTGGGCATGATGCAGCGCATCCGCATACCCCACCTCGGGAAGTCTGGCATTCCAGCGCCCCACCACACCGGGCACCACCAGCAATACCGGCGCCCCTAGCCAGCGGGCCCGATCGAGAGCTGCCATCGTCAGCTCGATGGCTCGCTGGCGCACCTGCGCGTCGGGAGAGGTGAATGGAGTCTGCCAGGTTAGCTTGCTGGCCAAGGCAGTCACCTCGCAGCCGGCTGCCCGAATGGATTCACCCAGTCCCCGGCACTGGCCTGAGCTTGATTCAAGCGTGAGTTCTCCCGCCTCGGCCAGGACCGGTTCAATCGCCGCGAAGCCCGCTTCCACGGCCATCCGGGCCGCCAGGACCCAGGACAAGTTCGCCGGAAAGGTCCAGCCGTTGATACCCTTGCTCCACATACTTCGTTCGACCCTGGCCTGTTGGCGTCACAAACGGTTCTCTTGGCAAGCGTCCGGCTTTCGGTCATGATGCCGCTTCGACCCTGGCGGCCGGCTCGCCGATACAACAGTGCGGCATTGACTCGGGCTCATCGATCGAGCCGGTGGTATCTGTACTCCCCCCGAGGCCCACCATGACGATTTGCCGTCGAGAGGGATGAATCATGCTCGCTGCGGCCCCGAGTGCATGGGAGCCCTGGATCATGCTGGGCATCGTGGTGGCGGTGTTCATAGGACTCGCCCGCAACACCGCCCCGCCGGACGTTCTCCTGCTGGCCGGTACCATCTTGGCCGGTCTCCTGGGGATTATCAAACCCGAGGAGGTCTTCGCCGGGTTCGGCAATCCCAGCATGCTCATGGTAGGGGCGCTGTTCGTGGTCGCGGCCAGCCTGCGGGAGACGGGAGCCCTCGACATCATCGGCGGGCGGATGATGGGCCGGGCGCGGACCGAACGCGGGGCCCTGCTGCGCATGGCGGGCGTGCTCACCGTCGCGTCGGCCTTTCTCAACAACACGCCCATTGTAGCCATGTTCCTGCCCATCATCGTGGACTGGTGCCGCAAGCATCAAATATCACCCTCGCGCCTGCTGATGCCTCTTTCGTTTCTGACCATCATGGGCGGGATGTGCACGATGATCGGCACCAGCACCAACCTGGTGGTCAATGGCCTGATGTCCGACTATGTGAAGCTTCCCGGGGTTTCTCCGCAAACCCAGGAGGCCCTGCGGCCCATGTGGCTATTCGAACTGGGGATGGCGGGCTTGCCGCTGGCTATTGTCGGCACGGCCTTCATCTACTTCTTCGGACGACGGCTGCTGCCGGACAACCGCAAGCTGATCGAGCAGCTTGGCGAGCGGGCCCGGGAGTACCTGGTGGACGTGGTGGTGCAGCCCAGTTGCCGTCTGGTCGGCCAGACGGTCGAGGCGGCCGGTTTGCGCCACCTGCCCGGCTTGTTCCTCATCGAAATCAACCGGCCGGAACGCACCATTACGCCCGTCGAGCCCGACGAGATCCTCCGCGCCGGCGACCGGCTGACGTTCACCGGCGTGGTCAACACGATCGTAGATCTCGAGCGCGTTCCCGGCCTGGTGCCGGCGGCCGACGACGGCTACGAGTCTTCCGAGGGGGCGGCGCGGCGGAGTCGGCGTCTGACCGAAGCGGTGGTCTCGAACACATCGCCTCTGATCGGCAAGAGCATTCGGGGGGCGGACTTCCGTGCGTTGTACAATGCGGCCGTTGTGGCCGTCCACCGCGGCGGGACCCGGCTGCATGGCCGTATCGGCGATATCGTCATGCGCGCCGGCGATACTCTCCTCCTCCAGACCGGACCGCACTTTGCCCGCGCGCACTGCAACAACCCCGACTTCTTCCTGGTCAGCAGCGTGGAGGAGTCCCGCCCCATCCGACACGAGCGCGCGCCGATCGCCCTCGTGCTGTTGGGCGTGCTGATCGGCCTGCTGGCGCTCGGCCGTCCGTTCGGGCTGTCCGAGGCGTTGTCCGCTTTCCTGATCGGCGGGCTCATGCTGGCCAGCCGGTGCATCTCGATGACCGACGCGCGGCAGAGTATCGATTGGCAGACGCTGGTGGCGATTGGCGCCTCCTTTGGACTGGGCAGAGCCATCGAGATGTCCGGCCTGGCCGCTATCCTGGGGAAGCTCATCGGAGCCACCGCGGTGATTGGCGGGGAGCAGTTCGGGCCGGTTGTGGCTCTCTCGGCGGTTTACCTGATCACGATGGTCTCCAGTGAGCTGCTGACCAACAACGCGTCGGCCGCCCTGCTCTTCCCGTTTGCCATCTCGGTCGCGGAGGTTTGCGGGGCGAATCCCCGCCCGTTCGCCATGGCCGTCGCCTTCGGCGCATCGGCCGCCTTCGCCACGCCCATCGGATACCAGACGCACATGATGGTCTGGAGCCCCGGCGGGTATAAGTTCCAGGACTTCATCAAGATGGGGATACCCTTGGATATTCTCATCTGGATCGGGGCGACGATCCTCATTCCCATCATGTGGCCGCTCTAGAAGCAGGATGAGCAGCTACGCTGCAGAGCCTTCTCCATCTCCCTCAGGAATTCCGCGGCCTGCGGGCGAACGAAAGGAAAGCATTCCGCGTTTGGCGGAAGGCAAGCCACGTAATGGACCCTGAAGTACATCTCCTTTTGGACTAGCCAGCAAACCCGCGGATCGCGTAAGCCTGGAGCAGTCCCGACTCGTCGGAATTGAAGAACGCCATACGCCCATCCGGCGAGAGGAACGGATGCATGTGTGCCGTCTTCTGCGGAGTCGGGCGTGGACGGGCCAGGCAGACGAAATCGGTCAGCGGGTCCTGGCCGGGTTCCCCGAGCCGGGCGATGTAAATCCTGGCGGCGGGGGTAAATGGCTCGGCATCCGTGATGAAGCGCCGGCCCGCGCGGTCCACGGCAAAGTGATAGAAGTGCGGGTCAGGGAACTCGCGGCTCAACTGGTTGCGGATGCCGCCCGGTGCTCTGAGCCCGATGTGGCCGGCGGCGGGCACGGGCTTGCTCTCGATAAGCTGTTGCTGATTCACGCTGCGCTTGACTGTGCTGGTGATCGCCCAGCCGCTTTCCCCGCGCCAGCACTGGTGCCCCTGGCAAAGCTCATCGACATCGCGGCCCCAGGGCAGGTCGCGGAAGTCGGTTCCATCATCACGAATGACGTGGATGTCCGCGCCCAGCGGGTCCGGCGGCCGGATACCCCGCTCATCCGGAGCTGTCGGCGCGCGCATGTTCTCCTGGATAAGAATGTCACGCCTGAGCAGCGCATCGCCCGATCGGCAGTACTGAGGGTGCATGTTGTTCCAGGTCGCGCCCTGGAGAATCAGGCGGACATCCGGCTTGTCCAGGTCGAATATCAGCAGCCCGTAGGGAG
>BTUC01000521.1:0-4871 GCA_045863575.1 Phycisphaerae bacterium
CAAATGCGCTCCGGCCTTTGAGCAGGAGCCCGGCCGCGGAGACGGCCTGCACGGACTCGGTCAGCAACTCACGCCGGCTGCGCAGGTCCGGAACCACCATGAGGCACACTCCAGAAACAAAAAGAAACGGAAATGATCCGGCATGCACATTTCGCCCTGCCCCCGACGGCAAGCCGCTCTGCAGCACGGAAAACCCGATGGTAATCGCATCGAGGACACCCGGCAACCTTAGACCCGGGCTTGCAGGGGGTTGCAGCATCCCCGGGGAGTCCGTTGCGTCGCGGGTGCTCCCGCGCGCTTGCAGATCCGCTCGGGCCCTGTAACCTGAGGTCAGCATTTCTCAGTGGGAGTCCGCAGATGAAGGCCAGGCCGCTCCTCGACCGTCGCCGATTTCTCAGCCGTGCCGCCTGCGCAGCCTCGGGCGTGGCCGCCGCCCTTCCGCGGGGCACGTTGAACGCCGCGCAGTCCAGACCCTCCGGGGCGAACGAACGCATCCGTCTGGCCTTCATCGGCACGCGGGGGCAAGGCCGTTTCAACCTGGGCATTTTCAAGAATGAGCCCGGCGTGGAAATCCCCGTTGTCTGCGACGTTAACCTGGAGGAGGCCGCGGCCGCCCGGAAGATAGCAGGGGATCGGGCCGAAATGGTTCAGGATTACCGCAGGCTTCTGGATCGCCGGGACCTCGATGCTTTCGTGATCTGCACGCCGGACCACTGGCACGCCATCATCACCATCCAGGCGTGCCAAACCGGCAAGGACGTCTACGTCGAAAAGCCTCTGGCCCTCTGCGTGGCCGAGGGCCGCAGAATGGTTCAGGCCGCCCGTGCCTGCAACCGGGTGGTGCAGTGCGGCACGCAGCAGCGCAGCGGAGAGCACTATGTGCAGGCCCGCGAGCTCATCCAGAGCGGCAAGCTCGGCAAGGTCGGCGAGGTCTACGCGTGGATCGTGGAGAACCGCTGGCCGGGGGCCGGACCACCCCCCAGGGAACCGCCGCCGGCCCATCTGGACTGGGACCTCTGGCTGGGCCCCCGTCCGAAGGTGCCCTACGACCGCTCGCGCTGCTCCGGATCTCACCGGTTCTACTGGGACTATGCCGGAGGCCAGATGACCGACATGGGCACGCACCACATGGAGACCATCCAGTGGTTCATGGGCGCCGAGGCGCCGCTCTCCGCGGTGGCCGCGGGCGGCAAACTCATGGAGCGGGAGCCGTTCGAAACGCCCGACACGCTCAGGGCGCTGTGGGAGTATCCCGGCTGGACGCTCGAGTTCGGAATCCGTGAAGCCAGCGGCTACAACAGGGAACGCAGCCTGTTCGGCATCCTGTTTCACGGGACGGGCGGCACGCTCTACATCGACCGCGCCGGGTTCGAGATTACACCGGACCGGGGCAAGACTCCCGCCATGGTGGTGGGCACGCCGCGGGATCCCAACTACATGCCTGAAACACTCAGCCGCCGGCACATCCAGAACTTCCTCACCTGCATGCGCACGCGCGAGCGTCCCCGGGCGGACGTCGAAATCGGGCATCGGGCCACCACCGTCTGCCACCTGGGCAACATCGCCTACCGTACAGGACGGAAAATCCGCTGGGACTCCCGGCGTGAGCAAATCCTGGACGACGCCGAGGCCGGTGAACTGCTGGTCCGGGACTACCGGGCGCCGTACCTGCTGCCGGAGCTGTGAGCTCAGAGCGGCCGCAGCACGGTCCGTGACGGTTTAGGCGATGAGGCTCTTCAGAGCCCTGAGCGCAAACGATGGGCCGAAGCGCCGAGGGCCGTGCTGCAACCGAATCCCCCTCGCTTGCGCTCGGGGCTCTATGCCGCCGATCCTGTCACGCACCCGTCGCGGCGGGGAATCCGGAGCCGGTTGCGATGTCAGCCGTCAAATGCAGCAGACGGTGCTCCAGCAGCAGGGTCCTGCCGCTTGAAGGGAGTCCGGGAAGCGACGAGCGGCTGCAACTTCGGGGAACGGCGGCGGGGGACGTTGTTTTCGCGCAGCGTAGAACGCGCACATCGAGGGAGCGGGACATGGTCCTGATCACCTGGAAAGGGCAGGCGTCAGGGCTTGAGCCACGGAACTCAGGCGTGTCTTGCCGAGGGTCCCCTCGTATCGCGGGGACGAGGCCAGCAGAGTGGCCAGCCCGGCATGGACAACCATGACCGTACCCAGGAAGGCATGGAATCGCCGGGCTCCCACGACGTTGCCATCGTCGGCTCCCCAGAAGACTTTGACGCGTGCATTGACGCGTTCGACCGCTGTTCGCCCCTTGTACAGGCGCTCGAACTGTTTGGTCGCTCGCGGAATGGGTGGGAACCGCCGCAGGTCGATCTCCTGCTTGATGCGAAGGGTCATCCCGTAAGTCTTGCCCGCGTTGCAGAGCTTGTCGCTGGGGCACTTGAACTGGCAGTGCCGGGCGGGGCAGCGATACTTCAGCGTTCCTCGCGCCGGCTCATGCCCGATGTAGCTCATGGCGCGGCGGACCGGGACTTCGCTGAGTTTGTCATAGCAGTACACCGTGCCGGCCTCGTCATACACGATGTTGGATCGGCCGTCGTGGCCGGGCAGCTTGCGCTCCGGCTCCTCCTTCCACAGGTTGCGGTTCTGAATCACCGGCTTGATGCCCGCGTTGTTCAGCAGCCCATGCGTCTTGACGTCATCAGCGGCTTTGTCAAAGGCCAGGGTCTTGATGCGGTTCTCGGGCAGATTGGCCTGGGCCGAAGCCAGAACTTCCGGCAATGCATCGCTGTCGGCGGTCTTGGTATCGGTGATCCGGTAAGCCAGAATCACCTCATGCTTGACATCGACCAGCAAGTGGAACTTGTAACCAAACCACTCCACCGCGTGAGTCACGCACCCGTTGTCGTCTACGTATTCCTTGCGGCCGCCCGACGGCTCCGGCAGCGTGCAGCCTTTCACTTTCTTGCCCCGCTCACGACGGGCATTCAAGGCTGAAGAATCCCCCGCCGTGCGCTCCCCCAGATCCGAGACCGCCTTCCCCAGGCGCTGGATCATGCCGTCGAAACACTTGTGCAGAAGGGAGAGATGAGGCTCGGTTCCCAGCACATCCAGGAAGCGCGACATGTTCCACTTCTTGGGGACGCCCGACTCCGAGCCGATCCCGATCAGTCGCCGCAAGCCCTCGTTCCGCCGCAACTCCCCCAAGCAGCTCTCGATGCTCGGGTGCCGCAACACGATGGTCAGAAGCAGCGTTCCCCATAAGACGGAAACCGGATAATCGTCGCGCCCCCGCCCACGCCAGGAACTCAACGACTGCAATAAGCTCGCGTCCGGAACCGCCGCCACAAACTGCCGGATGGTCTTCAGGCTCGGCGAGTCTTCCAGCGCTTCCCACGCGAACAACGATTCCCGCGACTGAATTTCATGATTGATCCCTTTCCCCAAGGCTTCCTGAGGCCCGTCCGTCGGGCCGACAGAGAATCTTGGCCAAAGGGGAGGGGGGACCTTTCGCTGCACAGGGGGACTCAAGCCCGGCCGAGCAGCTTCTGAACGATCGGCAAAGTGGGTGGTAACGGGCGCTGCCAGAGCCAGCGGACGTCGAGGGCGAATCCCGGAAGCATGCGGCTGGTGAACAGGTGGTCCACAGGCGATGATTCGGCGAAGCCCTCAGCGCCACGAACGAGGAACGTGGCCCGCGTCTCATCGGGATCGATGATCCAGTACTCGGCGACACCGGCCTGCTCGTAGCGCCGGCGTTTGCTCTCGTAGTCCCGGTCTACACTGTCCCCGGATACGATTTCGACCGCCAGATCCGGGGGACCGGCGACGTAGCCCTTGCGGATGATGCTCTCACGCTCCAACTGCACAAAGCCCAGATCCGGTTCAGGTGCCGTTCTGTCGTCCAAACGATACGCAACCTTGTTGACCGTGAGTTTGCCCAGCCCGCGTTCCTCGATATACCAGCCCAGGACCTTCGCCAGCCACAACACCAGCGCGTTGTGCTCCGTGCTTTCCGGTGAAGCCATATGGATGACTCCATCAATGAGGTCGGCCTTTTCCTCGTGGATCAACTCGAGAAAGTCAGCAAACGCATAGACACCGGCCCGTGTTTGAGTGGGCATGGCTCAACAACCTCCCGTCGGAATGGGCTACCCATGATTATACCCGACCACGAGGTTCCCGCCTACTGCCTGCGAGCCGCGGCCTTGCGAGGCTTGGACTTGGGGCTGCGCTCGGCGTCGTTGACCAGCTTGTATTCGAAGCCGTCCACCAGCGCCAGCCAGGAGGCTTCGATGATGTTTTCGTTGACGCCGACGGTGCTGAAGATCTCGTGCGTATCCTCGTCGCGGAACTCGATGGAGACGCGTACCTTGGCCGCGGTCGCGGCCCGCGGGTTGATGACGCGCACCTTGTAGTCGATCAGCCGGATGTGCTCGACGCTGGGGTAGTGCATCCGCAGCGCCCGTACCAGGGCGTGGGCCATGGCGTCGACGGGGCCATGACCATCGGAAACCTGGTGCTCCACGTGGCCGTTGATCCGCAGCTTGAGGATCACTTCCGTATTGGGGTCCTCCTGCGACGACGGCCGCAGCGCCACCGCGCGCCAGTGATCCAGCTCCCAGAACGGCTGATAGAGACCCAGTTCGCGGCGGCAGAGCAGCTCGAAACTCGCCTCCGACGACTCGAAGACGTAGCCCTCGTCCTCGTACTCCTGAAGTTTCTTGAGCAAACGCCGCTGGATCACCTTGTCGCCGTCCACATCGAGCTTGCGGCCGATCTTGGCGGCCACGCCGCTGGCACCGCTCAACTCGCTGATCAGGATGCGCCGCGAGTTGCCGACCAGCTCCGGGTCCGTATGTTCGTAGCTGCGGGCCAGGCGCCGAACGGCATGCACGTGCATGCCGCCCTTA
>BTUC01000522.1:0-4869 GCA_045863575.1 Phycisphaerae bacterium
CATACCGCTCTCTTGTGTGGGTGGTACACAACTAAAAACTTCTGGTTTTTTGTTTTTCTCGGGGGGGGGCCTCCCCCCCCCGCGGCCGCTCGCAGGCGATGAACCGCACCCTCCACAGAATTGCTCACTATAAGGAACTTTACGCATCCTTCGCCCTGCTGTACGCTTTGGCCCCGGTAATCACGGCAGATTGTCTGCACGTGCAGTCCTGCGCGAAGGAGCTCACGAGTGAACACCAGGTATCTTCTTGCGGCTGGCTGGATGGCCTTCATCTCCTCGGCCGCCATATCGGCGGACGAGGCCGTTCTCGTCGAGCGCGGCGGTGAGCCGGTACAATTAGTCGTGGGAAGAGAAGACGCCGCTATGCGCCGGGCGGTGACGCGATGGGAATCGTTTCTTCGCCAGCGCGAGCTGCCTTTCGTCACCGTACCCGCTGGTGAAGCCGGCTCGGACTCCTCTGCCATCACCTTCGTAGTCAAGCATCCAAGCGACGCGGACTCAGACCCGCGCCGCGCCCAGGGCTACAGCATTTTCGTAGAGACGAAGGGCGATCACGTCGAGATCGTCGTATCCGGCGCATCCGGAACCGGCGTCGAAGCCGGCGCGGAGGCCCTGCTTGGCCATGTGGGCTGGCAGGACGGCCGGCTCACGGTACAGGCACCGTTGGAAATCCAGGCCACGCCGTTCTTCGCGACGCGTGAGGCCACCCTCTGCCCCACCGGCCGTATACTGACCAAACACCCGGCCCTCATGAAGGAGACCAATTACGAACACTGGCCCGAAGAGCGGCTGCGGCGTTATTCGCTCTTCCTGAAGGCGTGCGGCTTCAACTCCATCCAGATCATGGAGCTGATCGGCAACGAGAAATCGCCGGGATACCGCGATGGCGGCGACCGGGCGAAGATTCTGCCCGTCCTGCGCACGCTGGCGGATGCCGCTCATGCCAACGGCATGGGCGTGAGTCAATATATCTGGGGTTCGGCGGACGGCTATCACTGGGACAAACCCGAAGAGCGGCCGAAACGCGAGCAGCGCTATCGCGAGCTGGCCGAGGCGTATGGCCCCTTCGTCGATCACATCATCACCCACTGGATCGACGAGGGCTACGAAGGCGGGTACGTCGTGCCGCAGGAAGCGACCGCGTTTCTGTGGAAGGAATATTGCAAGCACAACCCGGGCGTCCGGGCCACGATGGACACCTGGGGCAACAGCCGCATCGGCCGTGGCGGATACGGCAACCTCTGGGAGGGCGATCCCCGGGCCAGGGCCTTCCTGGACGAGACGTTCATGCCGCGGGAGATCGGCATCGCCCTGGAGCGGTGGTACAACGCCGAGCAGGCCGCGCGGGTTCGCCAGGCCGGACGCCGCGTGGGCATCTGGGGCTGGTATCTGGGCGATTACGAGATGAACTTCGGCGCACACTTGCAGAGTCGCGTGCTCGACAAGTACTTCTCGTCACTGCCCCCTGATGCGGCGGGTGTCGTCGATTGGCTCTCCATCGAGATGTGCTTCCACGCCCTGCCTTCGCAGATTAATCTCTACGTGGCCGGGCAGAAGATGTGGACGCCCCAACGGGCACTGGGTGAGATCCTGCTGGACTACTGCCGCTCGGTCTACGGCCCGCAGAATGCAAAAGCCGTGCGGCTGGCCTACGAAACCGTTGAGGCCGGGCAGAAGGACGTCAGGATCTACGGCGTGTTCATCCCCGAGAGCGATCGTTTCCCGGTGGTCCGCGGCACTCCCGAGTTCCGCGCCCAGGCCGAGGAAGCTCTGGCCGCCATCAAGACCGTCGTGCTCTCGCCGGGCTGGCAGCCGAACTTCCCCGTCGTCGGCTCACCGGCCGAAGACGTCAGATGGCTGCGCGAACAACTGGAAACCCACCTGAAGGAGAAATGAGCCATCCATTGCTGGCTTGGCTGAGCGCGATCCGCTTCGCTCAGTCGGCGCAGTGCACATCGGCGGAGTCACTGCCGCTCCAGCATCTCTGGAACACCGCGAAATCGTCCTGGTCGACGTCGCAGTCCCGATCGAAATCAGCATTCAGGCAGTTGGCGTCAAACTGAGGGATGGACGGGCCGGTGGCGCACGCTTCAAAGTGATCCCGGTCGGTCGTACTCACTTTGCCATCGCAGTCAAAGTCGGCCTGCACCGTGCCCCAGAGCCCGAGGCCGGCCAGTCGGATCTGTTGGTGGTCGACCTCGCAGTAGCCGACGATCCATCGGTTCAGGCTCCCCAGCGCGAGGCTCACCGAGTGGGCCGATACGTTCGACTCCACCAGCGTGCTGCTCCACCCGAAATCGTTGGCGGCCACGTATACCGACCGGTCCACCTGGTTATAGAATCCAATACGGATGCGGTTCGCCGGATCGACGACCATGGCATGCGGGCTCAGCAGCGCCTGCACGCCCGGGGCCGCCACCTGCGTCACCACGTTGAGCACGTTGAACCGGAGCACCAGCAGGCCCTGCACCGTCGAGAATGCAACCAAGGGCGCATCGACGCTGTCCACCGCCACGGACAGGCCGCTCGAGTCGATCGGCGGATCCGCATCCATGCGGCAGCTCCGTGAAGACCAGCCGCCGCTGCCCAGCGTGGCCACCGAGACGCTGGAATTCTCATCGTACCAGGCGACCACCGGCCGATCCTGATGGTCGAGGGCGAGGCTCAGGAACCGGGCTTCGGGGGCGGCCATTCGAGGCCCCGGTACAGGTGCCACCACCCAGCGGCCGCGGCGCACGTCGAAGGTGGCCAGGCTCGGCTGCCCATCCATCCGGCAAAAGGCGACGTAAGGGCGGTCATGGCCATCCAGTGCGAACACCGGCGCCCGGCCCTTTGTCGTGCCATCAATCGCTATTGTCGAGAGGCCAAACATCGGCCCGCCATCCAGCGTGTATCTCAGACCCATCGGTCCCAGTGGATCGCCCAGGCTGCGGTGGACGGCGGAAAGCAGGCCGAGGCTGTCCCGGGCAAGCGATACATCCAGGCCGGTGACTCCCTGCTCGTACAGCGCTCGATACTCTATTTCCTGGCAGCTCGCCACGCGCGCAACGCGGAACGTCGCGGTCAAGACATGGGGGTAGGCCACGACGGTCTGCTCCCGGGCGACGTCGTAGAACAGGTCCACCTGGCAGCGAACAGGATCGACCTGCGTATCCACCACCCGGACCGGCACCGCCGCCCAACCCAGCGACGCCCCCAGGGCCACCAGCACAGCCACCGGAGCAGGATGACCGGCGACTGCCGATCTCCAGGCACTGGTTTGCTTCGTCGCCACACTGCCCCCCTTCATCTTCTTCGCCGCCGCCCCGCCAGGCTCAACACAGACGCCAGAATGACCAGCGTGGCCGGCTCCGGCACGATCGGGTCATAAGCGAGTATCACGCCCGCATTCGAGTAATACGCGAGCACCGGCAGGTTGTCGGCATCAAACGCAAGGGCCACCTCGGAGTTGTTCTTCGGGGTCCCGAGCGGAGCTGGGCCACTCGGCAGCGTGTGCGTCGTCCAGCCGCCTCCGTCGTTCAGCATCAACCTGACCAGACCTTCCGAGACGAACGCCAGACCGGCACGGCCGTTGCCGTCGAATGCGAGGTTCACCCTCGTGCTGTCCACGCCGGTGGCCAGCGAAGTCACGTCCCAGGCGCCAGCGGCCGTATCGAAGGAGGCAAATTCCAGCGTACTACTCCGCAAACACGCGAACGACGGCACATTGTTCGGGTTGACCGCCAGCGAGTAATTCCCGGCCGTGACCGGCGGCACCCCCGAAAGCTCCGTCTTCGACCATTTGCCGGTCGCGAGGTCGTGTACGGCGTAGTACGTCCTGTTTTGGCTCGCGCTACGGTAGACCAGATGCCGGGCGCCGTCGCTGCCGACGGCAATACTCGGGTAATAGCCGTTTTCAGCTGCGCCCAGGAGATCCACTGCATCGTTCTGCCAGCGACTCCCGTCGTGGCCGGCAACCATCAGCCGGGTTCCATTGCTGTAGGCAATGACCGCCCTGCCGTCCGGGCCATAGTCGATCGAAGGGCGATGCACGGGAGCGATAGAGGTTGTGGACCCCGGCGTGGACACCTGCCACCCCGAAGCGGTGAACTGGGCCACCTGAAAGCTGTTGCCGGTCCGCCAGACGGCCCCTGCGCCGCCGCTCGAACTGGCCGCACCGACGAACCCAGACGTCGGACTCGCTATGGCTGCCGCGCTCAAGATCGTACTCGACCATCCCGTAGGCTTGAGCGATGCCGCCGCCAGGTATTTCAGGCCAACACCGGCAGGGGTCTTATCGTAGAATACTTTCGGCCACTGGGCTCCGCCACCGAGACCCAGGGCCAGTTGCGTGGCATCCGGGGAGGGTTCCGCATCGACCCGCTGAAAACTCCAGCTCAACTCTGCTGCCTGAAGCCCAGCCGGCAGGCTCAGCACCATGGCAGTACCGAGTGCGAGCGTCCTCACCAAAGGGAGACTCATGCCGGCCTCCTTTCCCGCTTCCGAATTGGCCGCAACAACACCAGAGCCCCGGCCAGTGCGAGCAACGACGTCGCCGGCTCGGGCACGACCGGGTCATAAGCGAGAACCAGCCCGCTGCTCGTGTTGTACGCGATGACCGGCACGTCGTTCGCATCAAACGCCAGCGACGGAGAAACAGTTCCATAGGGCGAACGCTGAATCGATCCGGTCAGCGGGTCGGTCACCGTACCGGTGGGCAACACGTAGTCCGCCCAGCCGTTCCCATCGTTGACCGCGTAGTGAATGGCCGTGCCGCTCGAGTAGGCCACGGCCGGATGCCCCTGGCTGTTGAACGCGAGATTGACCCGCCAGTTCTCCACGTTGGCGGCAATGCTGCTCGACTGCCACAAGCCGGTCTGAATGTCGAAC
>BTUC01000523.1:0-4866 GCA_045863575.1 Phycisphaerae bacterium
CGGGCTCAGAATCCTGGCCAGTGACCAGAGCAACGGCAGCTTCACCATCACCGGGTCATCGAGCCGGCGCCGGCTGGAACTCCTGACACCGGCCCCGGGCCAGCCGTGCTGGACGGCCGGAACCGCGCAGATGATCGCCTGGACGCCTGTAGATCTGGGATGTGTGCAAGCGCTTCTGCTCGACACGGCCGGCGCGATCGCACTCACCGGCGTAGGCGAATCCTCAGCAGGCGGCTTGCCCTGGAATGTGCCTTCCCGTATCGGCGATGGAGCGGACTACCGGATCCTGTGTGTCGCCTACTCGCCGATGGGCGGTCCGGAAGGGTTCGAGAACATCGCGATGTCACGGCCGATTGAGATCTGCGGCTCCGATCCGAGGCCTTCCCTGCGCACGCTGCTGCCGGCTCCCGGACAGACCTGGACGGCCGGGACACTCGGAAGCGTATGCTGGGAGAGCGATGATCCCGACAGTCGTGCCGGCGTGGGGCTGCTGAAGAACGGGGTGAATGTCGCCGGTTTCCCGATCGGCGGTGCCCTGGGGCAGCGCTGTACCAGCGGTCCGATCTGTCCGTACCTGCCCGATGCGGACGACTACCGCGTCATCACCATGCTCCAGACCCAAGAGGGCGTCGTGGTGACCGACGAAAGCGACGGGGATTTCCGCATCACCGGCGGGCAGGAGCTCGCGCTTCGGTTGACCTCGCCCAACGGCGGCGAGTCGCTGACCGCCGGCCAGCCGGTTCCGATCACCTGGGAGCCCTTGAATATCGAAGGAAACGCGGAGATCACGCTGTACGCATCCACCGGTGGAGAACTAGTCCCCGTCCATTACATCGGCCAGGCTCCAGTCTCGGCCGGCCGGTTCGACTGGGTCGCGTGTCCCCACCTGGACCCTGGCGAATACGTGATCGAGATCAGTGTGTGGGGGTATGGCAGTTGTCCAACGCTTGTGGATCGAAGCGATCAACCATTCACCATGACCGGTGGTCAGGCCCGAACGCTGACGCTCACCTCGTTTAACGACGGAGGGGAGTACACCGCCGGTCAGACGTATCCGATCACCTGGGACGCTGCGAACGCCGCGGGTTCCACCGTGACCATTCGGCTGTATCGGCAGTCCAGTGCCTGCACGGGGTGGATCTTCCATGAGTACCTGGGGAATGCCCCAGCAGAGGCCGGGCAGTTCGACTGGACGATCTGCCGGTACTTCGAGGCAGCGGCCGATTATCGAATTCAGATCTGGGTATCCACACCGGGTTGTCCAACGGTTTCAGATGAGAGTCAGCAGCCATTCGCCATCACCGGAGGTGTTCCCACGCCGGAGTTGGAGCTGACCTGGCCGGGTGGTGGAGAAGCATTGGCGGCCGGCCAGACGCATACGATCACCTGGAACGCGACCGACGCCGGTGGAATGATGGTCAACCTCGACCTGGAAAGACCCGGTCAGTACATTCAGCACCTGGGCCGGGTTCCGGCGGAGGACGGCGCCTTCACGTGGACTCTCTGCGAACACCTGGAACCGGCGACTGATTACATGGTGGTGATCGGCATCTACACCGATGCCTGTCCGGGGATTCAGGACCGCAGCGAACCGCTGAGCATCGCCGGCGGAAAACCCCTGCCGTATCTGGAGGTGACCGCCCCGGCCGGCGGGGAATCGTGGGCGGTGGGCACGCAGCAAATCATCTCCTGGGACATTTACGCCAGCGAGGGGCTCATCGATATCCAGTTATATCGGGCAGGAGAGCCCTACGCAGGCATTGCGAGGGTTCCGGTCGCCGACGGCCAGTTTTCCTGGCAGGTGGGGCCTGCGGAGCTGCCTCCCGGGACCGAGTACACCCTCCACATTGCATACGAGCATCCAGCGTGTGGGCAGCTTGGTATCAGTGATGACAGCGCCGCCTTCGAAATCACCAGTGCCTCCATTTCCGGCAGGGTTACGGACAGTGCGGGCGCACCACTGGGCGGCATTCTGATCGAGTTGCTCGCGCTGCCGCCGGGCGGCTGGACCTACACCGTCGCGTATGCCGTCACCGAATATGGCAGCGGAGAGTACCTGATGGTGGTTCCGCCCGGGCAGTACCGGCTGCGCGCGGGCGGGGAACTGGACCCGTGGGCGATCGGGCCGGCCGTCCAGGAGCCGGTGGGACAGCACTGGTACGAGCGAGTCAACTTCACCTGGCCGGGCTACGCGGGCTCCCAGGCCCTGTGTCAATCGCGTGGAGGCTATCTGGCTTCGATCAGCTCGGCGCAGGAGAACGAATGGCTCTGGAGCCAACTCGCAGGGGGCTGGTGTATGCTCGGGGCCACCGATGCCGGCCACGAGGGCGCCTGGACGTGGGCCAGTGGTGAGCCGTGGCAGTACTCGAACTGGCGCTCCGGCGAACCGAACGACTGTTGTCTGGGCCAGGATTACCTCGCCATGGGGGATCCCGGCGGCCAGTGGGATGATGCCCACTTCTTTGCGGGACCCTTCATATGCGAGTACGCCCAGCCGCCCACCGTGGCCGAGAACTACGCCCGGATCTACTATCCGGACCGCTTCTACTTCCATGATGCGGAGATCATCATCGTGCCGGAGGCCGCCCATCTCGTGGGCAAAGATTTCGTGCTGCCTGCGGGTGGCACCCTCTCCGGAACGGTCACCGAAATCGACGGCGTGACGCCGATCGCCGGTGCCTGGGTTTCGGCGTGGCCTTGCCAGTGGTGGGGGGGGGGCGAGCCGTCATTCAATGGCGAGACCAACTCGGACGGCCAATACGCCATCCGCCATCTACCTGCGCCGGCCACGTACCAGATGTGGGTGAGCACGGCGACCCACGTGGGCAAGTGCTACAACAACAGCAATCCCTGGGAGGGTTGCACCTGTGTCGAGGTTCTCACGCAGCAGGAAGTGTGCGGCGTCGACTATACATTGGAATTGGGCGGCTGCATCTCCGGAACCGTCCGCATCAACGGTGTACCCGTGGAGGGAGTGAGAGCTAATGCCGGCGCGAGAACTCGCGGCATGGGGCGTTCGGAGGTGACCGACCCAAGCGGGAACTATGCTATCTGCGGTCTCCCGGCAGACGATTACTCGGTGTCCGTGGAGCCCTATGATCCTGATCCGCCCGGCCCGCCATTCTATGGCTTTGAATTCTACGATGACGTGATCTCCGCGTGCGACAGCGAGGCCGTGCCGTTGGCGTCAGCAGGCCTCGTGGCGGGGATCGATTTCGATCTGAATGAGGGCGGCTGCATCCAGGGCACGGTGTTTGACCAGGATACCGGCGAGCCGTTGTCCGGGAACACCATCGGTCTGGAGGTGTGGGATGGTGGGCCGGCGCCATGCACGTCGTTGTGGCTGACCACGGATGCGTTCGGCCACTTCACCGCCATCGCCAGGCCCGGGTCCTATCTCGTTTTCGCGGAGCGGCCCGGCTATCAGCGCGAGTATTACGACGGCGTCTTCGATCCATCCCTGGGGTCGCCCCTCCCCGTGGTGGCTGGGCAGTGCGTACAAAACGTCGACATCTATCTGAATCCGACGCATGACATCGGTGGGCGGGTGCGGAGCCGCGAATCACAACAGGCCATCGCCGGCGCGACATGCTATGCGTTGCCGATGCCGCCTGAGATGGGACTCGGCGGCGGAGACGCGACCGACGGATCCGGTGACTTTCTGATCGAAGGGTTGCCCGACCATGACTATCAACTGACCTGCTCCGCCGAGGGCTACTGCCCGCACACGCAGATGATCACCATTCAGGGACACGACCTCCTGGGCCTGGTCGTTGAACTGGATCGCTCGGCGCGCATGGATTTTGACGATGACTGCGACGTGGATCTGAATGACTATGGCATTTTCCAGTCCTGCGCGTCCGGCCCGGCGATTCCGTACCTCGCTGTCCCCGTGTGCCAGGCCGCGGACCTCGATGAGGACGGCGACGTGGATCAGTCGGATTTCGGTGCTTTTCAGCGCTGCTACAGCGGGATGGGTAACGACGCTGATCCTGATTGTGGGAGCTGACTGCAGGAGTTTCCGGCGATCAGTCACCGCATGCCGCGCGCGAATTCCTCCCCTGACAGGAGCTTGGCGTAGGCCCAGCCCAGCGCGGACATGAACGATCCATGGACCTGGTCGGCCGGGATGGTCTGGCCTGCAAACTCCACGTCGCGCGTGGCGCACGCATCGTGGATCAGGGTGCACTGAAAGCCCAGGTCAGCCGCCGCCCGGGTGGTCGCGTCGATGCACATGTGGCTCATGGCCCCGCAGATGACCAGCCGACCGACGCCCGCCTTGCGCAGCTCCTCCTGGAGGGCCGAATCGCGAAAGCTGTTGGGATGGTGCTTCACCACCTGAACGTCCTCGGCTCGCGGAGCGACGCTCTCGTGGATCTCCACGCCCTCTGATCCCGGCAGGAAAAACGGCGCATCCGGTTGCGTGAACACGTGCTGGATATGGAACGTCGGCCAGTCGTGATCACGGAAAACGGTCAGCAGTTCCCTGGCCTTGGCGGCCGCCTGCTCCATTCCCACCAGCTCCATCCGGCCGCCCGGGAAGTAATCCTTCTGAACGTCCACGATGATCAGACCCGTCTTCATGCCAGTCTCCTAGCGGAACGACCCGCCGACGTTGTCAGTCTGCATAGACGGAGTGCTCGGTCGGCCCGAGAGACATCATAACGGCAGGCGGCGTTTGACGGAAAAGCTGCATGGAATGGCAGGGGCCGGTTGCATCGCACATTCCTCACCCTGCGCCCCCCTCGCTGGCGCTCGGGGCTCTGATCTTCCCCCTCGCTGGCGCTTGGGGCTCGGATCACTCCTGCCTCCGGTAGTCCGGGGGAGGGCTGGGGGGGGGGCTGGCTTCGCGCGGCGGAGTAAGCG
>BTUC01000524.1:0-4863 GCA_045863575.1 Phycisphaerae bacterium
CCGTGGTTTGGGAACGTGCGCGAGCTTGAGCACGCGATCGAGCATGCCTTCGTGCTGGTTCGTGATGGCACGCTCGATAAGTCTGATCTGCCAGAGGAGATCGTCAGCGCCAGTCCCATCCATCGAAACGAGACAGGTTCATGCCCACCGCTGGCGGCTGCCGAGCGCGATGCTGTCCTGGCCGTACTCGAGCGGCACCATTGGAACAAGATTGCGGCCAGCCGGGAGCTCGGCATCAGCCGCTCGACGCTCTGGCGCAAGATGCGGCGGCTGGGCATTGGGTCAACGTGGTCGCAAAATTGAAACAATTCGTTTCATCCCGTCAGGGCCGTAAGTGCCTTAATTTCAGCTGATTACGTCCACTTGTCGCGACAGTTGCATTCGTGAAACGCGCTCGGGACCCCGCCGGTGGTCGGCGCGCCGGATAGATACCATATCCAGGCTGCCGTCGTGCCGCGCGCCGGCTGGCACGGGAATTGATAGCCCTGTGGGATCAGGAGATCTGATCGTGAACGTCGCGGTCCCACTTTTTGGCCAGTACGTTTCGCCGCGCCTGGGCAGCATCAGCAGGCTTCTGATCGCGCGGACGAACGAAGGCCGGGTGCAGCACAGTCAGATATTGGAGATCGAAGATCTCAGCGCTGCCAACCTGCCGGACTGGCTCATGGCCATGCGCGTCGGCACGCTGATCTGTGGCGGCATCGCCCACTGCGATCGTCAGGCTCTCGAGAGCCACGGCATCGAGGTCATCTGGGGCGTCATCGGCCTGGCTGACACCGCCGTGTCCGCCCTGGCGGCAGGGGCGCTTCACAACGACCAGTTCGTCTCGGCGACCCAGTGTGCCCACGAAGGGAAGGAGCGTTCGTCGGGCAAACCGCGGGTGCCGCGCGAGTGACCTAGCGTCGGGCCGCGATCCTATCAGCAGCAGCGGGAGATCCCGTTCCCGCTGCTGCGGGAGGGGTGGGATAGGTGTACAATGCGAACCTACCTTGACTGTTTTCCCTGTTTTCTTCGTCAAGCCTTGGATGCCGCGCGATTGGTTTCCGACGACGAAGCGATACACCGAACCGTGCTCCGGTCTACCCTGCTGCTGGCGTCGAATCAGTCCGCGGAGGATCCGCCGCCATTGATGGGGCGGCGAATCCACCAGTTGATCCGCCAGCTCACCGGGCAGCGGGATCCATATCGAAAGCCCAAGCAACTATTCAACGCCATTGCGCGCGACACCTATCCCACGCTGGCCCGATATGTCAGGTCCGCCGCTGACCCCATGGCCGCGGCCGTCCGGCTGGCCATCGCGGGCAACATCATCGACTTAGGCTGCGTCAGCCATTTGACCGCCGCCCACATCAACCACGCCGTTCGCGAGGCAATGGATGACTCACTTGAAGGCATGCCCCTGGAAGAGCTGACTCAGGGGATCGCCCGCGCACGGCGGATTCTGTACTTGGCGGACAACGCCGGCGAGCTCTTCTTCGACCGGCTCTTGATCGAACAGATACCACCAGAGAAGGTCATTCTTGCCGTTCGCGGTCAACCGGTGATCAACGACGCGACACGTGAGGACGCGGAGATTGCCGGGCTGACGAACCTGGTATCGGTCATCGACAACGGAAGCGATGTGCCCGGAACCGTGTTGCGGGATTGCTCGCCCGCCTTCAGAGAGACATTTGAGCAGGCCGATTTGATCATCTCCAAGGGCCAGGGAAACTACGAAACCCTCAGTGAAGCGAAACAGAATCTGTTCTTCCTGTTGAAGGCCAAGTGTCCCGTGGTGGCCAGGGACATCGGTCGCGACGTGGGCCGAATCGTGATATCTCGATCCAGGCGTAGCGCACAAGAGGCGAACGCTCAGGGGGCGCAGGCGAGCCGCAGGAGCTCTCATGTGGAGAAGGCAGGATGTTGCGAGACATAGACCGAGAACTCAGACGGCACGCCCCGTTTACACTTTTCGGCACGCTGACCGGCATTGCCATCATGGTGGTGTTCGCCTGGTTCGCTGTGCCGCGGTCCGCTTCGCAGGGACTGTTCTGGGTGATGCACCCCATGCACGTGTTGCTCAGTGCCTTGGTGACCACCGCGCTGTATCGGCTCAACGCGCGGTACACCTTCTGGCGCACGCTGTTCATCGGGTACCTCGGCTCGGTCGGAATCGCTACGCTGAGTGATTCGATCGTTCCCTTTGTCGGCGAGTGGCTGCTGGACCTGCCGCATCGAGGGGTGCACCTCGGATTCATCGAGAAATGGTGGTTAGTTAATCCGCTGGCCTTCGCGGGGATTGCTCTGGGCTCGGTATGGCCCCGGACACGAATCGCCCACGCGGGCCATGTCCTGATCAGTACGTGGGCATCGCTCTTTCACATCACCATGGCTCTTGGCGGGGCGCTGACCTGGCAGGCAGGCATGGGCATCGGCATCTTTCTCTTCCTGGCCGTGTGGGTCCCCTGCTGTACCAGCGATATCGTGTTCCCGATGCTGTTTGCCTGGTGCCCGCGGCCTGAATCCAGAATGCAAGTTCAGGAACGGCGCGACCGCGTCCGTGGAGACGTGGAGACCGAGCCGCTGGCCCGCTAGAGCAGCGGCAATGGAGAGCTGAAAGGTAAAAAATGAGCACAGCCTCACAGGAGAAAACCAGAGAGGAGGCTGCCGACGCTGCACAGCGCAAGCAGCAGGAGCAGCTCCGAACACACATGCAGTCGTAGCTGGAAAGGACCTATGACGTGCCGGAGGCGCCGTTTTCTACACTCAATGATGAGAAGGTATCCCGAGCGATTGTGTCCGCGTACCACGAGAAGCTGCTGCGCAGCCTGGTGAGCGAGGTTGTTATCGCCGGCGCCGGTCCTTCAGGGCTGATGGCGGCGGCTCTGCTGGCGGCGAAAGGATTGCGCGTGGTGGTCGTGGAGCGGCGGCTGACGCCCGGTGGGGGTGTGTGGGGCGGGGCCATGGCCATGAACGAGGTGGTCATCCAGCGGGCGGCTCTGGAAGTGCTCGATACGCTCCAGGTGAGGCGCCGCGAGGCCAGTGAAGGCTTGTACACGGTGGATTCGGTTGAGCTGGCCGCCGCACTCACGCTGCAGGCCTTGCGGGCCGGCGCGGTGATTCTCAATCTGACCACCGTCGAGGATGTGCGCGTGGTGGAGAACCGCGTGTGCGGCGTGGTGATCAACCGAAGTGGTCTGTCGGCTCAGTTGCCTATCGATCCCGTGGTGTTGACGGCTCGGGCGGTTATCGATTCGACCGGGCACGACGCGGCCGTATTCGAGATGGTGCGACGACAAAGAGTACCGACCAGCGGAGATGCTCCCGAAAACCCGCGTGAAGGACCGATGAATGCTCCCGAAGGCGAGCGCTTTGTCGTTTCGCGCACGGGCCAGGTATGGCCCGGGCTGTGGATCTGCGGCATGACTGTGTGTGCGGTCCACCACGGGCCTCGGATGGGGCCCATCTTCGGTGGCATGCTGCTCTCGGGGCGTCGGGTCGCGGAGCTGGTGGGTCATGCCTTGAATTCCGGTCGCGGTCCGGCGGCATCGTGACCAGCAGTGCGTGCTGTCTGCGACAGGCTGTCGCTGACAGAGAAGAGGCTTCAATGGCTGTAAAGCAAAAGAGAGTGCATGAGATCGGCGCATTGGGTGAGGGCGGAGTCTCCCGGTCTGCCCAGTGCCCTGTGGACTACCCGGCCGTTTCCCGGCGGCAGGATCACGCGAACTGCATCGCCTGCCGTCCTGGCGGAGAGGGCGGCCTGGCCTTGAAGTTCGATCTGCAGCCGGACGGCAGCGTGGCCGGAGTTTTCGCCTGCGACTCGTTTTACCAGGGGTATGAAGGCTGCCTGCACGGCGGGGTGATCGCCTTGCTGCTCGATGCCGCCATGATGAACTGCCTGGCCACGCGTGGCATTTCCGGCGTCACCATCCGGTTGAACATTCAATACCGCCAGCCGGTAGAGGTGGATGCGGCCGCGGCCATCCGTGCCTGGATGGTTCAGGAATCCAGCGTCCTGCAGTTGCGGGCCGAGCTGCGGCAGCAGGGGCGGCTGTGCGCCGCGGCGGAGGGTGTGTTCATCTCCCAGAAAGAGGGGTGGCCGCCATGATCGAGCGGTTGAACATCACCGTTTTGTCGGAGAACACGGCCGGGGCCCGCGACCTGCTGGCCGAGCACGGCCTTTCATTCTGGATCGAGGCGGACGGGCACCACATTCTGTTCGACACGGGGCAGGGGCTGGCGCTGGCCAACAATGCCCGGGTGCTGGGCATCGATCTGCGGCAGGCGGAGGCGATCGTGCTTAGCCATGGCCACTACGACCACACTGGTGGTTTGTACCGGGAGATCGACAGCTTCCGCCGTGCAAGCGTCTACACCCATCTCACCGCCTTCCAATCGAGGTTCAGCCGCAGCACAGACGGGCGGGTTTCGCAGGTAGGCTCGCCCGTGCCGAATTCGGACTGGCTTCAAGAGCGCGTGGAGAAGCTGTACCGGGTCCGCACGCCCTCTGAGATCGCACCTGGCGTGTGGCTGACCGGCGAGATTCCCCGCCGCACCGACTTTGAGGATACAGGTGGGGCATTCTTCCTGGACGAGGCCTGCACGGAGCCGGACGAGATTGTGGATGACCAGGCGCTGGTCTTGCAGACGTGGCGAGGGACGATTCTGCTGGTCGGCTGCGCGCATGCCGGCGTGGTGAATACGCTGTGCCACGTTGCGGAGATGACCGGCAGCTCCGAGGTGCACGCGGTGATCGGGGGCATGCATCTGCACTCTGCGTCGGCGGAACGATTGGAGAAGACCGTCGCCGCCTTCCGCGCCGCCGACCTTAAACTGCTCGCGCCTGGTCACTGCACCGGCGCCCGCCCGGCCGCCATGCTGTGG
>BTUC01000525.1:0-4862 GCA_045863575.1 Phycisphaerae bacterium
GCCATTCGCGCTGCTTTTGCATATCATGTTCTGTTACGGGCAGAGCGGAGTCAGCATGCCGGACCGGAAGAAGGACATGACCAGGTCGCCCCGCAAACCCTCTTCGGAGTCGTCGCCAAGGGGGCGTTCTCAAAGCAAGCAGGTCGCTACTGATTCCAAGCACGACGCGCGGCAGCGCCGAAAAGACCAGTTGAAAACTACGCTCCGGCCACCCGCCGGGGAGCGCACGGGCGGTCGGCGCCAGCACAAGCCGGCGCGAGACCCGGCCCAGGATCTCGCCCAGGCCGGTGAGCGGCTGAGGTTGGCGGCGCGCATCACCGGCACGATCGTCGGATCGCAGCCCCTTCCCCAGCAGGCGCGGGAGATGGCCGAGCAGGTCCGACAAACTTTCGGGGTCGATGCCTGCGTGATCCGGCTGCTGGAAGGCGATCAACTCGTTCTGCTGGCGTCTGCGGGACTCACCGAGGCGGATCTACCGCCGCGGATTCATGCGGACACCGGCGCGTCCCACAAGGTGATTGCGACCCGCCGCCCCGTGTTCATTCAGGATGTGCGCGCGGCGACCATCAGCCGGGCCTGCATTGACCGACGGCCGAGCGCGTTTCCGCTGGTTTCCTACGCGGGCACACCTTTACTGGCTCAGGATCGCGTCATCGGCATTTTCGGAATCTACGCTTCCCGCCGGCTGGACAGCTTTACGCTGACGGACCTGGAATACCTCCAGATGTTCGCGAACTACATTTCC
Source organism: Phycisphaerae bacterium (assembly GCA_045863575.1). Taxonomy (GTDB): domain Bacteria; phylum Planctomycetota; class Phycisphaerae; order UBA1845; family PWPN01; genus JAAXZI01. The sequence goes on from BTUC01000525.1 coordinate 746, forward strand.
GCGGCCGTGGTGAATGATCGACTTTACCAGGAGCTCAAGACGCAGAAAGAGCGAATGGAGCGCGAGGTGGCGGAGCGAGCGCGGGCCGAGCAGGCCCTGCGCGACAGCGAAGAGCGCTATCGGCGGGTGGTGGAGGACCAGACCGAGTTCATCGTACGCTGGCTGCCGGATGGAACGCGAACGTTCGTGAATGAGAGCTACGCGCGCTACTTCGGCATTCCGCGCGGGCAACTGGTGGGTGCAAATTTCCTATCGCTGGTCGCCCAGCAGGACCGGCAGTCCGTCCGGCGCAAGATCGCGTCCTTCACGCCGGAGCGTGCGGTGCAGACGGATGAACATCGGGTGGTGCTGCCCGGCGGTGAGATCGGCTGGAACGAATGGACGGATCGGGCCATCTTTGATGCCGAGGGCCAAGTCGTCGAGTTCCAGTCCGTCGGCCGCGACATCACCGAACGCAAGCGCCTCCAGCAGCAGCTTCTACAGGCCCAGAAAATGGAGAGCATCGGCACTTTGGCCGGCGGCATTGCCCACGATTTCGGCAACCTGCTGGCGGTCATCATGGGCAACGTCTCCATCCTGCAGCGTCAGCCGGGCATCTCCGCCAAAGCGCGGGACCTGCTCACTGACATCGCCATGGCCGCCGAGCGGGGTTCGGCGTTTACTCAGCAGCTACTGGCGTACGCGCGGGGCGGCTCGCGGCAACGCGCCTGGACGGATCTGAACGAGCTCGTCAGGCTGGTGGTCCGGATGCTCGACAAAACCACGCCGGAAGGAATAGACTACGGGCTCCGCCTGAGCAGTGAGCTGCCCAAGGTCCTGGTGGACTCGACGCAGATCGAGCAGGTGCTGATGAACCTGTGCCTCAATGCCATCCAGGCCTGCCAACCACCTGCGCGGGTGGAGATCACCACCGTCCAGGAGAAGCTGGACCGCAAGATGGCCGAAGCGATGGAGCTCACACCCAGCAAGTACGTCTGCCTTCAAGTCAAGGATACCGGCTGCGGCATGCCCGAAGAGGTTGCCGAGCGGGTTTTCGAGCCATTCTTCACCACCAAGCCCATGGGCCGCGGCATGGGACTGGCAACGGCCATCGGCATCCTGGAGGCACACCGGGGCAAAATCAGGGTGCACAGCGCCCCGGGAGCGGGCACGACGGTCTCAGTGTGGCTGCCGGTCAGCGAGCCGCCGTCCGGCCAATAACACTCCATCAGCGTATTGAACGGCTGAACAGGTCCACCGAAAACCGAAGGCAAAGAGCCGCGGGCTTCAGCCCGCGCGGCCGCCCGGAGCCGGAGAACGCCACTTCACTTGCCTACCGCGGACCCGCTTGTTCCCGACACACGGCCATCAGAACCCTGAGCGCAAGCGCGGGGAATCGATTGCCGCAGGGTCCCTGGCATTCGGCCCTCGCTTGCGTTCAGGACCCCGAAGAGCCTCAACACCCAAGCTGTTGTTCACTGGTTTTACGCGCCTGAGCCGATCCGGTATGTTTTCCGGCAGAGGAGGTTCCCATGAGGCATTTCTCAATCGGTATGGCGGCTCTCTCGATGACGGCCATGGCGGCGGCAGCGCCGGCCGGACGGCCGAACATCCTTTTTATCATGGCCGACCAGATGCGGGGCGACTGCACGGGGGCGGACGGAAACAAGATCATCCGCACGCCTACTCTCGACCGGCTAGCGGCCGAGGGCGCCCGCTTCCGCTGTGCCTATACCTCGACACCCTCCTGCACGCCCGCGCGGGCGGCCATCCTTACTGGCCAGTCGCCCTGGCGCCATGGCATGCTGGGCTACTACCGAGTGGCCGAGCGGTACCCGCAGGAGCTACCGCGGCTGCTGGCGGATGCAGGGTATCACTGCGTCGGCATCGGCAAGATGCACTACCACCCGCAGCGCAACACCCATGGCTTTCACCGCACGCTGCTCGATGAGTCCGGCCGTGAGCAGTCGATCGATTTCCGCAGCGACTACCGGAGTTGGTTTTACTCCCTGGAGCCCAACGCCAACCCCGATCTGACCGGCATCGGCTGGAACGACTACCGGGCCAAGACGTATGCGCTGTCCGAGGAAATGCACCCCACGCACTGGACCGGCCAGACGGCGGTGAATTTCCTGAAGAGCTACTCCGGAGCCCAACCGTTCTTCCTCAAGGTCTCCTTCGCCCGCCCGCACAGCCCCTATGACCCGCCAGAGCGGTTCATGAAGATGTACGAGAACGCCGACATGCCCGAACGGGCCATCGGCGCGTGGTCCGCACGCAACGACCGCCCCGCCGATCAGAACAACCACAGCCTGTGGCGCGGCAACCTGGGACCGGAAGCGCCGCGCAAAGCCCGCCGGGCCTACTACGGCTCGATCAGCTTCATCGACGAGCAGATCGGACGGATTCTCAAGACGCTGGAGCAGCGCGGACTGCTCGACAGCACGCTCATCCTGTTCACCGCCGATCATGGCGACATGCTCGGCGATCACCATCTGTGGCGTAAGACCTATGCCTACGAGGGTTCGGCGCGGATTCCGATGTTAATCCGCTGCCCCGAGGGCATGAAGTCAGCGCGCGGGCAGGTGCTGGAGCAGCCCGTGGAACTGCGTGATCTGCTGCCGACGTTTCTGGATGCTGCCGGAGCCCAGTACGAGGAGCGTGCGTTTGACGGGCGGAGCCTGCTCAAACTCATACGCGGCCAGAACGAAGGCTGGCGGGAGTTCATTGACCTGGAGCACAGCGTCTGCTACTCGCCGGAGAACCACTGGAGCGCGCTCACCGACGGCCGGATCAAGTACATCTTCCACGCCCCGACGGGACAGGAGCAGCTTTTCGATCTGACCTCGGACCCGCGGGAGCTTGAGGACCTGGCGGCCGACCCGGCCCACCGGCAGACTCTCGAGCGCTGGCGTGGCCGTCTCATCGACCATCTCTCCGAGCGCGGCGAAGGTTTCGTCAAAAACGGCAAGCTCGTCGCCCCGCGAGAAAACATGCTGCTGAGCCCGAACTACCCGAAGGATGCGACTGAGAAGACAAAGAGCTAGCGCCCCCATCCGCTAGCGCCCCCTTCCGGTTGGCGGCTTCAGCGTGTGTAGCGGCCGGCCTCCGTGTCGGCCGTTGACCGAGCAGAACGGCCGGCATGGAGGCCGGCCGCTACAGGCGCGGTTTTTACGCTTCACTCGATCAGCTCGAGCTCCAGGTAACCGCCACGGCGCACGTCCAGGCTGGGACGCTCATCGTCCGGGTGGAAGTCCCAGTTCTCGCGCGGGCTGAGCAGAAGCGGGCGCTGCTCGCTCCCGGAGTCCTGCCGGCTGGCGGTTGACCGCTGCTTGATCGTGATCTCGAACGGCGGGTCGTGCGATTCGAGCACGCTGTTGAACCAGCGAGCGCGGTAACGGCCAGGAACCAGGCCGGTCACGTGGGTGATGTCCAGCCGGGCGATGAACGACGGCTCCTCCGGCAAATTCGTGAACACGAAGGCGTGCTTCGTCCCGTCCGGGAACGGGATGTGGCCGGTCTCCCAGCGTGAGACCCAGGCGTAGGCCGTGTGGCCGTGGTGGATCATCATCTCAGGATAGTGAAACTCTGAGCCGAACGGCCGGAACTCGCCGCGGGTCAGGTTCTCGCGATGTTTGTTGTAGAGGGCGAACCAGTCCCGCAGGTTGCGCCGGCGGTTCTCGTCGAGCTGGGTGAGATCCATCGAAAGGCCCGGCGGGCCGCAGAACATGACGGCCGATAAGGTCTTGCCCACGAAATCCCGGTGGTCGAACTGGGCCGGCGTCCAGACCAGCGGATCGCAGCGTGTGGCCACGCCGTGACTGAAGGGCTTCCGCGCGATGGCCAGCAGGCGGTTGCGGTCCCAGTTCTTGTTGGTGTAGGTAGTCCCGAAGACGCTGGCGTGCCGCTTGCTGAGCAGATTCGCGAACGGCAGGCGGTATTCGACCAGGGGCGCCGGGTGCTCGGACGCAAACCCCTCGTAGCACGCGGCCATGAACTGCTCCAGCGCGGCGCCGAAGTGGTCTGGGTTCTTCTCGTGCGTGGCGTCGTTGCGGTTATAGACCGTGTCGAGGAAGTCCACCCAGAAGCCCTCCACGCCCAGCTCGCGGGCCAGAAAGGCGAAGCGCTCGCGGATGTG
>BTUC01000526.1:0-4857 GCA_045863575.1 Phycisphaerae bacterium
GGCGGCATGCCCAAGGCGCTGCCCGGGAAGCAGGACGGCCAAGGCTGAATGTGAGAGGGTGCCAACGTGCGAAGGTGTGAAAGTGTGGCCGGCAGCCGGCCGATTCTCTCGGAAGGCAGGACGGCGCCGTCTGTGAACGGTGCTTCAGCAGGTTGACCCGGCTTTGCGCCCGACAGAATCTTAGTGAAATGAGCTTCGATGAGGGTGGCCGCCGACAGGTAGGCCGCCCTCTCGCACGATCGGCTCGGGCATTGACCTCTCCGTGTGTTGGATCATGCGTTTCTTACCGCAGTCACGGCCGACCCAACACCCGACACCCATCACCCAACACCCAGCACCCGCTGTCACAGGAACGGCAGGCCGATGAAGAAGCTGAAGATCCGCTCGTTGTCCTCGTCTTCTCTGGAGATGGGATAGGCGAGGTCGAATTCCATCGGCACGCTGCCGAAGATGTCCAGCGTCAGGCGGACGCCGGCGCCGATGGCCGCACGCCAACTGTTGATCCCGAAGTCGCGTTCCACCGTGCCCATGTCGATGAAAGTCACGCCGCGCACGGCCTTGGCAAACAGGGGGAACGAGTACTCCGCACCGGTCAGCAGCATGAAGTCGCCGCCGATCCGATTCTTGCGCAGCCCGTCGCGCGGGCTGATTCCCCGGAAGTCAAAGCCGCGGAACGAGCCAATGCCGCCGGCATAGAAGCGCTCAAACACGGGAGCATCGCCGAGAATCTGTCCGGCGTCGGCGTGCATGCTCAGCACGCTCTTGCGGTCCTCTTCGTCGACCGCCAGCGTGAAGTGCTGGGTGTAACTGCCGGTCAACTTGGAGTGATAGTAATCGCCGCCCATGGCGCCCGCCTGCTCCCAGGCCATGCGGAGGCGATGGCCGGAGCCGGGATCGAAGCGGCTGTCGGTCGTGTCGTGCAGCAGCGAAAGCTTGACGCTGGATAGATAGCTGCCGCCGTCGACGTCGCGGATGTCCCTGGCCGCGAACGCGTCGCGGTCGGCCACCACGACATACTCGGCCCGGAAGGCGATGTCGGCGGTCCAGTCCTTGAGCCAGCCCTCGTCAAACCGCCGGTCGAAGCTGAATGTGCCGCCGGCCCGGCGCTCATCGTACCCGTCACGTCCGCGCTCGAAGAGATAGAAACTCGTGTTGAAGCCCACCGGCATATCAAAGAGATAAGGCTCACGGAAGTCGATGCGGAAGCGGGTGAACTCCGTGCCTGGCTCGAGCTGAATGACGGCCGTCTGGCCCGCGCCGCGGAAGGCTCTCCCGCGGAAGAACTCCCCCCAGCTTCGCGGCCAATCCTTGATGTCGAAATTGGTGTTCTTCAGCATGATATTGCCAACAATGCCGTTGTCACTGCTGGCGCCGACGCCGGCGATGAACTCGTTGGTGCGCGGGTTTTCCTCGACCGTGACCAGCACGTCGCGCCAGCCGGTGGGGGGTTCGGCCGGTAGAGCGGTCAGGGGCGCCTCGCCGTCGGCCGCAGGAGGTCCGAAGCCCGGCAGGGGGGGCGCGGACGCCGCCTCGGGCGGCGGTGGCTCACTGGGCGGCACCGGCTGCACGGTGGCCTCGGTGAACAGGCCGGTCTCCTTCAGGCGGCGTTCTGCACTGCGCAGCTTGGTGACATCGAAAATCTCCATGGGGTAGAAGCGCAGCTCGCGGCGGACGGTTTTCTCCTGCGTGTGGAAATTCCCGTTGACCTCGATCCAGTTCACCCGGAATCGATCACCTTCGGCGATCACCATGTTCAGGATGACCTGCCCCGGTTCTTCGGAGAATACCCAGCCGGGCACTACCCTTACTTCGATGTAACCCTGGGATCCGTACTTCGTTTCAAGGTCCTTGCGGTCGGCTTCCAGGCGGGACTGAATGATGTACTCGCCTGGCTTCTGCTGCATGCCGGCCAGCAGCTCCTCGTCGGTGAAGACGTTGTTACCCTGAAAACGGACTTCCCGAATCGTATAGCGCGTGCCCTCGTTGATGCGGAAAGTGAGCGTCAGCCGCTCGCGGGCGACGTCGGTGAACTCCGGCACGTAGCTGACTTCCGCATCGAGGAAGCCCCGGTCGCGGTGAAATTGCTGGAGAGTGGCCGCATCGCGTTCCGCGCGTTCAGGGTCGAAATCGCCTGTGCGGAAGATCGGAAAGTATTCCTTGGTCGCGATCTGGTCTTTCAGGTCGCCCTCGGAGTACTCGACATTGCCCTCGAAGCGGATGTCCCGGACACGGACGCGCTGGTTCTCAACGATGGTGTACACGACCCGGCGCTCATCGAGCAGTGCCTCGTCGAAGGTGACTTCGGCATAGGCGTAGCCCTTCTCGCGGTACTTGCGTTCAATGGCCTCACGGCCGCGCCGGATGTCGTACAAATCCAGGGGGTCACCGACACCAAAGGGCAGATCTTCCAGCAGGTCCTTATCCTTGAACTTCTGGTTGCCCACGAACTCGATCGACGTCACCTCTGGCTTCTCCTGGACCGCAAACGTCAGGTTCACCTGTCCGTCCACGAGGGCCGATTCGGCCCTTACATCCAGAAAACGGCCGGTCCTCAGCAACCGACCGACGTCGCGCTGCACCTGGTCCTGTGAATAGGGTTGTCCGGCGCGGGTCCGGATCTGATTGCGCACGTAGGCTTCGGTGATTTGCTCCAGACCCGCTACGTTCAGTTCCCGGATCGGCGTACCATCCAGGGGCGAAGCTGGAGCGGCCGGCACAGCCGGGGTCGGCTGCGTGGCCGGCGCCTGGGCCCAAGCGCGTGCGGGCGTAACCTCCGCGAGCATCGAAGCCAGCATCAGCCCACCGAGGTATGTCCACAACGATCTGGAACGCAACAAGGCTGCTGGATTCATGGTCCGCTTCCGTACGGGGAAAGCTGTCAGAACTGCCGCGCCAATGCGGGCTTATGATACGGCTCGCGGACGGGGTGTCAAAAGGGCGGACTTGCGTAGGCGTGTGCGGGCCGGACAATGGCCCTCATGTGCGGCATCGCCGGGATGATAGATTTTCATGGACGGCCGATCGATTCGGCCCTGCTCGAGCAGACTTGTGCCGCTCTGGGCCATCGAGGTCCGGATGATCGTGGCGCTTGGATTCACCAGTCCCCCGGCTTCACGATGGGGCTGGCGCATACCCGTCTGGCGGTCATCGACCCCGCCCCCGAAGGCCACCAGCCGATGTTGGACCCGTCTGGCCGATGGGCCATCGTCTACAACGGCGAGCTGTACAACTATCAGGCACTCCGGTCGGAGCTGAGCGGGCCCTTCCGGACTGAATCGGATACCGAGGTGGTCCTCCAGTCCTGCCGGGAGTGGGGACCGGAGGCATTGCGACGATTTGACGCCATGTGGGCCCTGGCCGTGGTGGACGTGCAGGAGCGCCGGGGATACCTGTCCCGTGATCCGTTCGGGATCAAGCCGCTGTATTACGCCGTGCACGACGGGCGTCTAATCTTCGCGAGCGAGATGGCCACCCTTCGGAGGGTTCCTGGTCTGCCGCTGGAGATCGATCGCCAGGCGTTGGCCTTGTACCTGTATCTGGGCTTCATTCCCCATCCCTACACGATTTATCGGACCATCCGGAAGCTGCCACCGGGCCACTTGCTGGAATTCGAAGCGCGTGGTCCGCTGGAACCCCGCCGCTACCACCGGCTGGCCGTCCCGCAGGAGCCGGTCCCCGACTACCCGGTTGCCTGTCGCGAGTTGCGCGGACGGATCGAATCGGCCGTGCTTGCTCAGCGGATCGCGGATGTGCCGTTGGGAGCATTTCTCTCCGGCGGGCTGGACTCGAGCATCGTCGCGGCCTGCCTGGCCCGTGCCGGGGGGGAACGGGTGAAGACGTTCAGCATCGGTTATGCCGAGCACGCCGGATATGACGAGACGAGCTATGCCCGGCTGGCCGCCGAGCACTTTCAGACGGAGCATCACGCTTTTCGTGTGAGTTTTGGGGACGTGCTGGCGGTGATTGAGCCCCTGCTCGACCATTTGGGGGAGCCGTTTGCGGACAGCTCGCTCCTGCCCACGGCCCTGGTCAGTGCCCATACCCGCCGGCATGTGACCGTGGCCCTCAGCGGCGACGGCGGTGACGAGGTGTTCGGCGGCTACTGGCGGTATCTGGGCCATCACTATCTCGAGCGATACCGCAAGATCCCGGCACTGCTTCGAAAAGGGCTGATCGAGCCGCTGCTGAAGGCTGCGCCCAGCGCGAAATCCACGCGGGCACTGAACCGGGTGCGGCAGGCGCAGAAACTGCTCCGCGGGGACGTTCCCGGAGCACTCGATCGGCACCTGGCCTGGGCCCGGTACGTGGAACCGGGTCTGGCGGCATCGCTCTTGGGAATCCAGACGGCACATGATGCCGCCGAGAGGATGCGAAGCCTCTATGCCGGCGCCGCGGCCGACCTGGCCGGGCGCGATCCGAGCGAGCCGCTGGAAGAGATCCTGCTGGCCGACCTGGCCGTCGGTTTGCCCGCGGACATGCTGTACAAGGTAGACACCGCCAGTATGTTCCACAGCCTGGAAGTTCGTGTTCCATTACTCTCCAAGGAGGTCGTCGATTTTGCCACCGGCCTGCCGGTCGAGTACCGCATCGCGGGCGGGCAGGGTAAACGCATTCTCCGCGATGCGTTTCGCGGCATCATTCCCGATGCGATTCTGAACCGGCCCAAGATGGGTTTCGAGGTTCCCATCGGCGAGTTCCTGCGAAACGAGCTGCGCGAAATGTTCCACGACGTGGTAACGCCGCAGGCGCTCGGCGATCTGGGACTGGACGCGGCCACGGCCCAGCAGGCCTACCAGGACCACGCGGCCCGACGCGAAGATCACGCTAATCTGTTGTGGGCCCTGCTGGTGTTGTGTT
>BTUC01000527.1:0-4856 GCA_045863575.1 Phycisphaerae bacterium
TGAGGCTTCCGTTCGCCTGATGCGGGAATACCCACTGGGCGATCGCGGTCATGGCCAGGGGATAGGCGATGCCGGTAATGACGGTAAGGATGACGATCATGACGACAGCAGGTCTCACTTGTTGAAGCATGCCGTTTTCTCCGACACAAGGTCAGGCCAGATGCAGCGCGCGCACGACCATATCCACCAGTTTGATACCCACGAACGGCACGACGATGCCACCCGCTCCGAAGATCAGCAGGTTGCGCCGCAGCACGGCCGCCGCTGGCATGGGCCGGTATTTGACGCCATGCAACGCCAACGGGATGAGGGCGATGATGATGAGGGCATTGAAGATCACCGCCGAGAGAATCGCGCTTTCGGGGGAGCCCAGGTGCATGATGTTCAGCTTTCCGAGCTCCGGATAGGTCGCCGCGAACATGGCCGGGATGACGGCGAAATACTTGGCCACGTCGTTGGCGATACTGAAGGTGGTGAGCGAGCCACGGGTGATCAATAACTGTTTGCCGATCCCGACGATCTCGATCAGCTTGGTCGGATTCGAGTCAAGGTCCACCATGTTCCCGGCTTCCTTGGCGGCGGTGGTGCCGGTGTTCATGGCCACGGCCACGTCGGCCTGGGCGAGCGCCGGAGCGTCGTTGGTCCCGTCGCCGCACATGGCCACCAGCTTGCCCCTGGCCTGCTCCTCCTGGATGAGCCTGAGCTTGGCTTCCGGCGTGGCCTGGGCCAGGAAATCGTCGACGCCGGCTTCTGCGGCAATGGATGCGGCCGTCAGCGGATTGTCCCCGGTAATCATGATGGTCCGCAGCCCCATCCGGCGAAGCTCGGCAAAGCGTTCCTTCATCCCGCCTTTGATCACGTCCTTGAGATGAATGACGCCGAGCAGTCGCTCATTCCTGGCCACGACGAGAGGCGTTCCGCCGGCCCGGGCGATCCGCTCCACGGCATCCTTCAGCTCGGAGGAGGGCATGAGCGCCCCGCCCCGCTGCCCGACGAACTCCAGCACCGCGTCGGATGCTCCCTTGCGGATCTGGACGCCGTTCATGTTGACGCCGCTCATCCGCGTCTGCGCCGTGAAAGGAACGAACTGGGCATGCGGCTCGGCCACCTCGCGCTCGCGCAGCCCGTACTTTTCCTTGGCCAGCACCACGATCGAGCGGCCTTCGGGCGTTTCATCGCTCAGCGACGCCAACTGGGCTGCATTGGCGAGCTCCTCCTGGCCGACGCCCGGCAGGGGGACGAACTCTGTGGCCATGCGATTACCCAGCGTGACCGTGCCGGTCTTGTCCAGCAGGAGAGTGTCCACGTCGCCTGCCGCCTCGACCGCCCGGCCGGACATGGACAGGACATTGTGCTGTACCAGACGGTCCATGCCGGCGATGCCGATAGCCGACAGCAGCCCACCAATAGTCGTCGGGATCAGCGTCACCAGCAGCGCGATCAGGACGGTGAGCGAGATGGCGCCGCCCGCGTAGATCGCGAAGGGCTGGATGGTGGCCGCCACCATGAGGAAAACGATGGTGAGCCCCGCCAGCAGGATGCTCAGGGCGATCTCGTTGGGTGTTTTCTGCCGCTGGGCGCCCTCGACCATCGCGATCATCCGATCCAGGAAGGTCTCGCCGGGATCGGCGGTGATTCGCACCTTGATCCAGTCGGACAGCACGCGCGTCCCGCCCGTCACCGCGGAACGATCGCCGCCGCTTTCCCGGATCACCGGGGCCGATTCTCCCGTGATTGCTGATTCATCAACGGAGGCGATGCCTTCCATCACCTCTCCGTCGCCTGGAATGATGTCACCCGCTTCGACCAGCACGAGGTCACCCTTGCCAAGCTGCGTGGCACGCACCTTTTCGTAGAGGTTGGTGCCGTCAAACAACAACTGCTTGGCGAACGTGTCGGTGGCGGTCTTGCGCAGGGTATCGGCCTGAGCCTTGCCGCGCCCCTCGGCCATCGCCTCGGCGAAGTTGGCGAAGAGGACGGTGAACCACAGCCAGATGCTGATCTGGGCGACGAACCACGCGCTCTGGTCGCTGTGGTCGAACACGCGCTGGCCCCAGAGGAGGGTGGTGATGGCGGCCACCACTTCCACGACGAACATGACCGGGTTCCTGACCTGCGTGCGCGGGTCCAGCTTGACGAACGACTCCCGGATCGCCCGCCGGATGATCCTGGGTTCGAACAGGGATATGCTCCTGGCTCGCGCTGACATGATCTGCCTCTTTTAGAAAACCTTGCCCGCCGACATCATCAGGTGCTCGACGATCGGCCCCAGCGACAAGGCCGGGAGGAACGTCAATCCACCCACGATCAGAATCACGCTGACCAGCAGGCCCACGAACAGCGGCCCGTGTGTCGGGAACGTGCCTGTCGAGACGGGCACGCGCTTCTTGGTAGCCAGCGAGCCGATGACCGCCATGGTGGGCACAATCATCGCGAACCGCCCCAGCAGCATGGCCAGCCCAATCGTGGCGTTGTAGAACCACGTGTTGGCGCTGAGGCCCGCAAAGGCGCTGCCGTTGTTGCCCGTGCCTGACGCGAAGGCGTACAGGATCTCGCTGAACCCATGAGGACCGGCGTTAAGCGGTCCTTTGAGCCCGGCGGGCAATACGGCAGCCAGCCCCGTGAGGCCCAGGATGCTGGCCGGGAGGATCAGGATGGCCAGGATCGTCATCTTGACCTCCCTGGCCTCTATCTTCTTGCCCAGGTACTCCGGTGTCCGTCCGACCATGAGCCCGGCAATGAAAATGGTCAGGATGACGAAGAGCAGCATGCCGTAGAGCCCTGCGCCCACGCCGCCGATGATGATCTCGCCCAGCAGGATATTGACCAGCGGAACCATGCCTCCCAGCGGCGTGAAGCTGTCGTGCATGCCGTTGACGGCGCCGCACGAGGCGTCAGTGGTCACCACCGCCCACAGCGCCGAGTTGGCGATCCCGAAGCGGACCTCCTTGCCTTCCATGTTGCCGCCCGAATGCAGGTCGCCGGCGGTCTGGTCGACGCCAGCCGCCGCAAACACCGGATTGCCCGCCGCTTCGGCCCAGTAAGTCACGCCCAACCCGATGACCACCAGGACGGCCATAGCAGCGAACACCGCCCAGCCCTGCCGCTCATCGCTGATCATCCGGCCGAACACGTTGGTCAAGGCCGCGCCAATCGCGAAGATCGACAGCAACCCCAGCAGGTTGGTCAATGGAGTCGGGTTCTCGAACGGGTGGGCCGAGTTCGCGTTGAAGAATCCGCCGCCGTTGGTTCCCAACTGCTTGATCACCTCCTGGGAAGCGACGGGCCCCTGGGCAATCGTCTGCGTGCCGCCTTCCAGCGTCGTCACCACGTCGTAAGCCTTGAGGTTCTGCGGCACACCCTGCCACACCATGATCGGGGTCAACAGGATGCAGATGGGCAGCAGTACATACAGCGTGCAGCGCAGCAGGTCGGTCCAGAAGTTGCCGATCGACTGGGCCGACTGGCGGGCAAACGCCCGAATGAATGCCACGGCGATGGCGATGCCGGTCGCGGCCGACACGAAGTTCTGAACGGTCAGCCCCGCCATCTGCACGAGGTAGCTCATCGTGCTCTCGCCCGAGTAGCTCTGCCAGTTGGTGTTGGTGGTGAAGCTGACGGCCGTGTTGAACGCGGAGTGGGGCGTCACGGCACCGAATTCCTGAGGGTTCAGCGGCAGGACGTGCTGAAGGCGCTGCAGAACGTAGAGCAGCAACAGCCCGCCCAGGTTGAACAGCAGCATCGCCACCGTATACGCCGTCCAGTGCTGCTCTCGCTGTGGATCGACGCCCGCTGCCCGGTAGATCAGCCGTTCGACGGGCCGCAGCACCGCGTCCAGCAATGTCCGCTCGCCGTTGAATACTCTCGTCAGGTAGTGCCCCAGCGGCCTGATGAGCAGCAGGAGCAGCCCGAGACAGACCACGATCTGCAGGATGCCGTTCAGCGTCATATTGCCCTCTCAGAACTTCTCTGGTCGGATGAGGGCGTAGATGAGATACGCGAGCAGGAAAAACACCAGGACTCCACCCAGCCAGTGTTCCATCGGCATCCGTCTCCTCGTCAGCACTATCCGTATCGCGCGGCCAGCACGCCGGCGCGCCTCCACACGTGCTACAGCCGGTTACAGGCCCGCATGTAGCCGATACATGCGGCGAAGAATGCGGCCACTACGCTCAACAACAGGAGATCCAGCATGGGGACGAGCCCTCTTGATTCCAGGTCGTGCTCTCAGGACCGTGCTATTCAATGCAGTAAGTATGAGCCACGACAAATAAGGAGCCCGTCAAAAAGGGGGCTTGGGGCGTAAAGAAGGTGTAAAGACTGGCCGAATGACTTCGAGCCAAGCGGATCGCATGCGGCGTCAGGGGGCAGGTTCGACGGACCACACCTTGAACAACCCCCAGAGACTTTCAGGTGATGAAAACATTGCGCGGCCGATGCTCCACCTCTGGCGCATATAACAAGGGTGGAGCATTCCCATGCGCATCAAGCGGCACTGGTATCGGAGATTCCGCCGAAGGCGCTTCCTGCGATCGGCCGTTCGGTGGGTAATTTATCCCCACCGGATCGGTATCGGCATGATCCTGGTGGGGATCACGCTGCTCAGTGCGGGGGGATATCAGATCGCGCGGAGTCCGGAGTTTCTGGCGGGCTACCGCATCCGTTCCATCGATGCGGTGTTTCATGGCACGCTTCTGAAGGCGTCGGATACGGCCTACTTTCAGAAGGAGATGCAGCGGCTGCGCAGGGGTTGCATCGTGGCCCTCTGTGGTTTCGCCGCGTTGATGGGCGGCGTGGTGCTGGCCCGCTATGCCCAGCGTCGGTTGCCCACCGTCCGGCGGCCGCGGCCTTTGCCG
>BTUC01000528.1:0-4834 GCA_045863575.1 Phycisphaerae bacterium
GACTGATGTCCTACCGCTCCAGGCCGCGCCCGCACCGGTAACTCCTCCGCCAGTTCGTCCCTCACCCCTGAGCCCTCCGACTTCCGTCCAGATGGCTGAGGACGGTCCCGCATTCAGCGTGGACACGTCCGATCATCTCAGGACAGGCGCGTCAGACGCGCCCGTTGCCCCCCAGGGGCGGGTATCCGCGGCTGCCTTACCCCCCATTGCGCCGATTCCTGAACCGTCATCGCAAGTCACTGCTTCGGCATTGTCCCATCTTTCGTGGCAGGCGTGGCTGGTGCTTGCCTGGGTGCTTGTGGCTGGCTCGTTGATCATCTGGACAGCCATGGGCTGGCTGAGCCTCTGGGTCCTGCAGCTCCGGTCTGTTCCGGTTCAGGATCAGTCGTGGACGGTTCTTCTCGACGAGCTTCGTGCCCAGCTTCAGCTCCGGCGCCCCGTCGTTTTGCTGACCAGCCCTCTCCGCGCGATGCCCATGATCTGGGGCTGGTGGCGTGCGCGACTGCTGCTGCCCGCCGGCTCGGAGGATTGGTCGTCCGAGCAGCGGCGGGCGGTATTGCTGCACGAATTGGCCCATGTCAGGCGTTGGGACTGCCTCACACAGGCCATCGCGCAGCTCGCCTGCGCATTGCACTGGTTCAACCCGCTGGTCTGGCTGGCCTGGCGGCAGATGCAGGCCGAGCGGGAGCGGGCGTGCGACGACCTGGTGCTGAGTACCGGAGCCCGTGCGTCGGTTTATGCCGAGCAGTTGCTGCGCATCGCATCGGGCCTGCCCATGCCGCCCTGCGCCGCCACCGCCATCGCCATGGCTCGTCCCTCCATGCTGGAAGGGCGGTTGGTGGCTATCCTGGATGTGACGCGAAATCGCAGCAGGCTGGCCGCCGGGAGCGTGTTGTTGGGCATCCTCCTCCTGTCTCTGACCGTTACTCCGTTGGCGGCGCTGCGGGCCAGAACAGCAGATGCTGCGCCTGCTGCCCCCGCTTCAGTTGTCCAGGTAGAGTCCGGTCCGGCAATCGCGACTCGGCCTTCCGCGTCCACAAGGTCGCCGGCGACTCGGCCTGCCGAGCAGACTGGGACGGTTATCGCGGTGCATGGGTCCTCCGCGTACGGAAATGATTTGGGCTATAGCAGGGATCTCTACCGCGGCGCACTCTCCAGAGGAGAGAGTATAACGCTCTTGAGTCCGCGCGTGATGCGGAACGAATTTGACATCCCCGTGGTCAAGGTCAAAGCAAGGCACGACGGCTTGCTTCGTCGGCTGTTGGGCGCGGGGGGTAATAAGATCATATGGGTGACCCTGGCGGACACCAGCTTCGCGGACCGTTATGATCCGGCCACGGACTCGATCCTTGCGCCGCCGGCCGTCGCTGGCTCACGGCCGGCCGTGTCGGCTGCCCCGGCCGACGGCGAATCCGGTTTTATCACGGGCTATGCGGCACTGTTTGGCAGCGACGTCGCCTATGCGCCCCAGTTGTACCTGGGCAGCCTCAACAAAGGTGACAAGATCATCCTGCTTGAGCGTCGCGTGGTCGCCGATCAGCGTGCCTCTGCGCTCGTCAAGGTCCAAACCGCGTCGCAAAGCGAGTATGGTCTGGTTGCCGGCAGAATCGGCTGGGTCCCCCTCCAGGCAACTACCTTCATCGAGCGCTACGATCCGACTACAAGGACCATTTTGAGCCCGGTGAGTGCCACACGGCCGGAACAGGGGCTTGCCGGTCAGTGGGATGCCATGACGAGGGCTACGCAGCCTGCCGGCGATCCGCTGGCTGGGGTGGTGCGTCTTCAGGACGATTCGGCGGCCAGTAGCGCCAGCATCTATCCCGCATGGCTCTCAAGCGCCTTTTTCGTGGCCGAAAAAAACCACGGTCGTGACCCGGCTGCAGTACCGGCTGTCACGGACGTTCAAGGCCGATTCATCTGGCCGGCGGTGTTTGCCAACGCTCCGGCGCTGTTCATCAGCCACGCGCGTGGCTACGCGTGGATCACACGAGAGCAGTTACAGGAGTCCGCGGAGGTGAAGCTGTCGGCCTGGGGCCGGCTGGAAGGCTCTATTTGGAACCAGAGTAAGCCCGGTGGCCCGGATGACCTGCTGCTTCAGTTCCAGGTGAAGTTCCGCCCGTCACCCGTCCTGCCCTGGGATCTTGAACCGGTGATGACCGGCCCTGGCCGTTTCGTCTACGAGCGCCTGCCCGCCTGTCGGCTCACGGTCTGCCGGCCAGCCCGGGAATCGATGACCCATTACCCGTTCGCTCAGGGCGTTCGCATCCAGGCGGGCGAGACGGCACACGTGGATCTCGGAGGATCCGGCCGCCCCGTCGTGGGCCGCCTGCTGATTCCTCCTGGCGTTGAACTGCAGACTCGCCCCGGCGGCTACCCGTCCCAGTCCATGGTCCGTCTGCATTCCAAGCCGCCGTTCATGGATCAGCTCGCGAGCATGAACGAGCAGCAGATGAGTGCATGGGCGGCCGACCCCAAGAATCTGGCCGCTCTCCAGCAGTTCGAAGACGCATCGCGCTGGCATGCGGCCGCGCTCGATTCCCAGGGCCGCTTCCGCTTCGACGACGTGGCCCCCGGGGCCTACCTGCTGATGGGGGGCCTCACGCTCAGTGATTCGCGCCCTGGTGCCGGGGCTGCTCCCTTTCACGTTCAGCCGCGGTTGCGCGACGTGGTGGTGGATGAAGTTCCGGGCGGTAGAAGCGACGAGCCGCTCAACATCGGCGACGTGAGGGTGAAGACCGAGGACGTTGAGAGGCCCGCGTCCACTACGCAGCCCGTATCCCGACCGACAAATGGCCAAGCCGCACCCTTAGCACCAGCCGACGGACCCAAGACCGCCTCGCCTGCTTCGCGCAAGCCGGCAGAGACCGAGAGAACGGCGCAGGTTGCCACTTCAGCACCCGCCCGCCGTGCTGTGGACAGCGCAAACGAGATTGCCGGCCGGGTCGTGGACCACGAAAACAATCCGCTCGCCGGCGCGGTCGTGTTCGCGCCCACTTTGAGCGAAGCGGCCCATGTCTACATCTCCCCAGGCAAAGTGGTGGAGCCCTCGCACCCCGACAGAGCCAAGGGCAGCCAGGCCACCACGGATGCGGACGGCTACTTCACGTTGCTTCGTCCCTCTCAAGCCGCCGGGTTCCTTCTGGTCACGGCCCCACGCTACCTCGCCTGGCTGGTCCCGAGCGTCAAGACTGGGCAGGAAACCCTGATCGCGCTGCCGAAGCCCGCTGCCTTCCGAATCCGTTACAATGTGCCCGGAGGTCCTGAGATCGGAGACTTCTGGGTCGCTTTGAGAACCCATGAGCTGCCAGAGTGGAAGGAAAGGCTGTACAACGCCCACATCCAGCTCAGTGTTCCCAACGGCGGCGAAGCGACGGTAGGGATTTTCCCGCCCGGTATCTACGACATACAACGCCGCAAGCAGGCCGGCAACGGCAACGTTCCGCTCGACTGGCCCAATCGGTTTGAGCTCACGGCCGGCGAAACAAAGACGGTGGACTTCATCCGTCGGGGCATTGCCATTCAGGGCACCGTGGTCGGCCTGCGCGAGAACGCTCTGTCGGGCGCAACAATCAGTGTGACCGAACGGCAACCTGTACGCGCCCGGCCGCTCAATCAGCTCCGCCAGTTCGACTTCATTGCCACCGGATCAGGCGGACGCTTTCAGACCGAGACCTTGCCGCCTGGTGAATACACCATGACTGCCGGAGCCAACTGGTCAACGCCGTCGCTTGGTGGAGACAGGGTATTTGCCGGACAACTCGACATCACCGTCCCGGCCGCGGTGACTGGAGATTTCCCGCCCGTTACGATCCAATTGAAGGATAACGGCCTCGACGCGCGGATCGCCCAACTCATCGAAGAGCTCGGCTCCTCTCACGAGCAGACTCGAAGCAATGCCCGCGAACTCCTGTGGGGGCTCGGCCAAAGAGCGATTCCTGCACTGCAAAAGTCGGTTCAGGCAGGGAGTCCTGCCGCTCCGGCAGCCCGGGAACTCCTCTCCCGACCTCAGGCGGACTCCCATCAGTAATCTGGACGACTTCAAGTAGCCCCAGGAGTGGACAAAGGTGAAATCGTGCGCGCGTACGGCGGTTGCTTTTGCGGGGCATCTGAGCGTTTTCTGCTCGCATCATCCGGCCTGATCGGTTATTCCTCATCATCGCGAGATCTGGCCAACCTTGTCTTCTGAGAGCCCGGTCAATATGAGGTTGAATCACGGCGCGATGAGAGGATGGCGCCCCGAATGCCTGCGGGCGGAAAGAACCCCGGGAGCGCCCGATCCCGCAGCGATGTTCCCGTTATGAACAGCGCCCAGCTCGGCGGCATCGAAACCTCGGTGCTCGATGACGGATCGGGGCGCGGCGTCCGCATCGCCTGGGTCAAGGCGCGGACGCTGCGATACAAGCTGGTGGTGGCGAGGTGTGCTTCGAAGGAGTCTGCCGATTATGTCGAGCCAGGAAAACATGCCGAGCGCTCGTCTGAAGGCGGACGCGCTGGGGCTGGTGGGGACCGTTTCGCTGACCGCGGCGTACATGGCTCCCGCGGCATCGTTGATCGCACTGTTCGGCGTGATGGTGTCCAACGTCGGCATCGCCGCCGGGTCGGTGATGCTGCTGGGTCTCTTGATCACGCTGCCGTCGGCGATCAGCTTTGGGGTGATGGCCCGCGAACTCCCCTCGGCCGGCGGAGTCTACGCCTGGGCGCGAACGGCTTTGGGCGAGAGTGCCGGACAATGGGTGGGGCTGAGCACGGCCGCCTACTATCTGCTGACGGTCTTCTTCCCGCCGATCGTCTTCGGACAACTGTTTGTCGAACTGATCGATTCGCTGAGCCCGGG
>BTUC01000529.1:0-4829 GCA_045863575.1 Phycisphaerae bacterium
TCAAGGTGTCCCGGACATCCGCGGTCTGCCGGCCGTTGAGCCAGGCCCGGAGGCGGTCGCCTTCGGCCCGGATGGTCAGCGTATTCCAGCCGTCGCGCTTTTCGATACTCTTGTCCGCATTGATGGCGATGAACATCTTGCCCGGGCAGTAGATCGTCCCGCTGAAGGCGACCGGGTCGGGCCACTCCAGAATGTCCGCCTGGTAGGCCTTGCCGGGCGTCTGGTAGCGGAACCACACGCCGGTGTTGGCCGGCCACACGACCTGGTAGATCACTTCCAGGAGGAAATCGCCATAAGACGACTCCGTCAGCAGGTCGCCCGGCGCGTTCCTTTCACCCTGCATACCCGTCAGGATGCCGTTCTCGACGGTCCAGCGGGCGTTGCCAACAAGCTTCCAGCCGGTCAGATCCCGTCCATTGAAAAGTTGAATCCATGGTCTGGCGGTGGAGCCGGCGGGCTCGGTCCCGGCGATGCGCTGCGGCATCACGTGCTCGCCGTGGCAGTCCGTGCACACGCTGGCCCGGGTGACGGCGCGCCCGTTCGGACGCCGCTTGCCCTGCCATTCCTCGATGAATCGGTCAAGCTCGGCCGGATTGTGCCGGTGGTGATGGCACTGGTAGCAGTAGGGGTCAATCGCCGTCCGGTCGAAGACGACGTCCGGCGGCGTTTGATGCGTGCTGTCCCGCGCATGAGCAAGTGAAAGACCGTGGCAGTCCACACACAGCACACCCTCACGCCGGTGCTCGCGCGAAATGAACTCGCGGGCGAACTCCTGGTGACAGTTCAGGCAGAGCGTGTTATCCCTGGGCCGGGCGGCGGACGTTGAATCTGCGTCGCCACTTCTCTCGACGGCGGGCCCGCCGCCCTGCCGGGCGCACATCACTGAAAACAAGACCAGTACGGTCAGTCCTGCCGTACGTGTGGTTGCTGCCTTCACTCACCTGCTCCTTGTATCAGAGGGTATCCCACTCACGGATCCACCTTTGTCGAGCCGGCAGGCCGGCCATCTGTTGAGCGAGTGCCTGTTGCAGGTGATTCACCTGCGCGGGCGTCAGGGAACTCGACGCGGGTAAGGAAGCTTTCGCCGCGTTCTCCACCTCGTGCATCGTCGTACACCCGGCCACAACGCTTGTGATCGCGTCGAAGCGACTGAGAATGGTGCGCAAAGCGAGCCGGGCGAGCTCGTCTTCCGACTTGATCGGAGGCGTGACCACCGGAAACCACGCCGGGGTCTTGAACAGGCTCCCGCCCAGGAACGGCTTGATGGCTATCATGCCGACGTTTCGAGCGCGGGCCGCTTCGAGAATGCCTTCTTCCTCGCGGCCGGCCGTGGAGCCTGACGGCCGGGTCCGGGCGGTACACGGAAAAAGGATGACTTCGACCGCCGGGAACTGCGTCACCACGTGTTGCAGCCAGTCGCGATGATGTGCCGAGATGCCGAAGTACCGGATCTTTCCCGCCGCTTTGAGGACCTGGGCCGCTTCAACTATTGCGGCGACCTCGTCATCGTCGTTGGGCGGATCGATGCCGGCCGCAACGCGCCAAAGGTCCAGGTAATCGGTCTGGAGTCGGCGAAGACAGTTGTCCACGGCCTGGACCAACCTCTGGACCGTGCACCCGCCTGGATTCCGGGCGCCGCCCAGACAGTCGTCCGCCCCAACATACATCCGGTCCCGACGGCCCTTGAGCGCCGCTCCATAGGCGATGCACTCGGCCGCGGTGGTGACATCCAGGTAGTTGATACCCGCTTCGATGGCCGCGCTGACCACCTCGGTGCGGTTCCGGGCCACGTCGGCGGGCAGGTCGTCGTTGTCGAACGCATCCCAGTACCGGCCGCCTTCGCGGTTCTTCCAGTGTCCGCCCAAGCCAACCTCGGAGAGCGTCAGACCGGTCCGGCCCAGTTGCCGATAGCCCATACTCGGATTGTGGTTGAGGACGGTCACGGTCTACTGGTATTCCTCGTCTGGAACAGAAGGACAACGCGGCAGGACGACACGACTGATTTCAGCGCGAAGCCTCGACCAGGATGGGAAGCGGTATCGCGCCGCGCGCACGTGGTGAGCGTTGGCGGCTCGACAGGGAGTGTATTGATCACCTGGCGCGAACTTGCGCCGCTATCGGACAAAGGCGACTCCTCAGCACAGGTGTCGCCGCAACCCGACTCTCCGGACCGAAAGACGGTCATGAATATAATCGATTCAGAGAGAATCCACAGCCCCCGGGGGAGCGATTTTTGTGATAACCCCGTGCACGGGCTGCGATGGTTGACCAAGTGACCGGTTCTGGGGCGCTTGCTTCCCGTGCGAAATGCAGGTCAAATGCCTCCTTGACCCGGATGCGAACAGCCTGAACGGAGGTGGGCGGCTTTGCAGTCCTTTGCCTGGTACGTGCGTCGTCTCCGCTCGATGTCTCCCGCGGAGGTTCTCTGGCGGGTTCAGTCCAAGGTGCAGCAGTCTCTCGACCGGGCGCTGATTTCCGCGCGCCGCCGGCCGGTGGACGCGGCCCGCGTGGCCAGCGGCAACC
This sequence comes from Phycisphaerae bacterium, assembly GCA_045863575.1. GTDB lineage: Bacteria > Planctomycetota > Phycisphaerae > UBA1845 > PWPN01 > JAAXZI01. The sequence goes on from BTUC01000529.1 coordinate 2,524, forward strand.
TGACCCTGGCCGTCCGGTCCGAAGCGGTCGGACGCGAGCTGCCCTCACCCGGCAGCCCCGGGCGCGTCCCACCCGCTTACGAGGAGTGGCGCTGGGCCCTGCTGGAGCGGGCCGATCGCATCGCCCGCAATCGCCTGACCCTGTTCGATCTGGAGGACCACGACCTCGGGCCGGAGATCGATTGGAACTACGAATACAAGGCCAGGCGCAAGATCCCCGTGATCTTCGCACCGGCCATTGACTACCGCGACTACGCCGAGGCCGGCGACTGCAAGTTCGCCTGGGAGCCCAGCCGGCATTACCACCTCGTGGCGCTTGGCCGGGCCTACCGGGTCAGCGGCGAGCGGAGCTACGCCGAAGCGGTGGCCGAGCAGATCGACTCCTGGATGCGCCAGTGCCCCTGCGGGATGGGCATGCAATGGCGCAGCCCGCTGGAACTGGCCATCCGCATGATCAACTGGGTATGGGCCGTCGAGCTGATCCGGCCGTCCGGGGTGCTGGGCCCCGAGCGCATCGGTCGCATTCTGGGCAGCGTCTATCGGCATCTATGGGACATTTCGCGGAAGTACTCGCGCTACAGCTCGGCCAACAACCACCTCATCGGAGAGGCGGCCGGCGTGTTCATCGCCAGCAGCTACTTCACGGGCCTGCACGATGCCCCCCGATGGCGCCGGCAGAGCCGCGAAATCCTGATGCGGGAGATCGAGCTCCAGACGAGCACCGATGGCGGGAACAAGGAGCAGGCATTCAGCTACCACCTGTTCGTGCTCGAGTTCTTCCTGCTGTGCGGCCTGGTAGCTCGGAACGTCGGTGAGGATTTTCCGGCCGAGTACTGGGACCGCGTGGAGAAGATGTTCGAGTATCTGGCTGCATTCTGCGAGGGCGGCGAACCGCCGATGTATGGCGACGCGGATGACGGCTACGTACTGGACCTGGGCAACCGCCAGGTTTCGCCGCTTGAGCTCCTGGCCATCGGGGCGATCCTCTTCAATCGCCCGGATTTCAAAGCCGAAGCGGGGGCTTTCGGTGAGCCGGCGTTCTGGCTGCTGGGTCACGGCGGCTACGAGCGTTACGAGGCGATTCCGCTAAGTGCCGAGCGTCAAAGCATCGCGTCGCGGGCCTTGCCTGAGACCGGATACTACCTGCTGCAGTCAGGGCAGCGGGGGGGACCCGACCGGCTCAGCGTCACGTTCGACTGCGGTGAGCTGGGCTTCGGCTCGATCGCTGCCCACGGCCATGCCGATGCGCTCAGCGTAACGCTGCGCGTTGGAGGTCACGACGTGCTCGTGGACCCCGGCACGTACGACTACTTCACGCACTCGGCCTGGCGCCAATATTTCCGCGGGACACGGGCGCACAACACGGTCATGATCGACGATCAGGACCAGTCGGAAATGCTCGGGCTCTTCCTTTGGGGCCGGCGTGCCCAGGCGCGATGCCTGCGCTGGGCGCCGAGGGAGAACGGCGGCGGCGAAGTGGTGGGGGAACACGACGGGTATCGGGCCCTGCCCGGCTCGGTGAGCCATCGGCGCAGCGTGGCGCTCGATTCCGACCAACGAACACTCACCATCGGAGATGAACTGAGCGCCACCGGCCGCCATATCGCGACCTGGTATTTCCACGTCGCCCCCGCATGCACCGTGCGCCGGGATCAGAGCCATCGACTCCACATCGACACGCCCGCCGGCCGGATCCACATGGAGCTCGACCCGTCGCTGGAGATCGCACTGCTCACCGGCAGCGAGGATCCGATCGGCGGCTGGTTCAGCCCGGGCTACCACCGCAAGTCGCCCACCACCACCATCGTCGCCCGCCGCGAATGGGAAGGTTCCACGCAGGTTTTCACCCGCATGGATCTCCGCGCAACGGAATCAGAGTAGAGACCATAATGGCTAAGACAGGCTCCGAGGCACTACTACGTGTAAGACACGGCTCTCCCGGATATAAGTAGATGCCAATGCAACCGTTGCCGTTGGAACAGGCTACTGCCCCGGCCAGGCCCCCGTCCGCCGAGCTCACTCGACTTGAAGGGCCATGGCCCGGCTGGATGGCTTTCGTGGCCGCCGGGTGGCATCCGGCCGAGACCGCCCGACGAACGGCCGGTTTGCCGCTCTTGAATGCTTGGGGCATCCATTTGCTTGGCGCGATCCTGATCACCATGGCCATAACGGTGATGGTCTGCCTGGTGGAGAGGCAAGCTGCGTTCAATGTCTTCATCGACATGGTGAACGAACTGGTCCGCACTCTGGAGCACTCTCCGCTCGAGGTGCTCTTGATCTTTCTGGCGATTGTTCTGGGGATCGAGG
>BTUC01000530.1:0-4777 GCA_045863575.1 Phycisphaerae bacterium
GGCCCATCTTCAACCCCTGCTGGCCGGGGTTTTACGTCTCCCGGCAGGACGCCGCTATTAGTGAGTCAAAATTATTTTATTCCATAGAACGAGTGTTCGCAAGACGGCTAAGTCCGATTTTCCAAGCGGTCAATTTGCGCCTGTAACGCCGCAATCATGACCCGGCGCTGCTCGCTGAGACGGGCAGTGTCGTCCAGGGCCGCCTGCAAGCGGCGGTTCTGGCGCATCAGATCAAAGCGAATGTCATGCAGATCCCGGACGGCCTGCTGCAATCGCTGGATTGTCTCCGTGGGGTTTTCGAGCACATTCAGGCGTTCCGGTGCTGGGCAATCAGGGCGGTGATCGCATCCAGCGCCGCTTCGAGTTCGGCCACTCGGTTTCGCAAAAAGGCCAGCTCTGTGCTGTTTCCGTCCTGGGCATACACCGGGCTGGTGACCTCAATGACGGTGCCATCGGCAAGCTGCGGGTATACCAGCTTGAAGGAGGACGGCAGCGAGATCTCGCCCGGCACCGGGGCGGGCTGTGGATCCGGGGACGGCTCGCCCGCTTCCGGCAGGACATCCCGGATCTCGCCCAGGAAACTCCCCACTTCGTACCGCTCGTCGCCTTCATCAACCCTGACCCCGTACAGACAGGCATAGCGCTGGTGTGCCGGCAGGTCGTTCAGAATGACGGCGCTGCTGCTCAACGTGGTCAGGTACGCGGCGCGGTTGGTCGTGTCCCCTCGCAGCCAGGTTGCACACAACGGAATGTCGCCGTAGCCAGCGGCATCCAGTTGGGCGCTCAGGGACGGGGTGAGCAGCGGGGTGAGTTCCATCTGCTGGTAGCCGAGCAAACCCTGGTGCGTTCTGAGAGCTTCGAGCGTACCCCAGCCCTTCATCGTCTGGATGCGCGGATCACCTGCCCCGTTCCAGATACACACCCGAAAACCCTTCTCGGCGAGCCGCTCCGTAAACGCCGCCTGGAATTTCATCCGGTCGATGTTCTGCGGTGCACCGCCTTCGTATTCCGTGAAGTAGAGTCGCTCCCGAATGTGGGCCGGGGCCGCCAGCAGGGGCGCCAGATTGTTGGCTACGCGCGGATGTTCCAGCCAGACATCAACGAATGCCTGGGCCGTATCCGCGTCAAAGAGGTCTTCCCCCAGGGTATCCATGGCCCACTGCGATTCCTTCAGATTTTTCGCCTTGCTGCGCCCAACGGCATAAGCGCGGCCTTGCAGAAAGGAATCACGTCTCCCCAGCAGTTGATCCGGGTCATCGCCCAACTGCAACGAGACAACAGCCTTGAGGCTGCGGTTGGCGTCGAGTACCTCCACGATGGAGGTGGGCAGTGTGGCGTAAAAATGCACGATGTCCGCGCCTATCACATCGACGGCGGCCAGAATCGCCTGGGGCGCGTGTTCGTTTTTAAAAAAGAGTCCTGCGTTCATCTCACCTCGTCAATGATCGTTTCAATGGCGTCCAGCACCGCATCGCGCTCGGCTTTGAGCGCCGCAATTTCCGCGAGCAGTTCCTCAACAGTCGGTTCGTCCGGCGGCGGGTCTTCATTCAGCGGCGGCGCGGGGATTGCCGGCAGGGACGCGCAGGAAAGGGTCACATACCCTCTGTTCATCCAACCCGTTCCCCCCTGATAATCCACCTTGACCCACTGGTTCACCGTGCCGTCCGTCTGGGTGACGGTCGCCACTCCCAGCGCCGGGACCCGCTCCCCGCTTCGCAGGGTCGTCAGCAGTTCGCCTTCAGGGTAATACGGTAGCTTGCGAATGTTAGTGCCGCTGCCAGCAGGCGTCGCGGCACACTTAGCGCCCCCGGTCAGACGCCCCTCTTTTTGCAGCCAGACTTCGCGTGGTTTTCCCTCGGTCACAAAATCCCACCAGCCCAGCGGATAGGGCAGGTCGGATTCCACGAAGATCGTGTAATACTTCAGCCAGGGGTGATGCTGGGTCGCCAGTTCACATTCAATCGAGGTCCAGTGCAATAACTCGCCGCAGAAATCCTCGTCCGACTGACCCGCTTTTTTGAACAACTCCCACGCGCCGGCCCGCGCATACGCTCGCCAGCCGCGCTCGCCCGTCTCCTTGCCAGACCGATCCCGAATGCCGGACCGATTGGCATCATCCAGAAAAATCTCGGTCAGACAAAACTTGAGGCGGGACAGGTCAACGCCGCGCCGCTGGAGCATGGGGAAACTGCGGAAAATACCCATCATCGTCCAGGTGGGCGGAACGGTCTCGCTCCCGTCCCAGACGGCGTAGGTGCTCCAGGGCAGGGTGTCATAGGAGAAGTTCGGCCATCGCGCTGCCACTTCATTCGCCTGCCAGCCCGGCAACAGGGCCGTCCAGGGTAAAGCGGTTGCGTACCCGTGCACGGCGATCAGGACATTGTCCTGTTCCAGCAGCCCCGACTGGTACACCCGCTCCCAGTACCATTCTTCATTGTAAGTCCCGATAGATTGGTTAGGCCCGGCGATGAGCACGTCAGGGAATTCCGCCTTGATCCTTTGGGCGATGGCAACAATGGCGTCCAGTTCATCCCGTTCGCCGCCCTGCTCGCACCAGGTTTCCAGGACGGGGATACAGTGCCCGTGCTGGGTTTGCAGCATCGTCAGCTGCGACCGCAGCGCCTTCACAAAGTTGTCCGCGATGTAGGCCGGGGTCTGCCCACGCGGGAAATGGTCACTGTTAAATTCCGCGCCCTGGCTCCGGTCCAGATAGACCCGCATATGGAGGTAGCTGCCGGGCTGCATTCGCGGCACCTGGCGCATCAGCCACGCGGGGGAACAGGCCGTGCCGACCATCGCTTTGAGGGCCCTGGGCCGCCACTCGTCAAGCAGACGTTCCATATAAGCATCGTCGCGTTCCACGTGGAAGGTCGGTGACAGCACCCGCATGGTTCTGGGCGGCAGGACGGGGTTTTCAATCACCTTCAGGCCGTTGGGCATGGCTGACCCCTTTCTAGATCAACGAGATACTCCTTAGCGACCCACTCCTCGTTGTTACCTACCAGGCCGCTGCCGTCGAGAAGCACATAGGCGAACCCCAGGGCACGGGTTTCCGAAGCGGGCAGGTAGCGGACATAGGTCCCGCCCGGCAGTTTGCCGAGGATGCCGCCTCCAGGGGAGGAACGCACATATAGGTTGCTCACATTGCGCCGGATACACGCCAACTGCCAGGGATCCGAAGTCACGGTCGCCACAGCGGTTGCGGTCGGGGAGGGTGGGGGGAGGGTCGGGGTCGGCGTGACCGATCCGAACTCAACCGTCGGATGCCAGGATTCGAGATAGACAATCCGGGTTTCCTGCCACATGACCTGGGTTTCCAGTCGCGCTACCCGCGGCGCCAGGGCGTCCTGGGCAGCCGGCAGCAGCAGGAACGAGAACAGGAGCAGCAGCGCGGGGAAAATCAGCCAGGCAGGACTTCGCATCACCCGCCCGCGTCCTTGACCCAGGCCTCATTGATCGTCTCACTAAAAGGCTGGGTTACAGGCGGAATCTCAAAAGCACTGTCCAGCTTTTTCAGGAGTGCTTCCACCAGCGCGGGTTCCAGCGTGTCGGGAATATCGAAGGTAATTTTATGCCCGCCCACACTGATGGTGTGTTTCATGTGCGCCAGGTCACTCAGCACGCTTTGAACCGCCGGGCGGTTGGCCTGCAAGAAGGCGTGCATATCCCGCCATTGACGCGTGCCAATGGCAATCAGGGCGGCCACCGCGATAAAGCCTTGCAGCAGCAGCGAGTAGTCCTGGTGCTGCGGCACGACATAGACGGCAATCGACGCGGCCACCGCATAGACCACACTCTGATTGGTCAGCACGAGCAGCAGCGGGCCGATCACGGGGACGTTTTCATATGATTTCAGGTCAAACATGGTTTCCTCTCTCCTCATGAGATGGCTGGGTTGGCAGATGATGACGAGGTGGCCGCCGGGGCCACCTCGGTTTTAGAGACGGTTGTGGGGACAGCGGGAGTCAATCGCTGTTCAATGGTATGGATGGTGAGAATCACACTGGTAAACTGATTTTTCATCTCTTCCAGCGCGTTCTTCAGTTCACCACGACTCATTTCCGCCTGGTCAAAGCGGATGGCCGCCAGTGCCATGATCGCCTCCGGCAGTGTGGTCAGGCTGTCCCGGATCTGAACGACCAGCTCTAACAGCCGCACATGGCGGTCGCGGAAATCCCCAAAGGCGGTTTCAACGCTGGTGGTGTGGCCTTCAAACTTTTCATCCACCTGCTGCAATCTGGCCTTAAGATTGCGCTCCTCATTGGTGATTTTCAGCAGATAGGCAGCCAGGTTGTCGGTATTTTCGGCCAGGGTTTGCAGTGTGGTGATCTGCGCGTCCTGTCGTTCAGTGTTTTTTTCAGAGGCCGCGGCCAACCGTTCGGTGACATCCGTCACCCGATCCAGCGCTTCGCGCCACTTTTCTAAAATCACCGCGACTTTATCAATGGTGTATTTAGTGATGGTCGTCAGATAATGCAGAATTAGAAAAATGGTCAGCCCGGCGATGCCATATTCAAGATTCTGGGTCACGACATCAATCCAGTCCATAAGGCTAGCTGGTCACAGTCGGGCTGTATTCCGCCGCTGTTGAGAGGGCGGCGCTGGCCTTCTGGATGGCCGCGCTAATACTGTTCAGTGCCGAGATCAGATTGTTCATCTGGCTCTGGGTCAGTTGGGCCTGGGTGCCATTCAGGGTCGGTTTGCCATCCGGCCCCAGCACCCCGTCGTTGTATACCTGTTCATATCCGGCACCATTGGCGCTGGACCAGGTTTGCAC
>BTUC01000531.1:0-4749 GCA_045863575.1 Phycisphaerae bacterium
CCGACAGGCGTCCGGTGAAGATCACGTCATCGACCGGAAACTTCTCCATGCGCAGATGCGCGTTGAAGAAGTGAATGGTGAAGATGAAGCCGACGGCCAGCAGCGCTTCATAGCCATGCACAATCATGGCCACGTTGAAAGCCCAACCGGGCAGGAACTTCGAGAAGAAGACCGGGAACCAGAGCATCAGTCCGGAGCCGCCGATCACCAGCGAGCCGAACACCTCGGCCACGTAGTCGAATTTCTCCCAATAGGTCCAACGGTCGAACGACGGCTTGTGCCCGCCGAAGAAGAACCAGCGGAACATGCCCAGGCAGTCCTTCACATCCTTCACCCGCGGGAGCATGCTGCTGGGGCCGAACAGCCAGTCGCGCAGAATCGAACGATGCGCCCCGCCGTTGCGCTTGAACATTCGGCACCGGCGGAGCAGTCCGTAGATGTGGGCGGCGAAGTTGATCAGCAGCATGATGCCGAAGCCCCGGTGCAGAATGCCCGCGGCATTCACGCCACCCAGCATGCCTGCCAGCCACTTGGCCCAGCGCTCATCGGAAAAGAGCAGGGGGATCCCGGTGAGGGTCAGCCCGAAGAAACTGATGATTACGAAAACGTGATTGATGCGGTCGAAGCGGGTGAAGCGCATGATGGCATAACGCCCCACCGGGTGCCGTGGAGGCGGACCATGCCGGACCCGCTCGATCATTGAGCGGATGAACCACAGCACGCAGTGCAGCCCGAAGAAGCCGAAAGCGCCGCTCATGACGATCAGGAAGTACAGCCAGACGCCGTGCAGCAGCGGATAGCGCTGGCCGTCGCGATGGTCCGCGTGCGGCTCAAATTGTACAAAGCTCGCGTTCGCCCCTGGATGGCAGCTCCGACAGGCTTCGATGCGATTATCCGGATGCAGCCGCGAAAGCGGGTCACTGATCGGGCGGATGTCGTGCGCCCCGTGGCAGTCGCTGCACCGCGCGGCTCGCGTATAACCCAGGTTGGTGACCTGCCCATGGTAACTGAGCCGGTAGGTCTCATACAGCGAGCTCTTGCGGGCCCCGCCGACGCTGGGCTCATTATGACAGTTGCCGCATTCCTCCACGATGTCCAGCATGAAGTCCGGAGTGGATGCCCGGGTGATCGCATGTGCGGCGTGGCAGTCAGTGCAGACCGGAGCCCGCGAGTCGCCCTTGATCATCATCTGGCCATGGATGCTGTCCTTGTACGTCTCGGAGATGCCCTCGTGGCATCGGCCGCAGGTCTGCGGGATCTGCTCGCGGTGGACCTTGGACTGCGGCCGGTTGGAGGGCTGGACCTCGTGGTGGCCGTGACAGTCCGCGCAACTGGCGGCCACGATCAGGCCGGATTGGCTGATGGCTCGGCCATGAACGCTATCCAGATAGGCGGCGATGAACTCACCGGCTTCGTGACCGGCCGGCGTGGGCGTGTTGTGCTGCTGATGGCAGCTCGCGCACACCTTGATCAGATTGAGTGGATGCGTCAGCGACTGCCGATCGCGGCTGCGCAGGATGCCGTGATCGCCGTGGCAGGTGGCGCAGCGGGGGGCACGCGGGTCGTTGCGGGCGAGAGCCTCGGCATGCGCGCCGCGCAGCACCTCGGCGTCCTGCTTCGTGTGGCATTGCTGGTTGCAGTTTGCGGGATTGAGCCGCTGGGCGTGGGGCAGTTGCTCGGCGTCGCGGTGACAGTCGGTGCATCGCAGGCCGGCATGGACGCCAACCGCCAGGGCCTCCGGCGGTAAATAGAGGTTCGGCCGTACCGGGGGAGCGGCGACTCGGGCGCCCACGGGTCGGCTCGCGGGAGCGACCATCGACTCGCGCTCGGCGGCCGGCAGTTCGCCCAGATGGACTTGGCCGTGGCAGTTCAGGCAACGGCGATTTTCCGCCGCGGCCGGGGCCTGGGCGAAGCCGCGAGTGCACATGGCCAGCAGGATCAGCATTGAAGTCCGACAAAGATGAAAGCGTTTGAGCGGCACCAGTTGTCAATCCCGTCCGAGCGCGTTGTAGCTTCTCACGAGCGGGGCACTTCCCGCGGCGCGAGACGCTCGCCCACGGAAAAAGTGGCAAGCAGCATGCCACCGCCGTGGTTCTCTCGCTGAGAGGACCATCCGGAGTCCAGGCTTGCGGAGCCGTCGCATGCGCGGCAGGCCTTCGACACAGTCGGTGCTGGTGCAGAGACGTGAGACTGAGAACTGAGAACTGAAAACTCAAAACCAGACCGCCGGTTGTTCCAGGATCAGCCTCATCTGCTCAAGCCGCCGCCTTAACTCACCAATCTGCGCCCCGCGAGCGAGCGCCCAGATCTGCATAACTGGCTGTCGATGCTGGGCATGCACATTGCATAGTCGAATGATGTGAGGCACTTCGATCCTTTCTGAGTGCCTTCTGGGTCTCGGAGTTGAGAAAAAAGACGGACGGGCTGCCGGGAGTTTCTCGAAGATGAGAAGGGCCGGGCCGATCGCGTTGGTTATTCATTTCACCCTCGTACTTCAGTGGGCCAACTGCCCCATGCCGTGCGCGCTCGCCGAGCCGGTGGTGACGAGTCGGCCGGTTGGTCCGACGGGTTCATGCGCGACTGCGGAATGCCATGCGGACAAACTTTCAGGCAAGGTCCTCCATGCCCCGGCGGGCCAACGCAAATGCACAGCCTGTCACACCGTGCGCAATGTCTATCAACACACATTCGACCTCGCCTTGCCCGAACAGCAACTCTGTACCTTCTGTCACGTGCAGGGGCGGCGGACCTTTGTTCACCAGCCGGTGGCGAACGGGGCCTGTACCGGCTGCCATGATCCGCATGGCAGCAACCATCGCGCTTTGCTGCTGGCGGACCCGGCGGGAGGGTTGTGTCTGCGCTGTCATGAGGCCAGCAACGAAAAGCACATACATGGGCCGGTTGCCGCGGGGGCCTGCGTGGTCTGCCACGAACCGCACTCGTCCTGGCACCCCAACTTGTTGAGTGCCCGCCCGGAGGTTTTGTGTCAGGCCTGCCACGAGGACGTGGTCGAAAATCTGGAGCGGGTTCGGCATCCCCACGAGCCTGCGCTGACGCAACAATGCCTGACCTGTCACAATCCGCACAGCTCAGATCAGCCCAACCAGCTTCGCAAGCCGGCGAGGGAGCTGTGCACCTCGTGTCACGAGCACGCGCGCATCGGCGAACTTGTTCGCACCTCACCGCATGTGCATGGCGCGGTGGGCACGGAAGATTCATGCTCCGCATGTCATTCGGGACACGGTGGCATGCTGCCGCGGCTGCTCAAGGAGCCGCTGATGGGTCTGTGTCTTTCCTGCCACGATCGGCCGCTGGACGCGCCGGACGGCAGTCGGATCGCCGACATGGCCGCCCTGCTCAAGAACAACCCCGACCACCACGGCCCGGTCGGCCGCGCGGACTGCGTCGCCTGCCACAACCCGCATGCCTCTCCGAACTTCCGACTGTTATCCCGGGAATATCCGCAGATGTTTTACGCCCCCTTCGAGATGGGCAACTACGACCTGTGCTTCACCTGCCACGTCAAGGAGATGGTGACTTCTTCCGGCGGGGAAGGCGTAACCGGCTTCCGGGATGGGGAACGGAATCTGCATTTCGTGCACGTGCATAAGGAAGAGAAGGGCCGGACTTGCCGCGCGTGTCACGAGGTTCACGCATCACAGCGCCCGTTCCATATTCGCGAGAAAGTGCCTTTTGGCTCAGGCGGCTGGGAGATTGAGATCAATTTCGAGTTGCGGCCCGGCGGAGGCCGCTGTGCACCGGGATGCCACGAGGAGAAGACCTACCGCCGGGCGCCATCCACCGGCGGAGCATCGATTCAACCACAGAGCCCAGCGGAGGCGAGTTCATGAACCTGCACCCCATTTCGACGGCCAGGAAAACGTGGCGTATCCGACCCGTGACCGCCGCCGGGAGTGCCGTGGTCGTCGGCCTGACCTTGAGTATGACCCTGGCTCCTGCAGCCTCGCTCGTCCCCGCTGGCAAGCCGGCACCAGACCTTGAGTTGTCCACACTGGATGGTCAGACCATCCAGTTGGCCGAAAAACGTTCCCAGATTGTTCTGCTTCTGTTCGGCGAGCTGTATAACCCCAACACCGTCGCCGCGAGCAAGGAACTCTCCAAGGTCCTGGAGGAGCGCGGCCCTGCCGAGACTAAGCCGATCGCTTTTCTGGTCGTGACTCAGAATGCTTCGGCCGGTGAGCTGTCTGCCGAGGCCCGGCGGCAGGGCGTAAAGCTGCCCATTCTCCACGATCCCTCGCGCCGCGCATTCGCCGCCTGCCGCGTGACCGTGTTGCCCAGCCTGATAGTGCTCGATCGGGAGGGCAAAGTCGCGCTGCCCTGTGCGGGTTATCCTCTCGATTTCGGTGACATGGTGACTGACGCATTACTCTTCGCGAGCGGCAGCATGCCGGCCGCGGAATACGAGCGGCGGCGCAACCCAGCGACGCGTCCCGCCGCCCCAGAGGGCCACGTCCGGGCGCTGCGGCTGGCCGCCTTGAGTGAACAGTTGGCCCGTCGGGGCAGTCACGAGATGGCCCAGAGCACTTTCCGGGAAGCACTCGAGTTGGATCCGGATTGCCTGCCGGCCCATACCGGCCTGGGCCGCTGTCTGCTGGCCCGCCGGGAGCTGGCCGAAGCGGAACAGCACTTTCTGCACGCATTGGGTACGGATCCTGACTCGGTGGATGCCTCCGTGGGCCTCGTTCAGATCCAGGTGGTCCGCGGTGGAGAGGAGCTGGCCTTGGCGCA
>BTUC01000532.1:0-4716 GCA_045863575.1 Phycisphaerae bacterium
TCAGGCACGGCTACCGAGAGCACGAAATCCTGAGCCCCTGGAGTAAGCGGACGAGTCCTCCCTATTCGCACCATTTCCGCACAGGGTGGGGGCGGAGCCCCGGCAGGAGCGATAGATGGTAGCCCAGGGCGGAGGCGGGCGCAAGCCCGCCGCAGCCCTGGGCTACCGGACACATAACCCGTGATAAGAGCCCCGTAGGGGCGACAGAGACGGCCGCTTGCCGACTGTGCGTCTGCGCGACCGGACCATCTCTTTAACGCCGTTCTGTCGCCCCTTGCGGGGCTCTGTGGTACGTGGGAGGCGGCGTCTCCCCCGGGCTTACGCCCGGGGCTACCATCTGGCGCCCCTCCGGGGCTGGGATTGGTTCCATGCTCTCATCTGAATTCGTTTCGCGCTGTTATCTGGATTCACGCTGTCTACTGAATTCGTTCCACGCTGCCTTCTGAAGGAGCCTTTGCGTGCCGAGGGCGCAGGCGGTTAAACTGGCATCGATCGCGATCGATGGGCGGCGTTATCGGATCGGCGTTCATCTGGGCCCTGTGTCTTTGGGCGAAGTAGATGCCGCTGGGAGTGAGTTGAATGATGGTTGTCTCTCGATCGTGCCGTGGTGCGCTCGTTTTCGGCGCGCTATTGGCTACGGGATTTGTCGGCTGGCCTTCATTGACGCGCGGCGACGCGCCTGCGGTCCGGGTCGTCGATGGTATTGTCCAGCCCCGGCAGCCCGTGGCGACGGCCGTGGCGGCGGCCATGGCCTTTCTTCGCAAGGCCGACGGGCCGTACGTGCCCGGCAACATCGATGCGGGCCTCGCGGGGTATTTCCTCAGCGCGACGGTGAAGGCCGACGGCTCGCCCTCCGGCCGCCGGCTGGCCTACCCGGCGCGGCACCACGCCTACTTCATCCTGACGTTTCTACGCTATTACGCTTACACGGGCGAGCGGGAGTGGTTGCTGAGGGCCCGGGATCTGGCCGACTGGAACATCGCGAACTCAACCCGGGCGGACGTGGCCGTGCCGTTCCTGCCGTACTCGACGTGGTCCAACGGCAAACCTGGCGGCCACCAGGATCAGAACAGTCTCGAACCGGACAAGGCGGCCTTCCTGGGTAATGCCTATCTGGCGTTGTATGAGGCCACAGCCGAAAGCAGGTATCTGGATGCCGCTCGACGCATGGCCGCCACGCTGGTGAAACACCAGCGGCCGGACGGCGGATGGGCCTTCCGCGTCGTTCCTGAAGACGGAAACGTGCTGCAGGAGTTGGGTGGGGCCCCGGTGTTCTTTGTGGAATTCTTCGAGCGCATGGACCGGCATGGTCGCGACCCTGCCTTTCGCAAGGCTGGCGAAAAGGCCCTGCGGTACATGCTGGAAACCAACGTGCGGAAGAACTGGTGGGGCACCTATCACGAGGACGTGGGGCCCAAGGAGCCGACCTATCTGTCCGCCGAGTCGGTCTGCTTCACGGCCGCGTACCTGTTCCGACAGGCCCGCGCGCATCTCGAGTACGCCCAGATGGGCCTTAGCGTGCTTCGGCCGATGGAGGAGCGGCTGGTCCACACTGAGAAGCACGCCGCCGCACCCGCTCCGGCGGTTTCGGAGCAGCCGTCGTGCGACCACATCATGCCCGGCCACACGGCCCGCTACTGCCTGGCCCTGGCGGAGTTGTACGGACTCACCGGCGATGACCAGGTCCGCCGCCGGGCGCTCTCGGGGCTGAACGGGACCACCTACATGCAGGCCCCCCAGGGCATCTTCCGCACCTGGATCTACGATGTGAAGCAGCAGAGTGTCGGAAAGGAACGGCCGGACTGGTATTCCCAGCACCTATACACGGTGTGTCACGCACTGGAGATGATGATGCATCTGCCCGAGCTCGTTCCGGCCGGCGAGGATCATCTCATCGGTAGCACGGTAGCCATCCGCAGCATCGATTACGGCCGGCATCACGTTCAATTCGAGACGGGATTTCCCTCCCTGACCGTCTTGAAGTTGTCGTTTGAGCCAACGGTGGTCCAAAGCGGCGACGTGAAGCTGCGACGGGTAGACCAGCTCGGCACCGAGCAAGGCTGCTGGGCCTTCGAATCGAAGACGGGATTGCTGCGGGTGAATCACGCCGCCGGTGCCGTGGAGATCCTCGGCTCAGCGAGCTGACCAGCGCAGGGCGCAAGCGGAGCCCCGACAGGGGCGACAGATGGTAGCCCAGGGCGGAGGCGGGCGCAAGCCCGCCGCAGCCCTGGGATACTGACGTGAACCTCCCATGAGAGCCCCGTAGGGGCGGCAGGACCATGCCTGCCGCGGATTGCACCTCTACGGTCAACACAGCTCTACAGGAAAAGTTTTTTCCGTGCATTGATTCATGGTAAACTAGCTGCCCGGGCCTACTCATTTCTGGCGAATGTCCCATCAGGAGGGATCGATCATGATTCGATCCTGGAGCGCATTCCTGTTCGTTGCACCGGTCCTGCTGCTCGGCCTCGGCTGCGACGAAAGACGGAAGAAGCAGATTCTGGAGATCATGGCTGCACCGGACGTGAGCCAGAAGAATGCCTCCGCGCCCGTGATTCTCTACGCCGGGCCGGGCACCCAGACGGCGAACACGCAGGGTGTCACCAACACCGAGCTGACGGTGGATCAGCAAAACGGCGTGGCCGCAGGCACGGTGGACGGGGTGGTGGCCGGCGACGGTTTGACCATTGTTTTCGGGTCCTGGCCTACTTTTTTTGCGCTGCCGGCTTCCACATTCACGGTCACGCAGCAGGCGGAAGACCCGAACCAGGCGGACGCGACCGTCACGCTGTTTTTGGAGGTCACATTCGACGACGGCGTCCGGGGCTACAACCAGACCCCGCTCACCTTCAGCGATACGATCGACCAGGTTCCGCCCAATTTCTCGAACATCAACGTGAATGGCTCGCTCCCGCTGTTCAGCCAGCCGACCGGCGGCACGTTCATCGGGCGTTCCCTTCAGGATAGCTCGATGAGCGCGATCAGTTCCACGGCGACAGTCGCCAGCGGCGACTTCAGTCTCGTCGCCGTCTGGGACAACGGCGTGCCGGATTCCAAGCTGTACGCGCTGATCGAGGAGGGGCACATCCTGACCGCGACCACTACGCCCATTAACTCCAGAATCCTGGCTGTGGGCGGCAGCCTGAGGCTGGATACGGGGGGAACGGCCGGCATGATTTCCGTGGATGGGACGCTCACGCTCGAGGATGGCGCGGCTCCGCTCACCACCCACATCCTGGCCCTGGACACCGGGTCCACGCTGGACGTCGGCGGCGAAGCCGGCAGCATCGACCTGACCCTGACCGGCAGCATCATTGCGCGGGAGGGCTCGGTGATGCGCTTCAACGTTAACGGCGACGGCGACAATGACCGATTGGACGTCACCGGTCGGGCTATGCTGGGCGGGTCGATTGAACTGAACCGTAATCCCACCTACGTCCCGGAGGTGGGGCAGCAATACACGCTGTTGACGGCCGCGGAGATTGTCGGTGCGATCGATGAAGTCCTTAGCGCCGACATCGGCAACGGCACTCAGTTTGAGGTCAGTATCAACGGCAATGAGGTGATCGTCACGGTAGCGCCCGCCCCGGTGCAGCCGGTACTGGCATTCGGCATCGATCATGTTGCGCTCGGTGATGTCGTGCTCACGAAACTCGGCAGTGCGCTGCAGGTTTCCCATATCGGCGCGAGCGGCGAGGACGGCGTGCTCACGCTGGTCGGCGGCGGCGAAGCGTTCGGCGTCAGGACGGCACTCGTGGACACGTTCTTCAACGCCGTCGGCAGCACGGTGCGGTACACAGGCAGAGGGCGTGTGAGCGGCATCCCGAACGTGAACTACGGTCATCTCGAACTCACGAAGACGGCGAGCGATACACTCACAGTGACCGGGGACATGACAGCGGTCTCGGTCATCCCCGTGCTCACACAACGGCTTCAAGTGCTGAGCGGCGGAACACACGTCGCCAGCTACGACGTACCGGTGACGGGCCAGCTTGCGGTCGTTCTGCCGGGCCAGGCGCTGCTGGAAGGGCTCACCACCCAGATTGTCGAGGGCCGGGCGATATTCGGCGCCGACTTCGACCAGCCCGTCACCATCGCGCCCCAGGGCGGCTCGCCGGCGGTGGGCGATCAGTTTATCGTGCAGGTCATGCCGGTGGACAACTACGGAAACATGAACTTCATCGAGGGTGTTTCCATCACCGGCGCATATCTCGACGTGGGCTTCACGATCAGCAATCAATCGGTGCTCTCCGCGGAATTGCTCGAAACGCGGGCTCATCCGGGTGCGGTGCTTGAAACGCACGGGGGACAGATTGGTGTATCGCCAGGATTGCCGGCGCAGAGAGCAGGTCTGAACATCAGCGCCCTGGACACGTTCAACACTTTGCGAAGCGGTGCGAAGCGGGTGGAGGCCGCCTTCACGTCCGGCCAGTTCTGGGGAGACCAACTTGATGTCGAGGCTGACGTCCTGCTTGGCGACCAGAGCCGCGTGTCAACCGGCAGCCTGCAGTGGGTGGCCGACGACCCACAGAACTTCAAGATCAGATTTCCGATCGGCGGCAGCTTCCCCCCGGAAACCGTACGCCTCCGTGTGCTGAACAATGGGAACCTGATTGGCGAGGCGGCGCCTTCGACAGGCGGCGTGTTCGGCAGCTTCACGGCCGGACCGGGTGGGATGCCTGCACTGCGCAGTGCCGCAGTTGAAGTGATTGATGC
>BTUC01000533.1:0-4705 GCA_045863575.1 Phycisphaerae bacterium
CCCTCCCCCGGTACTCCGGGGGAGGGCCGGGGTGGGGGCTTGGCAGGCAACGGACGCCGCGATCGAAACAGGTTCTTCATCCTGTGTGCCACTGCTCTGTGAGCAGTGCTTTGAGCACGGAACGCCGGCGTGGTGTCCAAGCACTGCAGGCACAGCAGTGGCACACCCGTCCAGCGCCATCAGCGCGGCGCCGATGGCTGCGAACGATTCGGCGGCCTCCGGCACGATGAGCTCGTGTTCCTGTAGCCCGAAGGCGTCACGCAACTCCTGCACGACCGCGCGGTTGGCCGCGACTCCGCCAAGAAACAGAACCGGCGCTGCCGGCGTTCGCCCTTTGGCTACCGCTGACCTGTAGTTTGTCGCCACCGCCCTGCACAGGCCGCGCAGTACCTCCGGCGGCGTGAAGCCCTTCTGCTGTGCGTGGATCATGTCGCTCTTGGCGAACACGCTGCATCGCCCGGCGATCTGTGCGCAGCGCGCCGCCGCAGCGCAGGTGGGTCCGATTTCTTCGATGTGGTAGCGCAAGCGACCGGCCTGCTGATCGAGAAACGAACCCGTGCCGGCCGCACAGTCGCCGTTGGTGCCGTAATCGACGATGTTAAGCCGCCCATCCGCGGGGTCGGGCTCCAGCAGGATGTACTTGCTGGTTTCACCACCCATCTCAAAGACGCTCCGCGCCTCCGGATGCAGCAGGCTCACCGCCCGCGCGAGGGCCTGGAACTCGTTGACGCGGCGTGCGCCCAGAGCAGCCGCGACCAAGGCGCCGCCGGAGCCCGTGACCACGGTCCCGAGCATCTTGAGGTCGGGCAACTCACGGAACAGCTCTGTCAGCAGATCGCGGACGGCCTCCACCGGTCGCCCGCGCGTTCGGCGCGAGCGGGAGACGAATACGCCCGCGGCGTGCGGTGCCGTGGAGCCGTTGCTCGCGGGCTTTGCCGCGCGCAACTGAAATCCGATCGAATGAGGAAAGCCATCTTCAGAGGCCGGTTGGATGGCGTCCGTCGGCGGCATGACCAGTGCCGCTTTCACGCCGACCGCGCCGACGTCCAGGCCGAGACAAGCCCGCATTCATTCACCCGCCGGCCGCCGCGCCGCGGCCGGTCCCCTTTCCCCCCTCTCCGGCCATCCGAACGTATACTAGTAGTCACTAACTTGGATGGTGTCAACCCACCTCGAGGGGGAGAAGGGGATGAGGGTCTGGGTATCAGATTACGGTGTGGCACTGCTGTGCTTGCCGGGCCGAAGCCTGTTCGCGCAGGCAGGTCGGCAGTAGGTGAAAACCACGAGCTCTTTTGCATCCGGCACTGCTCGCCGAGCAGCGGCACACCATCCGCGGTGCAGGGGCGCTGACGGGGGGCAACGCTTAGCTGACCGTGGCTCCCGCCTCGATATCCGCGTCCGGCGTGAGCAGAATGACCCGGGAATGGTCGGCGTTGCTGGCCGCCAGCAACATGCCGTTGCTTTCCAGGCCGCGCATCATCCGAGGGGCCAGATTGGCCACGATGACAATTTTCCGGCCCACCAGCGAGGCCGGTTCGTAATGCCCGCGCAGGCCCGCGCAGATCTGCCGTTGCTCCGTGCCCAGGTCCAGCTTGAGGACGATCAGCTTGTCTGCGCTGGGATGGTCGTAAGCCTCCAGAACCCTGGCTACTTTGAGCTGGATCTTGGCAAAGTCCGCAAACTGAATCTTTTCCGGCTGCTCACTCATGGATCGACTCTCCTGACAGGGGGCTGAGCCACCCCTGGACCGTGAGTATACCCCGCCCGGCTTCCGCCACAAGCTCGTCTCGAGGCGAGGGCACCATAACGCTTTCCCACCTTCGGAGCCGCGACAGATCAGGCGGGCCGGCACCTGGCTGAGGCCGATGCGGGAAGATCGTGTAGCTGACTTGACAGCTACCGACCCTCGCCGACAAGATCCACGGCCCAACACCATACGAACGAGTGGAGGTTGAAAGTGACATCAGGCGGATACAACAGCAGGTCGGATCGAACGAGCGGGGGCGCTACTGAGCTCTGGCGGGCCGCCCTGGTCCTGGGCTTGGCGTTTGCCAGTTGCGCCGTCGTCTCCGCGGAATCGCCCGCGACGCAGCCCTCCGGGCCGGTGCGGCTGGCGGTGGCCGGGTTGTGTCACGGGCACGTGTACGTGTTTCTCGAGGACGTCTTCAAACGCGACGACATCGACGTGGTGGGTATGTACGACCCGGCCCCGGAGTTGCTCGAGCGCTATGGCGGGCGCAAGGGCGTGCCCGCGGCGCTGCGCTTCCGGGATCTCGAGCGGATGCTGGAACAGACCCGGCCGGAGGCGGTGGCCGTCTTCACCGACACCCTCGACCACCTGAAGGTGGTACAGGCCTGTGCACCGCGGGGCATCCACGTCATGATGGAAAAGCCCTTCGCCGTCAGCCTGGAGGCGGCCCGGGCGATGGAAAGGGCGGCGCGCGAAGGCGGCATTCACCTGCTGGTGAATTACGAGACGACCTGGTATCCCAACACGCACGCTGCGTTCGACCTGATGAACAACAAGAAACAGCTCGGCAAGGTGCATAAGATGGTGATCCATGACGGGCACCCGGGGCCCAAGGAAATCGGTATGCCGCGCGAGTTCCTCGAGTGGCTGGTGGATCCGGTCCGCAATGGCGGGGGGGCGCTGGTCGATTTCGGGTGTTACGGCGCGAACCTGGCCACTTGGCTGATGCAATGCGAACGGCCGATGACGGTGACGGCGGTCACGCAGCAGATCAAGACTGATCCCACTTACAGCCGCGTCGATGATGAGGCCACTATCATCGTCACCTGGCCCAGGGCCCAGGCGATCATTCAGGCCTCGTGGAACTGGCCGCACAACCGCAAGGACATCACCATCTATGGCGACAACGGCTCACTGGAGACCATCGACCGGGACATGTACCGCCTGCGTCCGAGGCATGCGGGGGAGAAGCTCGGCCGCGGTGAGCCGCTGCCGGCGCCCGCCGGTGACCCGCTCTCCTACCTGGTGGCCGTCGTCCGCGGCCGGATCGCTCCGCAGGGGCTCTCCTCGCTGAAGCTCAACATGATCGTGGAAGAGATCCTCCAGGCGGCCCGCGACTCGGCCAGGACGGGAAAGACGATACGGCTGCCGGCCGATCCGGCGTCGTGAGGATCTGGACTACCGCCCATGTGGGGCTGGAGACGGCGATCGGACGGACCGGACGAACGGGACCGATCTAAGCGGTCCCTGAGAGATTCGCGGGCCGATTGGCGATCCTGGCCATGAACTCCCGGAACTTTTCCTTGTTCGCTCGGATCCGACGGGCCGCGACGGTCTGTCGAGGCGAAATCGATCCCAACGGGGTCATAATGGACCAGTCGCTGAGATATTCCACCGGATGCCGGCCTCTCTGTCCCGCCTTCATCCGGTCGATCGCGTGGGGGGCATTGATCAGCGTGGCATCGACGCAGTCCGCGCAGGTCTTATGGACCTCGAACCAGAGATGCTCCCGGTCAGTTGGATGACCACCGTCGACGGGGTAGCCCAGCTTGACAATGCAGGGAAGCTCGAACTCCGCGAGTTCTTCGGCCAGGCTCCTGAAAAGGCAGTACGTGCCGCGCGCCCGCTCGGACATGAGGTGTGTCGCGTCGTTTGAGAAGTTCATGACCAACCCGTCGTTAAGGGGGCCGGACAGAAAAGAGGATGGACGCACCCGGCGTGACCATCGCCCCCACAGCCGACCGGGCGGATCGCAGAGCACCGCACGGTTCCGATTATGCGCTTCATCGCCACCGCTGTCGCGGATGGCGACCAGATCTGAGGTGGCAAGGCTGTTGAAGCGGCTAATCTCCACCAGGCGCACGACACCGCCAGGGCTGGCGAGCGTGTATCGGGAAGTCGACGCGTCCACGCTCCCTTCCGCAATGGCAAACGCGAGGGCACGTAGCAGGTCCGCACCGGAGAGACTCCGAACGTGTGACGACGGCCGAAGGATGTCGAAATCAAACGCTCCGATCTCCGCCAGCCCGTGAGAATGCAGCCAGTCGACCTCGTTTTTGCCGGTCCTGACCGCGTGCAGGGCCATGATCTGCTCAATGTCCAGATCCGCGTCGTGACCGAGTTCTTCCTCCAGCGCCTCGCGTGACCAGATGCGCTGGGCGATGTGGTCCACAACGCCAACACCATCCTCGCCCATGATCGCGTGAAGGAAGCGCAGAAACATCTTCCGGTCGCGCAAGACATGTTCGTGTGTGCCCTTCATGCCCAGCAGGATGCCTGTGCGGGCACTGCGGACGGTTTCGCGCTCCTCGGGCGACAATGACGCGTCGTACTCGATGATCATGGATGGAGGCGGGGTATAGGATTTCATTCCGACGAGTGAGACCTTCCCCCATGAGGGGTGCGACAGGATCAACTCCCAGCCGCGCTCGTTGGTTTTACCCCGGGCCAGCGCGATACCCTTTTCACGAAGGTACGAGAACTCTTCGGCACGGGGGGGCATGGTTCCGCGGAAAAGCACTGATCCGGTGAGCCTGGGCTTCGCCTTGAGCCAGTCCAGCATGGTTGCCTCCCTCGCGCCTTCGCGGCTATGTAGTTTCCGCCGGCATCCCCTGCTCGACCGAATTCCAATCGCTTCCTTCTACCCGAAACCGAAAGCTTGTGCAAGAGTCCCGGCTATTCGAACTCGGTGGGCAGGAGCCCCTCGGCCACGTCACGCAGCGCGGCCGCGTCGCG
>BTUC01000534.1:0-4681 GCA_045863575.1 Phycisphaerae bacterium
GGGGCAGGGGGGGTATCGGACGCCAGCGACCCACGATTCGCAGCCGACGATTCATGCGGAAAACACTCCCGTCCTCCATCCCTGGCATATTGCGGCGACAGGTGGTATGCTCAAGTCGTTCGGGGCGGTGAGGATCACATTCGGGAGGCTGGCCATGACCGTCGGGGTTCAATCCGCCACCGCGCCGTCACGTCCTCGCCGCCGGCGTCGAGGCTTTCTCGGGCTCGACGTTTTTGTGGTTCTGTTTCTCTTCGGGCTGATCATACTGTTCTTTGCGGCTCTGCTGCCGGCTTCTCCGGGCTCGCGAATTGGCCAAACGCACAGTATGCGCCGCCAACCTGAACGGACTGGGTAAAGGCTTTTATGATTATGGCACCGAGAACGCGGACGACTGGCCGATTGCCGCTCACCTCGTGGCTGGTGAAGAGTGGGGAGTGGGCAAGGTCCAGTACGCACCCAGGATGATCGGCGCCAAGCGGGGGAAAGAGGGGAATTGGCTCGCCGGTGAGAGCACGGTCGAGGACACGAAGCTGTCCACCACGCGCAACCTCTGGATGCTCGTGCGTGCGGGCGCGGCGACTCCCGCCTCGTTCATCTGCTCCTCGACTCGGGATCAACGCAATGACCAGGATAATCCTCAGGACTTCTGGGATTTTCGCGGCTACACGGAAGTGAGCTACGGCTACCAGGTGCCTTATGGCCGACGGGGCAAGCCGACTTCGGAACGCGATCCCGACATGGTGCTGACCGCCGATAAAGGGCCTTATGGAGCGGCGCTCGAGGCGGGCCAGAAGGACCCCGGTGTGCCCACGCCCAAGGCGACCGATGCGCCGCAGGCCTGGCGCGACAGGAACTCGCCGAACCACCGGCGCCAGGGCCAGAACGCCCTCTATGCCGATTCGCACGTGGAATTCTTCGACCGCCCCACGGCCGGCGTGAAGGACGACAACATCTACACCCGCTGGGCGGACAAACTGGGCGGAAGCGGCAAGGACGACTCGCCGCGCGTGGCCGGCACGCCGCCGACCTCGAACGAGACGCCCGGCGCGGACACGGATTCGCTGATCTATCCCTGAGCACGCATCGGGAGACATCCATGCCATCACCACACGCAGCCGTTGCTCGCAATCGCTCGTCACTGCACCGAGGCCCCAACGTGGCCCGGGGACTCACGCTGGTCGAAGTGCTGATCGTGTTTCTGCTTGTAGTCTTCACCATCTGGATTCTGCTGCCCAGTATGACAAGCAGAGGGCCGTCGTGGCGGACCACCTGTGCAGCGAATCTCAATGGTATGGGCAAAGGCTTTTATACCTACGGGAGTGAGAACGGCGGTTGGTGGCCGATAGCCGCTCACCTTCGGCCGGATAAAGACGAAGTGGGAAATGTGATCTACGCGCCAGGTCAGATCGGGCAGAATCGAACCGGCGAAACCAAGGGTACCGACACGCAGCTCTCGGTGACGCGGAACCTCTGGACGCTCGTCCGCACGGGCGGGGCTACGCCGGCCTCCTTCATTTGCCCCGAAAGTGACGACTCGAAGAACAATGCGGACAATCCCCAGGACTACTGGGATTTCGTCGGGTATAGCGAAGTGAGCTACGGCTACCAGGTTCCGTACGGCAAACTCGGTCAGCCCAATTCTGACTGCGACAGCCGCATGGCGCTGGCCGCGGACAAGGGGCCCTACGGCGCCGCCCTGGAAGCTGGCAAACGCCACCCTGGCCAGCCTCCACGGCAGTGGCGCGACAGTCCCGACGATTGGACCCGGTGGAACTCGCCGAACCACGATGGCGAAGGCCAGAACGTGCTCATCGCCGATTCGCATGTCGAGTTCTTCAACAAACCGGCGATTGGAGTCGAACATGACAACCTCTACACGCGCTGGTCCGACGCGACCGGCGGTGTCGGCGGCGATGAGGGCATCCGCGTCAACGGAACACCGCCCACGGGCAACGAGACGCCCTGGAGCGATACCGATTCATTGATCTACCCCTGAACGAAACGTCGGCGTGCAATGTGTGCAGTGTGGGGGAACCTTCCGCGACGGGCTATGTATGGCTGCGCATCGGTCGTCGCGCGGCGTGAACCGCGGCGGACGCCGCGCCTTCGAAACGTCGGGCGGCCGGAGTTAACCGACCTTTCGTGCGTGGCGCCAGAAGTCGGCGATCCGGCGGATCGACTGCCGGAACTCGTCGTAGTTCTGGGCCTTGGAGATGAAGGCATTCGCGCCGGCGTCGATGCACCGCGAGACGTCGGATTCCTGATCGGAACTGGTCAGGACCACGACGGGCGTACTGCGGAACGCGGCCACCGAACGCATGAGCTGGAGTACTTCAAAGCCGGAAAGCCCGGGCAGGTGCAGGTCCAGCAGGACCAGGTCGGGCTTGAAGAAATTGGCGTCGCGCCCGCGACCGAGCACGCGGATGGCCTCTTCTCCGGAGGTCGCCACCACCACCTGCGTGACGCCATAGCGGGCCAGCGCCTTCTCGATGAGCTTGGCGTGAACCGGCGTGTCCTCCACCACGAGCACGCTCAACGCCACGCGCGGTGGGGTGCGCTCCTGCTGCTCGTGGTCGACCTCTCCCTTGGAGAGATCCTCCCTGGATACCCGCAGCTCAGCAGGGGCGTCTACCCCCAGCATCACGCGGCGAGTTCCAATACCCAGCACTTTCACGCGAATGTCATTCCCGATGCGGATCGCGTCGTTCAGGCAACGGGTCAGGACGAGCATGGGATTCCTTTCCGCTCTTGTTGTTCGCGATATTCTCGGACCGTCATATGCCCTCGCCATGGAATATACCTCAGCTCCACCGGGACGGCAACCTTTGACTTGAATTAATTTAGGCCTGTTAAACCACTTTAATGTGCCAACAGCTTGTTAATCTCTCTTGACATCGCATAACCTTCGATTATGAATAGGCATGGCCGCGTCAGGGTCGTAGCCGGGCTCCTGCTGAGTTTTTGTTAACGTTCCGCTTCTCGATTCCCCGTTGATCTACTGTCTGCCGCCACGGTCATCCGGCGTGCGCGTCCGCGTCACTCCCGCCGAGATGGCCGTGGCGCTTTTTGTTCTCATTCTTAAGAACCATTACAATCTTCTTGTTCAGTCTGGACTCATTGAAACAGGACATCAGGAGGTATCACTGTGATTAAAGTCGCCGTGTGTCTCTCGGGATGTGGTTTTCTGGATGGAGCAGAAATCCACGAATCCGTTCTGACGCTGCTGGCTCTCGATCAGGCGGGGGCGAAGGTTGTCTGCTGCGCGCCGGATCAGCCGCAACTCACCGTCACGAACCATCTGACCCGTGAGCAGGCGGCTGAACAACGTAACACTCTGGTTGAATCCGCCCGGATTGCTCGTGGTAATATTGTTGACATTAGCCAAATTCGTGCAGAAGAAATTGATGGCTTGGTCTTCCCCGGGGGTTTTGGCGCTGCCCTGAACCTCTGCACGTTCGGCAGAGACGGGGTGGAATGCCAGGTGAACCCGGAAGTGGAGCGGCTTGTCGGCCAGATGCTCGACGTCGGCAAGCCGATCGGGGCCATTTGTATCGCGCCGGCGCTGCTGGCCAGGCTCGTCGGGAAGCGCGACCTTCATCCCCGTCTGACGATTGGAACCGACCGGACCACGGCCAAAGCTCTCCAGCAGATGGGCGCCCGCCATCAGGACTGCGCCTGCGAATCATTCGTCGTGGACGAGGAACTGCGGATCGTGAGCACGCCCGCGTACATGCTGGGCACCGGTCCGGCCCAGGTTTTCGAAGGTATTCGCCGCCTCGTTACCGAGGTGCTGCGAATGGCTTCTGTGAAGCAGGGCTGATCGGCCCACCCCCCGGCCAGCCCTGGAACGGCCACAAGCGGCCCGCTGGCGTCCCACCCGCGCATCGCTTTTTGATCAACTTGCCCCGATAACCTTCCGACAGGATAGGTAAGCATCAATTGGGAGTCCAGGTAGCCGGTGGCCGGGACGCAATCGCCACCGAGTTTATCTGCGTGGACGCATCCTGACCGCCACACACCAGGAGTGCCCGTATGAGACTTGCCGACCCGCCCCAGATCAAGCACCTGCGGAGGCTGACCGACAGCAGAGGACTGATACACACCGCCACGGGGGACTTCCCGAACCGGTTCGGTGGCTACGATACGCTTGATAACGCGGATGCACTCCGGCTGTGCGCGGCGGCCAGCGACACCGTATTGGGCAGCGAGATCTTTCCACTGGCCAAGGTGTATTTCGATTTTCTGTGCCGGGCGCGGCGTGATGATGCGTGCGTACGCCACGGATGCGACGCCCGGGGCAACTGGCACGCGTGTGGAGACCATGCCCTCGTGCAGTCACGGCTGGCTCGTGCCCTGGCCGCCGTGATCGTATCGGAGTTGCCCATCAGTATGCGGCTTTCAGCAGCGGATTGGTGGCGGCGGCTGCTTCCGGAAGCCGATGCCGCGCGGACGCCTCAATCGGCCGCCAACTGGCTCAATGCGCTCGGGCGGCTGCACTCGGCCGACCCCGGCCGTGACCTCGCCCGGGCCGAAGCGCTGGCGCGATGGCTGGTCGAGGACTGCTACTATCCGATTCGGACGGCCGGGTGGGAGTGGTTTGAAAGCAAGTGGACACCGGGAGCGGCGTGCATCGCCGAAGGCCTGTGGAACGCATACGCCTTGCTGGGCGACAGCCGCTATG
>BTUC01000535.1:0-4677 GCA_045863575.1 Phycisphaerae bacterium
CCGGCGACGACAGGTAGGCGACCCGACCGCTGCCGTATCGACTCCAGCAGAGCAGCGCCGGATGATGGTCCGTGCGGGCCTGCTGGGCCACCGGAACGGCCGCCACCAGTACCTGGCTGGTCGGCTTGGCCATCGCATAGGGCGTTAGATCATTCAGCGGCAACTGGCCGCCCCACACGCGCTCGTTGATCGCCGGGTCCTCATCCAGACAGGTGACATTGCTGATCCGGCCGTCGGTGGTCGGCATCAACCGGTATCCAGCCGGGTCAGGACTGAGCGGCTGGTCCGGATCGACGGGCAGCAGCGTGCCCAGCGGCCTGTTCAGATAGGCGGCCGGCATGGCCCGCTCCCCAGCGATAAGCACCAGCGTCCCGCCACGCCGGCCGACGAACTCCATGAGCTGCTGCTGGTGCTCGGGCGTGAGCTGGTCCGGGGACAGATCGCCCAGGATGACCACGGTGAAACGGCTCCATGTTTCGAGATGGCGAGGCAGCGCGGCCCTGTCGGCGGCACCCCGGCCCTGCTCGCTGCCGACTGTTCCGGCCGGCTCGAACAGGATGCTCTCAAACTGAATCCGCTCATCGCGCTTGAACAAGTTGCGCAGGTAGCGAAACTCCCAGCGTGGCAGGGCATCCGCCAGAAGCACGCGGATCTCGCCCTCCGTCACTTCCACGTTGAGCTCGGCGGAGTTGTTCTCCTCCGTCCGCTCACGCACCACCGGCGCCGCCAACACGCGGAACTTCGCGAGCCCCGCCGTTTCGGCCTTGTGTTCGAAGGTCAGCGGCGTGTAGAAGGTGTCGCTGGTGGCGACGATCTTCTTCTCCTCAAGCAGCCGATCACCCTCCAGCAGTTGCACCCGGATCGGTTCGCCCGCGCACTCGTAGGCGTCCAGCATGGCCTCGATCACGACCCGGTCGTTGCGCATCACCGATGGGGGCGCCTGCACGTGGTGCAGCGCCACGTCGCGTGCGGGAACGAGGTCTCCCACCGGCACGAGGTACAGCGGTGGCCCCGCGGCCGCAGCCCCGCTCAGCGGGTCCCGTTCGGCGTTGTGACCCCCGTCCGTCACCATCACGACCGCGCCCAGCGCGCGAGTCGCGGCGTCCTGCCGCACCCGCTCCAGGGCCGCCGCAAGATCCGTGACTTGTCCGGCGTCGTCGGCACCCCGGGCCAGCTCCGGCCAGCCGTTCTCAGCGATGCGGTAGACTTCCCGGTCAAATGCATATCGCAACACGTCGGCCTGACGGCCGGCAGCGCCCAGCTCAGCACCGTCAAGGAGCTCCAGCAGACGAATCGATTTTTCGCGCCGGCTGGCCGCGGGAGCCCGGGCCACGGCGGCTTTCTGGGACTGCTGCTGGCCCGCTGAGAACGCCTCCACGGCCGCCACCAACGCCTCCGAAGATCGAGCCAGCGACTGCCGGGCCTGCCCCACGCTCGCATCGCGATCCACGGAACGGTGATTGCGGGCCTCCTCGATCATTCCGCGAATCGTGGGCAGATCGAAGGTGTCCAGCGAAGACCGGACCGACTCGACCGTCCCCTGGAAAGAAGCATCTACCGCGGCTGAGTCCTTCGCCACGTCAAGCCGTTCGATGCAGGCCTGAAGGTGACGCTCGATACCCTGGAGCACGCGCAGTTGCTGTGGCGTGCCCGCTTCCCCTGCAGAAAGCCCCGCCAGTGCGTCACACCCCACGTCCAGGCAGAACACCGCACCATCCAAGGCCTTCAGCGCACCCGCGAGCGCGGTGACGCCCTCACCCGCCGCTGCCCAGCGCGCCGGCTCAACGCCCTCAACCGCCTCATCGACGACGTTCATGCTGGCGCTGACGTCGGCGATGACGGACACGGCCTTGCGGTGGACCTGTCGGACGGAAGTACGCGCGGTCGGCTCCGCCAGCATCCACAACACGATGACCACGGCCGCCAGGCGCGGCAGGATGAACAGCGGCAACAGCACGCGACGCCCGGGTGGGCACTGCCGCCAGGAGAGCACCAGGACCAGCACCGCCAGCGCCGAACCCAGCACGATCAACACCGGAATCGACAGCGGTCCCGACCAGGTGAACTCCTCGACAATCTGGCGCTGCGGCTCCTCCACTTGCTATCTCCGATCACCAGATGACCCGCCCACCAGCGCGCCAGTCGGTAGCTTCACACGATGCGCCCGCCTCGCAACAATCGCAGGCGTCATATCGGCCGCGGTACCGCGGCTGACCGGCGCCTCACTCTCCGCCTGCCGCCCTCTTCGGCGGGACAGGCCGGCCATCAGCATCTCCACAGCCATCAGCCCCACGAGGCCCAGAAGCAACCATGCCCAGACCGGCTGCGGCTGAATGGCTTCGGGAGGTACGGGCCAGCGCGCGCCGTCGTCGGCATCGTCGAACCGCAGCCCGCCAACTATCTGAAGCATGTTCACGTCGGCCTCGCTCAGACGGGTCAGTTCGGATTCCTGCGGATCCGACCGGATCACAAAGGACCGCTCGAAAGGACGTCCGCCAGGATCCTTCAGCTTCAGTCGGTAGACTCCAGGCCAGTACGCCCGCGTAAACTGAAAAACTCTCTGGTCACCGCGAGCGGTGCCCGCGATCCTGACGGATCGACCCGTCGGTGTCTCCAGTTCGGCGAACGGGTCGGCCTCGCCTGCGGCAAAGGTGGCCGTGAGCGGTTCGCCCGGCTCCCGCGTCCAGTGGGTCATGCCCGGCTCGGCCAGATACCAGAGCCACTCGTGAATCATGGGCACCAATGCCTGGCAGGAAACCAGGCTGCTCCACGTGGCGTTGAGAGGCAACGCCTGCTGCAACACGCGCCCACGCCCCTCGGCCCGCTCCACCACCAGCGGCGAGCCGTCGGCAGTCGCTAACAGGACCCAGGCGCGGTGCGGGTGATCCCGGCTGTTCAGCATGTAACGGCGGTAGACTTTGGCCCGATGGATATCCAGCCGTTGCGTGTCGGCCAGCAGCGCCGTGGCCGGATGGTTGACCGCCGGTGGCGGGATCTGCTCGAAGCGCTCCGGATCCCCGAGTTGCCCCACCGCTATCCCCAATGGAAGTGGCAGGAGGCCCCGTCCGTCCTCGAAAAACGTTCGATTCAGGACAGCAGCGTCCGTGTCGTCGCCGGGAATAATCCATAGCCCGCCACCCTGGCGAACGTAGGCCTTCAGTGCATCGAGCACCTGGGGCGCCAACGTGGTCACGCTGGCCAGCACCACGCACCGGCAGCGCTTCAACAGCTCCGGCTTCAGATCAAAATCCATCACTCGGCTCGGCCGAAAAACGGATTGGTAGCGCCCCTTCACGATATCACCGTAGCCCAGGGCCAGGGCCAACAGGTCCGTGCTGTCCCGCAAGGGCTCGCGGTAGCGGGCTCCTTGAACGGCCAAAATGGGCACTTCGCGCACCACCTCGACCGCCAGGGCGGCACGGTTATCGAGAGGTAGATCGTCCGGCCGATCGAGTTGGGTTTCCAAAAGGCGAACGGCCGGACCCTCCATGGGCTGGTCAAAGGTGACCATCGTGCTTTCGTCCGGCCCGAGCGCACGCACGGGCGCGGAGGCGACAGACTCACCACCGTCCAAGAATCGCAGAAGCGTGGCTTCCGCGCGCGATCGCCCCGTATTGCGTACCGTAACCGACAGTGTGATGCGATCTCCGACGCCGGCAACCAGGCGATTTGACCGCAGCGCCGAAATCTGCAGATTGCTCACCGCGGGCGGCAACTCCGGCGGGCTGATCACCCGAACGGCCGCCGGATGAGCGCCCGACTCGATCTGCTGCCGACAACGGGCCCAGGCGGCGCCTGCATCCGTTCGCCAGCCGTGGACCTGCCGATCGGTGAGCACGAAGATCTGCCGCGCCGCGTGATCGTCGCTGCCGGCCTCGGCCGCGACTTGCAGCGCCCGCAGCATGTTGCACGCACCCGCCGTCGGCTGGCACTGCTTCAAACGCTCCATCAATTGCCTGCGAGCCGCCCCGTCCATCTCGCGCGGCTCTGCCTCGAGCCACTCCACTGGATCGGCCGCCAGCAGCACCCGCACCCGATCGTTGCCGCTCAAATCGTCCAGCACGCGCTCAGTTTGCTCGAGCAGTGCATGGAAGACGTCGCCACGCTCGGTTTTCTGTGCGGTCGAGCCGGAGTTGTCGAGCACGACAATAACGTCGCGCCCACCGCGCGACCCGAAGGGGCCGCCGCTGAGTCGCGGTTGAGCCAGCGCGAGCACGATCAAGGCAATGAGCGCACAACGCACGGCCATCAGCAGCAGGTCATCGATCCGCCAGCGGCGACGGCGGTGGGCGGCGGCCTCCAGCAGGAACCGCATGGCTCCCCACTGGATGCTCTCTCGCCGCCGTCGGTTCAGCAGGTGAATGATCACCGGCACCGCGGCCAGCGGCAGACCGAGCAGGAATGCGGAATTCAGAAAATCCATGAACGCCTCAATGCAACCCGAAGCAACCGAAGCAACCGAAGCAACCCCGAGCAACCCGCAGCAACCCGAGGCAAGTAAACCACGGATCACACCGATTTAACGGATTACACGGATAAGGAATCAGTGCTATCCGTGCGATCCGTGGTTGAAAGAACCTCAGTTGCCAGAGCAACCCGGGGCTTTACTTCATCCGCGCCGCACGCCGGGCCAGATAAAACGCGAGCATCTCACCCAAGTCCTGATCCGTATGCGCC
>BTUC01000536.1:0-4667 GCA_045863575.1 Phycisphaerae bacterium
GCGCTGCCGCAGCCGAACGTCTTGAATCTGGCGTCGACGATCCGGTCGTTCTCGTCGACCTGGATCTGCAGCCGCATCACGTCGCCGCACTCGGGAGCCCCGACAATGCCGGTGCCCACCTGCGGGCTGGCCTTGTCCAAAGAACCGATGTTCCGTGGATGATTGTAGTGGTCCAAAACCTTGTCGCTATAGGACATCCCAGCTCTCCGCTAATCTGCCGCCAGGGAGGGTACAAGGAGAATCTTGATCGGCTCATGCTCAAGGCAAAGCCCGGCCGCCGTGCGGGCTTCGCGTGCCATTTCGATCCAAGTTGCCAATGCTGTCGATCCTCAGTGCCTGGCCCAATCTACCGTCTTCAGATCGATCCCTTCTTTGGCCATTTCGTACAGCGGGCTCATTTCCCGGAGCCGCAATACCGTCGAGATAACCTGCTCGGCCGCCTGATCGATCTCGTCCGTGGTCGTGAACCGGCCCAGGCTGAATCGAATCGAGCTGTGGGCCAGTTCATCTCCCACGCCCAGGGCCTTGAGCACGTAACTGGGCTCCAGCGATGCGCTGGTGCAGGCGGAGCCGCTGCTGACGGCCACGTTATCAAAACCCATCATCAGCGATTCGCCTTCGACGTAGGCGAAACTCACGTTGAGCGTGTTGGGCAGGTAATGCTCCGGGTCCCCGTTGCAGTGGATCTCGTCCAGTTTGTGCTGGAAGCTCTTCCAGAGCCGGTCGCGCAGTCCGCCGACCCGGGTTGCCTCCGCGGTCATTTCGCGTCCGCCAATTTCCGCGGCCATGCCCAGGCCCACGATGCCCGGTGTGTTCAGGGTGCCCGAGCGCATGCCCCGCTCGTGTCCTCCGCCATGCAGCACAGGCTCGCAACGCACACGCGGATTTCTGCGGCGGGCGTACAGAGCGCCCACGCCCTTCGGCCCGTAGATCTTGTGCCCCGAACAGCTCAGCAGATCGATCCCCATGGCCTCCACGTCGATGGGCACCTTGCCGAATGCCTGGGTGGCGTCGGTGTGGAAGAGGATGCCGCGCTGTTTGCAGAGGCGCCCGATCTCTGCGATCGGCTGGATGGTGCCGATCTCGTTGTTCGCGAACATGATGGACACGAGGATGGTGTCATCGGCCATGGCCGCCTGGAGCTGCTCGAGATCGATGCGACCGCGCTTGTCCACCGGCAGAATCGTGACGCGGAAGCCTTCCTGCTCCAGGTAAGAACACGGGTCCAGGACAGCCTTGTGTTCGGTGGCCTGCGTGATAATGTGCCGGCCCTTGTCGCGATACATGCGGGCCGCGCCCTTGACCGCAATGTTGTTGCTCTCGGTGGCACCGCTGGTGAAGACGATTTCCTTGGCCGTCGCGTTGATCAGACCGGCCACCTGGCCGCGCGCGGCTTCTACCGCCTCCTCCGCCTCCCAGCCGAAACGGTGATTGCGGCTGGCGGCATTTCCGAATCGCTCCCGGAGGTAGGGCAACATTGCCTCCAGGACCCGCGGATCGACCGGCGTGGTGGCGTTATAGTCGAGATAGATGGACGGCTTCACGGACGGTTTCTCCCACTGCCTCGGTCAATTGCAGAGGCTCTCGGCCGCAGCAGGCTGATGGACCGGCCACGTCCGCCAGCGTCACGCTCTCCAGGAACTGGACCAGGCGGTCGTGAATCCGCTGGATCGGCGACCGGACCGGACAGCAGGCGACCAACTCGCATCTCGTTTTTTCACCGGGGCCTTCGCTGTTCTCATGCTCCTTCACGGCCTTCATATCGATGCATTGAACCAGTTGCGTGGGGCCTTCGACGGCGCGGATGATGTCATGCAGGGTGATGTCGGCGGGGGCGGCGGCGAGCGTGTAACCGCCACGGGGGCCGCGGACCGACTTGGCCAAACCGCGACGGGTAAGCTGCTTGAGGATATTCATCAGCAGCGGCAACGGCATTTGATAGCGCGTGGCCATCTCGCGGGCACTGGAACATCCCTCGGCGTCCTGGGCCATGTGCGACAGGGCGATGAGGGCGTAGTCGGTTTTGCGGGTCAAAGCAAGCATGGTGTTCCGGCCGTGCCTCCGGCCCATCAATAAGTCAGGATAATATAGCACCTGAGGAGTCCCATTTCAACCGTGTATCGTACCAAATTGGTCCTATATATGACTGAAAAACACCCTATTTCGTTTTAATGCCCATCAATCGCTGTAAGCTTTTTAGGATACAGTCTTTATGTTGGTTTTTGCGGGGCTCGAAGATCAGTCGTCGCAATCGGTTTCCGTGGCCGTGCTCAAGCTGCCTTGTGCATTGGCTGCACGTTGACGGTGACCAACGCGGCCGGCAGCAAAGCCACGCCTGCTTTCGGACTGCAAAAATTCAATCAAGACTAGTCCGGCCGGGGTGCTCGTGGCGGGTGCCAACTGCTCGACAGCCTTCCGGAACGGCAGCGCTGAACGGTACAAGGTACGAAAGGCATTGCGTATGTCATGAATACTCGCCGGGTCATAGCCCGCCCGGCGCATGCCGATGACGTTGTGCTGGACGATGGTCGAATCACCATGGCAGATCATGAAAGGCGGCACATCCATGGTGGCCCTGGCGCCACCTGCAATGAACGCCAACGTCCCAATCCGAACGAACTGATGCACCATCGCGTTGCCGCTCAGGATCGCGCCGTCTCCAAGCGTGACGTGCCCGGCGAGCAATGCGCCGTTGATCAATTTCACCTCCCGCCCGAGCACACAGTTGTGTCCCACGTGCGAGTTCGCAAGCAGAAAACACCCGTCGCCGACCTCGGTGCTACTCTCCGGATGAGTACCCCGATGGATGGTCACGCCTTCGCGGATGACCACGCCGCTGCCGATCCGGCAGTAGCTACGTTCGCCACCCCAGTGGAAATCCTGCGGTTCACCGCCCACTATCGCGTGGGGATGAATATCGCATCGCTCTCCAATGTGCGTAAAGCCGGTCACAACGGCATGGGCCCGAATGCGCGTGCGGGCTCCGATGCGGGCGGGCCCCTCGATGACGGCATACGGTCCGACGTCCACGCTGCTGTCCAGTTCGGCGTGCCGATCAATGATGGCGGTCGGGTGGATGGCCATGAAGCACTCAAATTCCCAGAGCGGGCCGGCGGTCTGCAGGCGGGTTAAACTCCGCTGCACGCACCGCATGTACGGCCGGGCTGTCGAGCGGTCATGATATACTAAAAGCGGCGGCAGATAGAAGCCGCAGGGAGAGGTGCACATGCCCCAACATCCGCTCGACGAGCCCGCCATAGCGGCTGGCGCTCGCCTCGCCGACGTGAACGGCGTGGTTATGCCTATGGACTATGGTGACCTCGCGTCCGAGTATGCCGCAGCCAGAACCGGAGCCGGCCTGTACGACGCCCGGGACCGGGGTCTGATCGAGCTCCGAGGCAATGACCGGGCCGCCTGGCTCAACAACCTGGTGACCAACACCATCAAGCCGCTCCAGCCGGGCGATGGGAATTACGCCTTTGCCATCAACCTCAAGGGGCGCATTCTCGCCGACTTCAACATGCTCGTCCTGGACGATGCCATCTGGTTGGACATCGACCGGCGGCTGATCTCCAAGGTTTCCGCTCACTTCGAACGATACACAATCACAGAGGACGTGACCCGGGCCGACCGCAGCGACGAGTTCGTCCGCTTAGGATTGCTGGGGCCGCAGGCCCTCGAGATCGCCGATGCCCTGGGTGTGTCCAATGCAGCGGTGATGCCGGCGCTGGCGTCAACCCCGGCGCCGCTCATGGGCAAGCACCGACTGCTGGTGCGGCACGATTTCGCGGGCGTTTTCGGGGTCGAGTTCCACATCGAGGCGGCCGACGCGGCCGGGTGTTGGAATCGGCTGCTGGAGATCGGCCGGCCCGTGGGTCTTCGCCCGGTGGGGCGGACGGCCGTAAACGTGCTGCGCATCGAAGCGGGCATTCCCTGGTACGGCCAGGACATCGACGAGGATACTCTGCCGGCCGAGACGGACCAGATTGAACGGGCGGTCAGCTACGTGAAAGGGTGCTACCTCGGCCAGGAGGTGGTGGAGCGGATGCGCTCGCGCGGGGCATTGCCGCGTAAGCTCGTCGGTCTGCGCGTGCAAGGAACCGATCCGCCTGAGCCCGGCATTTCCCTGCTGAAGGGGGACGTGGAGGTGGGGCGCCTGACCAGTACCTGTCGCTCACTTATTCTGGGTGCCGCCGTCGGGCTGGGATACGTCAAGACAGGCCATAACGCGCCCGGAACTCAACTGGCGGCGGCAGGCGCGCACCCGATCGTCTGCGAGGTGGTTGCGCTGCCCTTTCGGAGGCAGGAGATGACAGGGTGAGGGCGCTTACGCCTCATCTCGCCATTGCTTCCATGGACTCTCGATCCACACCCGTGCGGGACCCCGCCTGCTGGGACGCTCACAGTGCAGCGTCACCTCCCGGTGCATCGGCAGGGGGGCCAGCGGCCAGACATGGCCAAAGTTGTTCAGACCAACGACGGGGATCCGGCGCGTTGGCGGCAGGTGATACTTCAGCAGTTTGAAGGCGGTCTCGCACAGGTCTGTGTCCTGGTCGTGAAAATCGCCGAGCAGGATTCCTTGCACCTCCTCGAAGCACCCTGCCAGTTTCAAGCCGGCCATCATGCGGTCCAGCGGGTCAGCCGCTTCATTGATGTCCTCGAGAGCC
>BTUC01000537.1:0-4644 GCA_045863575.1 Phycisphaerae bacterium
GCGCGAACGTCTTGGTGTAGGCCAGCGGCTTGAACAGCTTGCCCTCCGGGCCTTCCAGGGCGAAGATCGGCAGGAACGCGAACACGGTCATCAGGATGGCTGTGGTCACCGCGCCGCTGATTTCGCTGGAGGCCTCGTACACCACCTCGATCATCGGCTTCTTGTTTTCACCCTCCTCCTCCAGGTGCCGGACGATGTTCTCCGAGAGGATGATGCCCATGTCCACCATCGTGCCGATGGCGATGGCGATGCCGCCCAGGCTCATCAGGTTCGAGTCGATGCCGAACACCTTCATGAGGATGAAGCAGACCAGCACCGCGAACGGCATGGTGACGCTGATCACGAAGCAACTGCGCACGTGCCGCAGGAACATCAGCACGACGAAGGTGGTGACCAGCACCTGCTCGAAGAGGGCGTCCTTGAGCGTGCCCAGCGTCTCGTGAATGAGGGTGGTGCGGTCGTAGAAGGGAACGATCTCGACCTGGGAGACAGTGCCGTCCACGAGCGTCTTCTTCGGCAGGCCCGCCGAGATCTCCTCGATGCGCTGCTTGACCCGCTCGATGACCTCCAGGGGATTGGCCCCGTAGCGGACCAGGACCACGCCGCCGACCGCCTCCACCCCCTCCTTATCCAGCATCCCGCGCCGCAGTGCCGGGCCGATCTGCACGTGGGCCACGTTCTTGACGTAGATGGGCACGTCCTGGCCCGCGCGGAGCACGATATTCTCGACGTCCTCGACCTTCTTGATGAAGCCCTTGCCGCGGATGAGGTACTCGGCCCCATTCCACTCGATGGTCTCGGCGCCTACGTCGATGTTGGCCCGCTGGACAGCCATGAAGATGTCCTGCAGCTTGACGTCATGGGCTCGCATAGCATCCGGGTCCACGTCCACCTGGTACTCGCGGACGTACCCGCCCACGCTGGCCACCTCGCTGACGCCCGGTGTGCCTTGCAGCGCGTAGCGCACGTACCAGTCCTGGATGCTGCGCAGCTCCATGATGTCGAAGCCGCCCTTGGAGCCCTCCAGTGTGTACCAGTACACCTGGCCCAGGCCGGTGGCATCGGGCCCCAGCGCCGGGGTCACACCGGCCGGCAGGCGCTGCTGGGCGACGTTGAGCTTCTCCAGCAGACGCGACCGGCACCAATAGAAGTCATAATCCTCCTCGAAGATGACGTAGACCACCGAGAAGCCGAACATCGAGTACGAGCGGATGGTCTTGAAGCCCGGGGTGCCCTGCAGCGTGGTGGTCAAGGGATAGGTGATTTGATCTTCCACGTCCTGGGGCGAGCGCCCCGGCCAGTCGGTGAAAACCACCTGCTGGTTCTCGCCGATGTCGGGAATGGCGTCCACTGGGATCGGGTCGCGCGGGACGATCTCCGGTCCGGTCCTGAACGGCATGACCCGGATGCCCCACAGGATCAGGATTGTCAGCAGCAGGACGACGACCAGCTTGTTCTCCAGGCAGAAACGGAGGACCCGGTCGATCAAGCCCGGCGATTTGACTTCCTCACTCATCGCTTCACACTCCCGTCGGGCTCGATCGCTCCCTGGACCTCGCCGCAGCGAAGCATCTTCTTGGCAAAATAAGGATTGCGCACCTGCCGGTCCGCCTGGAGCCAGCTTGCGCCCTTGTCGTCAAAGGCCATCGAACAGAAGACCTGAACCACAGGCTCCGAACGGTTGTGGCCGAAGGTCTTCAGGTAATCGCTCAGGGCCCGGGTCAGAGCGGGGAGCTTCGCCCGCACGTCGGCGATCGAAGCGGTGGCTGGCGGAAGACTGGACTCCAGCACATCCATCTGCTTCTTGAACACCTCCGCGCTCTCGCCTTCCAGGCCGTGGGGCACGGCCCCCTTCAGCGCTTTGCCCACATTGCCAAGGGCACTGGCCGTCCCGCCGGCATCATCCGCGGCCAGGGATTTGACCAGCTCGAGATATCCATCCAGCACCGGCCGGGCATGCTGGTGATACATGGCTCCCGCCACATAGCGGGAGCGGCTCTCACTAGGCCCGGTGGCGGGCCGGTTGTCTGTCTTCGGCCTTCCGCCGGGCTCCAGAGTCGCCTTTACCTCGCCGCAGCGCAGCATTTTCTTGCCGAAGTACGGGTTACGCACCTGCGAATCAGACTGGAGCCAATAAGCCCCCTTGTTCTCGAAGGCCATGGAGCAGAACACCTTGACCACAGGTTGCGGACCCTCGTGACCGAACGTCCGCAGGTAGGTCTCCACCGTGCGGGTCAGCTCCGGCAGCTTGCCGCGCAAACCATCTATCGAAGCCGTACCGGCGGGCAGAGCCGATTCGATCGCCGCCATCTGCGCCCGGAAGGTTTCAGCCGCCTCGCCCTCCAGGCCGTGCGGCACCGCGCCTTTCATCGCAGCGCGGAGACCGGCAACCGCTTCATCGCTCTTGACGGCGTTGTCCGCCGCCAGGGCCTCAGTCAGATCCAGGTAGGCTTTCACGACCGGTGCGGCATGCTGGTGATATTCGGCCCCGGCCACGTAGCGGGATGGCGCCTCGGGAACAGACTCGTCAGGCTGCGATTCTGCCAGGTGATCTTCGCGCGGTTGCATCATGCTGGGCTTGGCCTGGATCTGCAGGGCCGAGTCGATCATGAGAGCTCCTCGCGTCACCACTCGCTCACCCTCGCGCAGTCCGTCCATGACCACATAGTAGTCGCCCGCCCGCGGTCCCAGCTCGATAACCCGGCCCTCGTAGTTCACGTCCTTCTCATCCTTGTTTTCGACGTAAACGACGGCCCGCGTCCCGGTCCGCAGGACGGCCGTCCGGGGGATGGCCATCACTTTTGAGCCGCCCACGCCGGCCTCGGCGTAACCGAGAGACTCGGCCGTGACCAGATCCATCCCGCAGATGTCGCACTGGCCAGGTCCGTCCTTGACCACCTCCGGGTGCATGTAGCACAGCCACTTGCCGGCCAGGGCGTTGTCCACCACCTTGCCGCCCTCGCCCACGCGCACATTGAGGCGGGCGCGAACGAACATCTCGGGCCGAAGCTTGAGTCCTGGGTTCTCCACGTTCACGCGCACCTTGACCGTTCGCGTGCTCGGATTCAGTACGGGGTCAATGTACGAGACCCGGCCCTTGAAGACCTGGCCGGGAAAAGCCTCGGTCTCAAACTCCACCTGCTGGCCGAGACGGATGAAACTGATGTCCAGCTCGTAGGCGTCGAGCTGGACCCAGACGTGGCGCAGATCGGCGAGCGTGAAGATCCGCGTCCCTGTCTCGACATACATGCCCTGGAAGCCCTGGCGCTCCAGGACCCAGCCTTCCAGCGGGCTGTCAATGCGCATGTGATCGCTGGGGCGCTTCTCGCGAGCCAGGTGGTCCAGTTCATCCTTGGGAATGCCCCAGAGCTCCAACTTGCGGCGGGCGGCCTCATACAAGGCCTGGGCGGTTTGCACGGCGGTCTCGCTCTGTCCGGCCCCCTTGCGGGCCCGTTCCAGGGCGTCCTGGGCCAGCAGGTATTCCCTCTGGGCCACCAGCAGATCCGGGCTATAGATCTCCGCCAGATGGTCCCCCTTCTTGACCAGGATACCGGTGTAGTTGACGAACAGCCGGTCCAAGCGTCCCGGAATATAGCTGCTCACGTGGGTAATGCGTGTCTCGTCGGCGGTGATTTTGCCCACCATGCGGATCTCGTGGGTCAGCTCACGCAGTGCGACTGGCGCGGTTTCGACCTCGGCCAGCTCGCGGGCCCGCGCGGAGAGTGTCAGCTTGGGGGCGTTAGGGTCGGTGTCCTGACCGGCGCGCACGGGGATCAAGTCCATGAAACAGATCGGACACTGGCCGGGTTTGGGTAGTTTCACCTGCGGGTGCATCGAGCAGGTCCAGTACAGCACCTCTTCGCCGGCTGCCTCGTGCGCGGGAGCTGCCGTTCCTGCGCCGCCGTGCTCGTGTACGGCCCGACTGCGTCCCAGCCAGTGGCCCAGCGCAAAAACACCCGCCAGCAGCAAAACGGCCAGAAAGATCCGAACCGCCCATCCGCGCCAGGCGCTCTCGCCGACAGGCGGTACTGGCCGCCGGGGGGACGGTGGTGCCGGCGGAACGTCGGTTACTCGCTCGTCGGGAGCCCGCGACACCGGTGCCTCACTCGTCCTGGTATGGTCATCATGCGTATTCACAACACTTCCCTTCTTGTATTCAACTGGCGATCGAGGACCAGCCGGTCGGCGCTACGAGTCAACTCTCCGAATTGGCCGGGCGGGTGGTCGGCCGGGTTGACGGCTCGGACCTGAGCAATCGTCCGCCCACCTGCCGTTCCAGATCGGCTTGTGTCACCAGGTACTCCCGAAGGAATTCCAGCGTCCTCAGACGCGTGGTGATCAAATCCTCTTGTACGCCCAGGTAGATGGTGATGTCCTCTCGACCCGCCGTAAACGACTGCCGCGCGTTCTGAAGATTCCGGTCCACGGCGGGAAGGATCGAGTTGCGATAGAACGCAAGCTGATCGTAAGCCTGCTGGTAAGTCACCCGGTTTTGCCGTACGTTGCGAATGATCTGCTGGGCGAGCCCGTCGTATTCGGCCGCGCGCTGTTGCCATTCGTAAATGGCCTTGGTTGTCTGGGCCTGACCCCAGTCGAAGATGGGGATCTCCAGGTCCAGCATGGGGCCGATGGTGTATTTGACAT
>BTUC01000538.1:0-4633 GCA_045863575.1 Phycisphaerae bacterium
CGGCCTTCACGCTCATCGAGGTCCTGGTGGTGGTGGCTATCATCGCGCTGCTGGTGGCCATCCTGCTGCCGTCGCTGGCGGCGGCCCGCAACCACGCCCAGGCGGTCAAATGCGGCTCAAACATGAAGCAGGCACTTCATGGTGCCATCGTCCACCTCGTCGAAACCGGCATGCGCAAGGAACGCTGGAGCACCAACTTCGGCTGGGCCACCGAAGCCCTCAAGGCCAACAAGGGCGAAACCGAAATCTTCACCTGTCCTGCGGACCCGGCCCCGCGGCCGACGCCGGCCATACGAGATAAGCAATACGACGAGAGCGGCAAGTTCCGCGGCGAGGTGTGGGCCGAAGGTGTGTTCAGCCGGACAATCGTCGCCGGTGGCGGCGGGGGTGGGGGAGGGGGAGGGCCGGGGGCCTGGATAACCGATATCCAGGACCAGACAGACGAGGCCAATTTCGGCGGCGACGCCTACAACGATCCGGCCGGCGACTGCCTGGTCGAGTACGAGGTCAAGACCAAGCTCGCCAAGTTCGCCGATGCGTCCGCCCGTAAGGGCGCGGCGTCCTGGCGACACGATATTTACACCTACAAGGGGTCCCTGCTCTGGGCCAACGTTTCCGGTAACACCCCTCGGCGGAGTATGCCTCTGATGTGGATGAGCTTTGGCGCCAATGCCAGCGCCGGGCTTCAGGGGGTCAAGGGGCTGCCCATTTTGATCGTGGAAGCGGGTAAGCCCGGTGTTTTTCCTGAGAACCTCCACAACTATCCGGCGGACCATCTTGGGCGGGCCCTGCGTTTCCGACACGGTGGCAAGAGCAACCTGTCCGTGCTGACGGGGGCCGATTACGTGAATCGGACGCTGGCCGATCCGCCGCCCAACAAAGGATTGCTGGGATCGAGAAACGACAAGTTCTACGTCGCGCGCGAGCGGCTGAACGCGGGCTATCTCGACGGGCATGTCGCGCGGCACCACTGGTCGGAGTTGTTCGTCCCTAAGGCCGACCACAAGGAGCCGCCTACGCCCCGTGGGCAGATCTGGTACGGCCTGCGGCGACCGGGCTACAAGAGCTTCTGAGACGCCCGGGTGGGGCACCGGCTTCCAACGGGTCCGTGACACGGTCATCGCGCGGTCAGAGCCCTGAGGGCAAGCGAGGGGATCGGTTGCGGCGAGCGTCCGGGCGATTTGGCCCCTCGCTTGCGCTTGGGGCTCTGAGGAGCCTAGACGCCGGCGCTGAAGTCCTCGCCGGCATCCATCTCTTGCGCGGCCACCAGAGGACTCCCGGAGGTGGCTGGCAACGGAGGCGACGAGTCGTTGCTTCGTGCCGGTCGGGCAGTGGTCGGCCGGGCGGATCCCCGGTTCGGCTGCACGAGCACGACGTCTCGCGCCTGCATGCGTCCATCTCCCCGGTCGGAGGGCGCGAGCGTGAATTCAAATATGTGATCGCGGCTGGGCAACTGGGTCACGTCGAAATCGTGGTACTCCGATCCGTGAGCAAACGCGCTCATATACGGCGAGCCGTCCCGCCGCGTGTCCGTGTTCCAAAGGCCCGGTCCAATGTGCCGCAGATAGCGCAGGAACCCGAAGAATTTGTCCTGCTGGAACGAATAGCACGTGCCGCGCACACGGCTGCCCTCCTGGCCCCAGGAGCGGTCCATCCCGTTGCCCTCAATCGGCAGCAGATTGGGTATGAGAAACCCAGGAACGAACATGTCCGCTTCGCAGCGCAAATCGGCGGACACGTTATCGAAGGCAACCACTTCCACGCGGCAGCCCCGGTTTTGTAGTGCCCGCACGACCTGCACAAAATCGCCATCGCCGGTGGCCAGCAGCACGCGGTCGAGGTTTTCCGATTGGAGCAGGGCGTCGACGGCCATGTCCAGGTCGGCATTGGCTTTGCCGTATTCCTGCCCCGAATCGTCGATCAGCCATTTGACCTGCTTGACGATGACCTTGTAGCCGAAGTCCCGCAAGGCGGAGTGGAATCCATCCTGGCCGCGCTTGAAAACCGGGTCGATGGCGGCCCTGCGGGCGTCGTAGGTGACGTAGGCGTTGAGCCGCACCAGCTCGCCGGAGTCGCGGGCGGCAAAATCGCGGAGGACTTCGTACCGCATGCCGTGGCCGCCGTTGCGATACAGATTGGCCGCGTCCACGTACACACCGATTTTCGTTGCGGATGGCTGAGTCATGACAGGTGGGTGAAGCAAAGTTGTCAGTTATAATGCCGCCGGATGAATCGTACCTCAATGCATATTTCAACTTTCAGGAGCTGAACGTGGCCGATTATATCCAGCGTCGTGAGTTCCTCAAGAACATGGCCCTGGGCGCTGCGGGGACTGCCGCTTTCGGCGCCGGCCGGGCATTCGCAGCAGAGAATGCCCCGGCAGAGCAGGTGAGCCCCGCCGATGCGCCGGGCGGCGAAGTCAGAATGGCCTGTTATCCCTTCGGCGCCAACATCTGGGTGCGCATCGACAACCGCGTCTTTACCTGCTATCGGGCCAACGCCGATCAGAAGTACCCCTACCTTTACCCTCTCAGCGGCCCGGCCACCGGGCTGTCGACCACCGACGAAACCTGTGAACCCTGGCCGCATCATCGTTCGCTGTTCTTCGGCTGTGACCGCGTGAACGGGGCCAACTACTGGCAGGAGGGCAACGACCGCGGGCAGATTGTCTCGCAGGGACCGAAGATCGAATACCCCCAGCCGAAGGAGTACCTGAAGACCAACCGGGTGGTCATCGCGGACACCTGCGACTGGCGCGTGCCGGGGCAGGAACCGGTCATACGAGACACGCGCCGATATACCATTACTGCCCCGTCAGCCGACCTGCGCCTGATCGATGCCGACATCACCGTCAACGCCCTGGTGGACATTCACGTCACCAAGACGAACCACTCGCTGTTCGGCATACGAGCGGCCCGTGAACTCGCTCCCGACGGCGGGGGGCTGCTGATCAACAGTGAAGGCCAGAAGGGCGAAAAGGAGACTCTGGGCAAGCCCGCCCGCTGGTGCGGGTACCAGGGCAAGCGACTCGGCCAGGCGGAGTCCATCGTGGTCATGGATCATCCGAAAAACCCCTGGTCGCCCGGCTGCCCGTGGTTCACCCGTGATTATGGCAATATCTCGCCCACGCCGTTCCTGTGGCTGGACGAAAAGGGTTGGGACCTGCCCAAGGGTGAGTCGATCCGGTTACGCTACCGGGTGGCGGTCCAGGCGGGGGGTATCGAGCCATCAGCCATGGATCGGCTTTGGCAGGCCTTTGCCGAAGCCTGAATGCTGCCGTGGCGGCGAGATCCAGCACCACCCTGCCCCCTCCACGCTTGGCCAGTGAGGTTCAGCTTTACACGGGCATGCCGGTCACGCGGCCTTCGAACGCGAGTTTGCCGTCGAGAACCCCCTGGACATCGGCCACGGAGCGGCGGGGTCGGACATCCAGACCTTTCAGGATGAAGTACATGCGGGCGGGAGGGGTGACGGCCGCCCGGAATTTCACGGCATCGACGCCCCCGAAGCCCCAGAACCGGTCGCTATGGGGGAGCAGAAGATGGGTCGTGTAGGCCGCGAGCTGGGCAGCGGTTTCGATCATCAGCACGCCGGGGAGGAGCGGACGGCCGGGAATATGTCCCCGGGTCCAGAATTCGCCTTCCCTGACTTCGCGCAAGGCGACGGCCAGCATGCGTTCCTTGTCCATGTGAACGATGCCGTCGAGCTGCATGAACTCGAACCGGTGGGGGAGGGTCTGGTAGATCTCTCCCTGGGTCACCACGAGGCGGTCGAGGTTCAATGTGCTTAGATCAACAAACAAATCGGCGGCCATGAAGCGCCCTCGGAGGGCTCTCCGGCAGCGAGCGCACAAGCCCCCCGCGACAGCCCGTCAGCATTGATATCTACTTAATCATAGTGAGCTTGTAGACGCGGCAGTCATTCCTCGGTGGAGCGAACCTCCAGGATTTTCTTGCGGACTTCCTGGGCCGCGGACTTGATCTCCTGCATCTGTTTGCGGACACGGGTCCCGGCAGCCTTATTTCCACCCTGAGCCTTGGCAACATCATCGGCCACAGCCTCGACCAATTGCCGCAACCGCTCGTAATCCTGCATCATGGCTTTATACTCCTGGAAGCTCGAACCCGTCCTGAGCGCCCCGCCGCGCCGCGGGGTCCCGACCCGTCCGCAAGGGGAGGGGCTCAAGATCAAGCGTCGAGGAAGTCTAGCAGACCGGCTGCGGCTTGCAAAGAGCCCCCCGGCCCACGGGGGCTGGCTTGATGAGGGGCGGTTTTGGGCCCGCGAGCCCGCCCATGTCGAGTAACGTGAGGCGGGTCATCTGCTGGTGGATGCGGTGGCGAGCCCATCCGCCGGCACGGGCGCGGCCTGACCGGCCGTCTTTACTGAACCGTAAAGCCTGTTGCCCAAAGCACTTTCGGCCCAGAGCAGACCCAGCAGGAGCAGCGCCAGGGGCACAGTCCAATCCACCCGGCCGCCGGCCGTGCTTCCTGCCTCGTCCAGCTCCTCCCATCTCCGAATCACCCGCGAGCTCCCCTCTGGAAATTGTGCAGTGATCTTCTCCGGACTGATCCGCACCGGCTGAGATTCGTCCTCGGCGATGTTGACGCTGTAGTAATGCGAGGGGGTGCTGTCC
>BTUC01000539.1:0-4610 GCA_045863575.1 Phycisphaerae bacterium
GAGTGGGCCCGCGCGGATAACCCCCTCGACGGACACCGTGTGGTGCTCCGGGCACGTTGGGACTGGGTGGGCAGGCATGGGAGGTGGTTTTCGTTCCGCACCGACGAACTGGCGGCTTATGCCGTCAGGCTGATGCTGCTGCACCAGGCTTTTCGGCTCAAAACGGTTGAAGAACAGATGGCCCGGCAATCAACAGGCCCGTAAACAGAGGGGAGGCTGACACCAAGTGACCGGCAGAATCGTCGCAGTGCATGGTAATCTCGTGATCGCGCGTGCCGATGGTCGCGTGGTGCAGAACTCGGTAGGTCGCTGCGTTCGAAGCGACGGTGTCCGGCTGCTGTCGGAGGTCGTGCGCGTGCGCGGCGACGTGGCCGACCT
Source organism: Phycisphaerae bacterium (assembly GCA_045863575.1). Lineage (GTDB taxonomy): Bacteria > Planctomycetota > Phycisphaerae > UBA1845 > PWPN01 > JAAXZI01. Next base: position 379 of record BTUC01000539.1, read on the forward strand.
TCAGGTCTTCGAGGAGACGCGCGGGTTGCGGGTGGGCGATGCCGTCGAGTTCGGCGAGCAGATGCTCTCCGTCGTCGTCGGCCCCGGCCTGCTGGGCAAGATCTACGATGGCCTCCAGAACCCGCTGCCCGAGCTCGCCGAGCAGCTCGGTTACTTTCTCCAGCCCGGCGTTTATCTGCACGGGTTGCCCCTCGATGATCGTTGGGAGTTCACGCCCAAGATGCATGCCGGGACAACCGTGGAGGCGGGCGACTGCATCGGCACCGTGCCGGAGGGCATATTCGAGCACCAGGTCATGGTGCCGCTGGCATGGCGCGGCGAGTACCGCGTGAAGAGCGTGGCCGAGCCCGGTCCGCACAGCGGTCGGGACGTCGTGGCCGTGCTCACCGACGCATCCGGGCACGCCCATGAGGTGACCATGCAGCAGTCGTGGCCCGTGAAGCTGCCCCTGAGCGTTGCGCGGCGCAGACTCATGCCGCTGGACCCGCTCGTGACCCGCGTGCGCATCATTGATTCCCTGTTCCCGATTGTCCGTGGCGGGACGTACTGCATTCCCGGACCGTTCGGCGCCGGCAAGACCGTTCTGCAGCAGATCACCGCCCGCAATGCAGATGTCGATGTCGTCATCATTGCTGCGTGCGGCGAGCGGGCGGGCGAGGTCGTGGAGACGCTGCGCGATTTTCCCAAGTTGATTGACCCGCGCACCGGCCGGAGCCTGATGGAACGGACCATCATCATCTGCAACACGTCGGCCATGCCGGTGGCCGCTCGCGAAGCGTCGATCTACACCGCCGCCAGCCTGGCCGAGTACTACCGGCAGATGGGCCTGCACGTTCTCCTGCTTGCGGATTCCACTTCACGCTGGGCACAGGCCATGCGCGAACTATCCGGCCGGCTCGAGGAAATCCCGGGTGAAGAGGCCTTTCCGGCCTATCTCGAGAGCCGCATCGCTGGTTTCTACGAGCGGGCCGGGGCTATCGAACTGAGGGATGGGCGGATCGGCTCACTGACCATCGGGGGCACGGTCAGTCCGGCCGGCGGCAACTTCGAAGAGCCGGTGACGCAGAGCACGCTCAAGGTGGTCGGCGCGTTTCACGGCCTGTCGCGCGCCCGCAGCGATGCACGGCGGTACCCGGCCATCGACCCGCTCGATTCGTGGAGCAAGTACGTCGGCATTATCGAATCCGCGAAGGTCGCCCGCGTCCGGGCGCTGCTCGCCCGCGGCCGCGACGTGCGGCAGATGATGACCGTCATCGGTGAGGAAGGCACGTCGATAGATGACTTCGTGATTGCCCTTTATGCGGACCTCATCGACAGTTGTTTTCTGCAGCAGAACGCCTTTGACGACGTCGATGGCGCCACGCCCGCCGAGCGGCAGGTGTTCATGCTGGACAAGCTGCTGGAGGCCGTCGACGCGGGGTTCAGGTTCGAGAGCAAGGACGAGGCCCGCAAGACGGTGTTCGATCTCGCCGGCCTCTTGCGGAACTGGAACTACGCGCCGGCCGGCAGCGACGAATACAAGGACCTGCTGGCCCGCATTGACGCCTTCATTCGCGAGCAAGCGCCTGCTGCCCCGAAAGCGAGCGCCGCATGAGAAAGTACTTTGACGACATCACCCAGATCGCCGGCAACGTCGTCACGGTCAACGCCGACCGCGTCGGTTACGACGACCTGGCCCTGGTTCGATCGGCCCGGGGCGATTCACTCGCCCAGGTTATCCGCGTGGAGGAACAGCGCGCCAGCCTGCAGGTCTTCGCCGGCACACAGGGCGTCTCCAGCCGCGACCGCATCCAGTTCTTCCACCGTCCCATGCGCGTGCCGTTTTCGCCGAATTTGCTTGGCCGCGTCTTCGACGGCTCCGCCCGGCCGCGCGATGGCCGTCCGGCCGTGGAGGGCGAAGAAATCGACATCGGCTCGCCTGCCGTCAATCCCGTTCGCCGCCGCATGCCGGACCGCATGATCGAGACCGGGATTCCCATGATCGACGTGTTCAATTCGCTGGTCGAGTCGCAGAAGCTCCCCATCTTCTCCGTCGCGGGTGAACCGTATAACGACCTTCTCGCCAGGGTGGGTCTGCAGGCCAAGGCCGACATTATCGTTCTGGGCGGCATGGGCCTGCGCCACGACGATTACCTGAAGTTCCGCATGGCCTTCGAAGACGGCGGCATGCTGGACCGGGCTGTGATGTTCATCCACACCGCCGCCGACCCTGCGGTCGAGTGCCTGCTCGTGCCCGATCTGTGCCTGGCCGTCGGTGAAAAGTTCGCGTTGCAGGGCCATCGCGTGCTTGTGCTGCTCACGGACATGACCGCGTTTGGCGATGCCCTCAAGGAAATCGCCATCGTGATGGAGCAGATTCCGTCCAACCGGGGCTATCCAGGCGACCTGTATACGCAACTGGCCCGGCGTTACGAGAAGGCGGTGGATTTCGACCAGGCCGGCTCGCTGACCGTGCTGGCCTGCGTGACCATGCCCGGCGACGACGTGACCCACCCCGTGCCGGACAACACGGGTTACATCACGGAAGGACAGCTCTATCTCCGAAACGGCCGCATTGAACCGTTCGGGTCGTTGTCGCGCCTCAAGCAGCAGGTCAACGGCAAAACCCGCGAAGATCATCGAGCCATCATGGACGGCTGCATCCAGTTGTACGCCCTGTGCCGCGACAGTCGTGAAAAGCGGGACATGGGCTTCGAGATGTCTGAATGGGACCGGAAGCTGCTCAGGTACGGCGACCTCTTCGAGCAGCGGATCATGGATCTGTCGGTGAATATCCCGTTGTTCAGCGCGCTGGACCGTTGCTGGGCCATCCTGGCCGAATGTTTCGAGCCGGTGGAAACAGGCATTCGCCAGTCGATCATCGACAAGCATTGGCCGCGAGGTGGGTGACCCATGCCGACCCGGTTCAAGCTGACCAGACCCGAGCTCAAGCGTTTCCGGGATGCGCTGGAGCGTTTCGAGCACTACCTGCCCATGCTCAAGCTCAAGCAGCAGCAGCTTCAGCTTCGGCTTCGGCAGATCGCGCGCGAGCGTGAATCCATTGAACAGGAGACCCTGGCCGTCGAATCACGCGTGCGCAGCTACGAGCCGATCCTCGCTGAGCGCGCGGGCGTTCCCATCCGGCGGTGGGCCTCCCCCGAAGAAGTGCGCACCTCGCGCAGCAACATCGCGGGCGTGGAAGTCCCGGTCTTCGAGGGCGTAAAGTTCGCGCAGCATCGGCACAGCCTGTTCGCCACCGGCACGTGGACGGACCAGGCGCTGATCGATTTGAGCGAGTTGAACGTGTGGCAGGCGCGCCTCGAAGTCGTCCGGACGCAGGAGGAACGGCTGAACCGTGCACTCAATCGCGTGACCCAGCGCGTCAACTTGTTCGAGAAGATCAAGATTCCCGAGGCGCGCGAGGCCATCCGCCAGATCCAGATCAAGCTCGGCGACGAGATGGCCGCCGCTGTCGGCCGGGCCAAGATTGCCAAGGCCAGGCTGGCCGACGCGACGGAACTGCACACAGGCACGAGAACCGCCGGCGCCGGGCCGGCAGGTGCTGGCCCATGATCGTTCCGATGCGAAAGGTCTATGTCGCCACCAGTGCGGACCGGCGCGACGACTTGCTCAGGCAGTTGCGCCGGATCGGCGTGGTGCATATCGCTCCGGTGGCGCCGCAGCGGGCTGTCGCCGACGAGGAGCTTCGTCAGGACGTGCACACGCTGGGGCGTGCGATTCAGATACTCGCGGAGGTGAGCCCGGCCGAGTCGCCCGCCGACCTGCCACCCGGCGAGGTGGCCCGCACCGCGCTGGAGATTGAACGCCGGGCGGCAGAGCATCGCCACGCGCTCCACCAGCTGCATCGCGAGCTCGAGCAGATCGCCATGTGGGGCGACCTGCGGATCGATCAGATCGAAGAACTGCGCAAGTCCGGCGTGAACGTGCAGTTCTACCTGGTGCCGCGCGACGCACTCGAGCAGGTGCAGGCAGACTGTCTCGTTGACGTCGCAGCGGATCTGGGCCGTAAGCGATTGGTCGCGGTGATCACTCGCCAGGGGACGGCCCGGCTGCCTGACGGCAGCGAGCGCGTGCCGCTGCCGCCCCGCGATGCGCCGTCCATCCGGGCCGAGGCCGCCCGGATCGAAGAGCGGATGCGCGAGGACAAGCGTCTGCTTCGGCGGCTGGCTCACCGCCTGCCGGAACTCCGCAACGAGCACGCGCGGCTGCAGGGCGAGGCGGTCTTCACGGCC
>BTUC01000540.1:0-4606 GCA_045863575.1 Phycisphaerae bacterium
CGCGCCCCCCCTGCGCCGCCCCTCCCCCCCACCCCCCCCCCCCCCCGCGCCCCCCGGCCGCTACAGAACTGGGAACCGGTAGGAGCACTAGCCCTTGGAATCCTTATCCCTCTTTCCGGACCTCTTCTCGGCTGGAGGCTCGGGCTTCTTGTCGTACAGGAACAACCGCTCGTAGATCCCGTTAGCTCCCCAGACATCGAAGTTGCACAGCACGCGAATCGTGATCAGGTTCTTCTGACCGGGCAGCAGCAGCTTGCTGACGTTCATATCCAGTTCGTGTGGCCGGAACCACGGCATCTTGTAAGGCCGATGACCCGCGTATCGGCCGTTCACCCACACCCACGCCTCGTTGACGACGGCCATGGCGAGCAGGAAGGCGTTTCTGCCCTGCGCGTCGGCCGGGACATCAACCTGGAACTGATACCAGGCGATGCCCTTGTAGGGGTGCCCGTGCTCATCCTGGAGCCCCTGCGCATCCCAGCCGGTGGTCGTGCTCATCTGCCGCCACGCCGGCCCTTCCGCAAGCGTGTCCTGCCAACGCTCGAAGCGCCCGTCATCGAAGGGATCGATGCGGAACGCGGCTTTCTCCGGCAGCAGCGCGATCAGTTCGCCTTTCGGGCCATTCAGCAAAGCGTCGGCCGCCTTCATGCGTTTCTGTTCCCACTCCGACTCCTGCACGCGATAGGCGTGCCAGCCCATGAACGGCGTCAGCCGGCTCATGCCGTTCTGCATTTCGAACATCCGTCCTGCGCGCTCGGCCGCCTCGGCGAATGCGCATTGCCGCTGGGCTTTGATCATCGCGACGTACTCGCGAAGCAGGTCGTACATGGCCCGCTCCATCCTCATGCGCGTCTGGATGGGCTCCGACCGGGCTGCGGATTCGGCTGCCCGCATGCACTCGTCCAGCCTGGCCATCAGCGCATCCGTGTAGATGACTGGCAGGATGACATCCTCGTGGCCATGGACATGCGTCTGATCGAACGCCTCCTCCAGCGCGGCATAGTACGCCTTCATCGGTTCAGCGGCCGGGCCAAACCACTTGGTGAAGAAGTCGTCGAGGATCGCATCCACGTCCGCTTTCGTGTTCCACTCCAGGCGGGCTCGAACCAGACGTGTGGGAATACCCGTCAGGGCGATGTCCGCCTCGTCCTGGTCGTGGAAGCCGAGTAGCCCCCACTCCTTGAGCAGCGGGATGTTGCGCCGGATGCGGTGCACCATGGGCGTGAGCGTGCCCTTGTTGATGAGCATGGTGTAGTTGTAGTTGTAGATCCACACCTTGTCCGACAGCTTACAGAAACCCTGCACCATCTGCCCTTGCCGGCGCATCTGCCAGCACTTCGGGTCGTCGTAGGCGTGAATCGTGCAGGCCCCGATGTTGGCGAACATGATCACCAGGTTCTTCGAGGGATTGAACGCGATGTCCGGCGGCAGTTCGGGGGGAATATCGCGGTTCGCGTAGCCGTTGGTGGCGATGAGGTAATCGGGGTAGTCGCGGTTGACCTCGGTCAGAATCTCGTTGACGAAGTAGAACCATTCGTTACTCGCTGAGGCCTCCGGGACGGGATCCCGCTCGTTGGCCCCGTAGCCGTCGAAGCTGTTGCCGATCCGCGCGCACCGTTCGCACCAGCAACGCGGGTTTCCATCCACCGGCGCGAACGCTGACACGTGGCGCCCCTTGGCGGCCTCCGCTTTCACCTTCGCGGCCACGTACCGGATCATCGGCTCGCTGGTGGTGCAGGGATGGTCCTTGGAGCGGCTGCCGTCCCGGTCGAGAGCGAACCAGTCCGGATGGGCGTCGAACTCATCCCGGGGCAGGTACTTGGTGATCGAACCGTCGGATGGGATCCCGAACGCATCCGTGCTGTCGGGATTCATCAGGTTGTGGATCTTCCATTCCGCTTCCTCCCTGGCCATGGTGCCGCGGGAATGCTCCCAGAAGTTGCGCACCGGGAAGTCGGGCTGCTCTCGGATGTTCAGCGGACCGACCACGATGCTCGGCATCTTCGGAACCACTTCGCCGATCTCACCGGGCATAAACCAGCGGACGCCCAGATGATGCAGAAACTGGATGACCGCGTAGCGCGTGCCGAGGTACGGCTTCTCGTCGTTGCCCGCCAGCACGAGGCTGTTGTCGACCGTGCGGATGATGAAACCTTCTTCGCGGAGGCGGCGCGCACGGCCGGCCGGGATCTTCAGGTCCGGAATCACATCCGAGAATCGGCTGCGGCCCACCAGCACGCGGACCCCGTCCACAGCGGCGGCATCATCAGCAACCGGCAGGGTCGCACCGCTGATCTTCCTGAGATAGTGCTGAAGCTCGGCCGCTGCCACCCGCGCGTTTTCCGTTGGCGCGGAGGCCGTCACAATGGTGGCCAGCGGACGGCCCTCTTTGACCAGGGTCAGCGGCCCCTCGGCGAACGCCTGGCTCCCGAAAAGCAGTGCTGCCATGGCGGCGGCCATGGCCCGCCGAAAAGTCCCGCGATCTGTCAACGCTGTACCTCCTTGAGGCGATCTTCTTCATGGAATTCGTAGAGGGCATATTACCGATCGGTCTGATCCGACTGATCCGTCTGATCGTCACGTTCACACTCAGGGCGACAGCAGCTCGCGCTCATCTGTCGCCCCTGCGGGGCTCTCTACCTCTGAGCGCCTCTCTCCCCAGGGCTTACGCCCTGGGCTATTGACCCGCGCCCCTTCGGGGCGGAAGACACGCCGCCGCCGAGTTGCGGGTACCAGCAGGCTGACACAGCAGTGGCACACGTCTGTCGCCTAAACAGGTCCTCGACCAAGGTAAAGTGGATAACTCACAGATCCACCCTGTTTACAGCGTGGCGGGCTTCGCACCGCTTTACCTATTTCGAGGACCTATTTAGGCTGTCAGGCCTTCGCGCTGCCCGGCACGGGTATGTGGGCCCGGATGCTCTCCGGCGTGAGCTGGTATTCCGGCGCCCGCAGGACCATGTCTGACTTCATCATCTCTTCCCAGGTGACTTCCTTGCCCGTGTAAGCCGAGGTGCGAGCCATGATGGCGGCCAGCGTGGATTCCGCCACATTCTGGGCCTCGTTGATCAACTCGCCCGTCCGGATGGCCCGGATCAGATCGCGGTGCTCCTGCTTGTAGGGGTTCTGCTCCTCCAGCTTGATCTGCGGCTGGCCGCTGATCCATCCGTTGCAGTTCGAGGCCCCCTTCTGGCCGACGACCCGCTCGGAGACCTCGCGCGCGCATCCATTGATTTGCCGGCACTGGCTGGCCACATGAACATCGTCGGGATAGGTGAAATCGGTGGCGAAAAAGTCGTACATGTCGCCGGTGATCCGCCGGTGACGCCCACCCATGGCCACGGCCCTGATCGGATGGCTGCCCAATACCCAGTTCATGACGTCGATGTTGTGTACGTGCTGCTCGACGATGTGATCGCCGGCCAGGAAGGCCCAGTTGTTCCAGTCGCGCATCATCCATTCCTGGTCGGACCATCCCGCCTGGCGCCTCTTGTACCAGACCTGACCGCCATTCCAGTAGATCTGGGCGGCCGTGATCTTGCCGATCGCTCCGTCATGGATCCGCCGGATGGTCTCGATGTAGGTGTTCTCGTGTCGGCGCTGCGTGCCCGCTACCAGCGACAGCTTCTTGGCCGCCGCCCGCCGGCCGCTCTCCATGATGCTGCGCACCCCCACCGGATCAACGGCCGCCGGCTTCTCCAGGAAGACGTGCTTGCCGGCATCGACGCAGGCGGCCAAGTGCTCGGGCCGGAAGTTCGGCGGCGTCGCCAGGATGACGTAATCAACGTCGCTCTCGAGGATCTTCCTGTAAGCGACGTACCCCAGGAAGCAGTTCTTGTCTTCGATCGGAGTTATCTCCCGCAGCGTCTTGGCGCACTTTTCAAGATGATCCGGGAATATCTCCGCCAGCGCCACCACCTTCACGTTGGCGTCGGCCCGCATCGCGTCCTGGGCCGCACCCGTCCCTCGGCCGCCGCAACCGACCAGCCCCACCCGCAAAGGCCGGTCCGGCTCCGCGCCCGTCACGAATCGGGGGAACGCACTGGCCGCCGTCCCGATCACACCCGCTTGAAGCAGTCCGCGCCGCGAGACCTGACTCACCTGCTGGGGCTCCATGATTAAACCTCTCCTCGGTCGCAAGAGTTGTCTCTATAAAAGAACGGAAGTATCGATAATCTACTAGGCCACTCCGCGTCTGTCAAAGAACATCCCCAAAGCAGCCTCCGAGCAGGCACGAATCTGATCACTTTCATTCAGAATCGAGGAGGAGGGGGCCTCACGGCCCCCGTCCGCCACCACCGGACGTACTCGCGTATCCGGCGGTTTCTACGGACGTTGTAGCTCTGCGTGCCTGTGGGTCAGGCAGAGGAGACCTTGAGTATTGAGCCAGTCCAGGGTCATGGCTTCGGCCGCTTACGGCGTGCCTGGCATGCGCCTCACGGCGGACACCCTTGCCTTCGGCTCGCGGTTGCGGTCATCACGCCCCGCAGAGGACTTGCACCTCCGAGTGTCACAACATGCCTGGCGCAATCGGGTAGCCAGGGCGGGTTGCGTATGCGGTTCGTGTTCCTCAGGCCGGAGCTTTGCCTTCAGCTTCCTTCAGACC
>BTUC01000541.1:0-4598 GCA_045863575.1 Phycisphaerae bacterium
ACCGTGACCACCCAACATCCCTGCGCGCCCGGTGCGAGCCCTATACTGAGTCCGAGTTCGGGTAGCTGATTCTGATGGAGAAGTGATATGGCCCATCCAGCCAAAAACACGATTTGCCTTTGGTACAACGGTGACGCCGAGGAAGCGGCGCGGTTCTATGCCAGCGTTTTTCCCGATTCGTCCGTCGGCGCCGTGCACCGGGCACCGGGAGACTTTCCGTCAGGGAAGAAAGGAGACGTGTTGACCGTCGAGTTTACCGTGCTGGGCATTCCGTGCCTCGGGCTCAACGGCGGACCCGCGTTCAAGCACAGCGAGGCATTCTCGTTTCAAGTCGCCACCCATGACCAGGCCGAAACGGATCGTTACTGGAACGCGATCGTGGGCAACGGCGGCCAGGAGAGCGCGTGCGGCTGGTGCAAGGACAAGTGGGGATTGTCGTGGCAGATCACGCCGATCGCCCTGACGAAAGCCTTCACCGATCCCGACCGCGCCGCCGCCCAGCGCGCCTTTGATGCGATGCTGCAGATGAAAAAGATCGACGTCGCGGCCATCGAGGCGGCGCATCGCGGCTGAGGCTGCCTTTTGTTGCCTGCATCGCGGCCGGCAACCGCTGAGAGTGAGGTGACAATCGACCAGGCGGAGCATGACTTCGGCGGTACAGAGAGTAATCAGGGTGTGCAGGGCGGTGAGTGTCGCGGATGCTTTAATCCGGACCGTTTTGATCCTCTTTAGGGCTGGATTCGTCCGGGCTCGGGAAAGGCTCTCCACTCTGGGGAAGTTGCCCCGGGAATTTCTCGCATTCTGCGGGCATGTTTTGCAGTTTTTGCTATGATTATGCTGACATGGTGTTATAGTTCAGCAATTGGGAAGGACTTAAGGTCAGTCGCGGAGGTCACCCAGTGTCCCAGGGAACTCATCACGGGCAATGCCCGAAGTGCCTTCACAGCTCCTCAGGCCGTCATGCTGATGGCGATACGGCGCAGCACCGAACTGTTCGAGTTGGAGCGGATGGTCCGATAACCGGCCTGGCGGGCGGAGTGGTACGGGCTTGGCGGTGGCTGGGGTCGATGCTTTTCCGCAACCGGTTTGCGATCGCGGTCGCTTCGCTGGTCTGGCTGGTGTGGCGAAGCGGCTCGCAGCCCCGCCGGCTGGCTTATCCGTGCCAGCAGGCCGCGGCGGCCAATCTCGGTTTCTTGTCCGTGCTGTTTATCCCCAGTCTCGTCCGCGGCCGGCTGGCGCGAGCGGCGACACCCCGGGCCCGCGCTTTCGTGCTGGTGAGTGGCTCCATGTGCCTGGCAGGCGTGCTGTTCCTGCTGGGCTCCGCCGGCATCGCGGTGTATTCGGACTATGCGGCCAGCCAGCAGGCGCCCGCCGCCAGCAGCAGCCAAGGCACCGGCGTCCCCGCCATGGTGTCGATTGTGAAGGATACTGATGGGGTTTATACCGAACCTGAGCTGCGCCGGATGGTCCGCGAGGCCGTTCGGCTCGCCGGGGGACTTGAACCCCTTATGGTGGACACGCGCGGTGGGGGAGCCGCTCCCTGGACGAGCCCGGACGGCGACATTGACGTCATCATCCTGCCCAACATGAGCGGACTTCAGCCGGGCCTCAACACGGATCCGCGCATTACTCGCATGGTCGTGGATCTCGCCTGGGAGGCGGGGGCTGATTCGGTCAAGCTGGGGGGCGCGGCGACCGGCGACAACTGGACGGCCTTCCGCGATCAGGGCTACGACGCCAACTCGGATCATCTGCTGGATTACGACACGCGCGTGCCGCTCATTGATCTGAACGACACGGGAACCACGGGGGCTTGCGCCGCCCAGGTGCAGTACAACAACGTGACCCCCATCACCCTGCCTACCAGCGGCGTGGGCGCGGGCGTGGCCCGGACCAGCTACTACGTGCACAACGAACTGCTCAAGGCAGACGTCATGATCGTGGTCCCCTGCATCAAGAACCACGACCTGGGAACGGTCACGCTGGGCATGAAGATGCGCATCGGAACCGCGCCGCAGGACATCTACTTTGCGCCCTGGCTGGGCTGCGGCGACGAGCCGTTCCTCCGCTGGGAAATGCACAACGTGAACTCGACGCGGTTCCCCTGGACCATCGGCGCCAAGCCGGGCACTGAGCCCGAATGCGTTCAGCGCTCGCTGGTCGATCTCAACCTGGTCCGGCCGCACGATTTCGTCGTACTGGACGCGCTGGTCGGCTGCGAAAGCGGTCCGCTCAACTACGACGAGCCGAGTGCACGGGTCAAATCGATCATGGCCAGCAGGGACACGCTGGCACTCGATACCATCGCCTCGCTGGTGATGGGATACGATGCCGACCGGATTCCCTGCCTGAACATGGCCAACGACACCCAGTCGCTGGGCGTCAAGGATCGCCGGCTGATCAGCGTCGTGGGGAACCACGTGCAGGACACCCGCGTCAATTTCTCCACGACCCATAGCGGCGGGTACGCGACGGTGTATCGCAGTGAGTCTGTCCCGCCGGTGCTCGGCGGCATCTCGCTGGTAGAAGGTCAGCCGGTGGTGGCCGACCCGACTTCGACCATCGCCTGCACCGGTGTCGGCGACAACGTCGGTGTGATCAAGGCCGAGCTTTCGCTCAAGCGCACCAACCCCTCCAACCTGCTGGCCAACGGCGGTTTCGAGGACGGGGCGGCCGGGTGGAGCATCTATCACTCGAACTGGGGCGGCAACAGCGGCGTAGTGGATTTCAACAGCACCCAGGCCGGGCGCGTCGGGACCCGCGCCCTTCATCTCTCTGTGCCCAACGGGCAGGCCGACAGCTTCGCCGTTTACCAGGAGGTGCCCGTCACCCCCGGCCAGGCCTACCGGCTCAACGCTTACTGGAAAGGCGAGCACTACGGCCACGACACCTGGTATGAGGTCATGCTGATCGACGGCCCCTGGGACGTCTACCAGGCGGATACGGGCGGCTCGGCGGTTCTGCTGAACCACATGTTTGCCTACGATACGAATCCCTCACCCACGTGCGGCGCCGGCGGCAACCCCATCACCAGCAGTTTCGGCTGGACCTGGACGCACACGCAGTACGGCGCCAATGTCGACAACTGCTGGAACGACCGCGACGGCGTGCGCGTAGCCACCGGCAACACCATGACCGTCGTGCTGAAGGCCGGCTCCTGCTGTGACACCAAGCGGGCCGACGTCTGGTTCGACGAGGTGTCGCTGACCCAGGAGGCGGCGCAAGACCCGATCGTGGTCGCGACTGTGCCGGACCCGGGAAGCGACTTTGATATCGTGTGGGATTCGACCGGCGTGCCGCTGGGCAAGTATGAGGCCACGGTGACCGTCTACGACGCCATGATGAACGACGCCCGCCTGGTTCGCAACATCGAGATCGTTCAGCCGGCCACCCCCCTCATCTCTGTCGATCCGATCGCCATTGAGCGGACCATCTATGTGGGCAGTTCGTGCTCACCCGCGGCCATTTCGGTGGCCAACGCGGGAATCGATACGCTGAACTACACCATCGCCGCCGGCGGCGACTGGCTCGCGGCGGACCCCGCGACCGGGCTGTCGTCGGGATACCCCTCCAATCCGCACGCGGTGTTGATGGCCTGCGAAGATCTTCCCCCGGGCGATCATACGGAGGTGCTCACCATCTCTGATCCGTTGGCCTACAACAGCCCGCAGCAGGTGACGGTCACCATCCACGTGCAGACGACGCTGCCTGACTTCGATCTCGATGGCGATGTGGACCTGGACGACTTCGGGTCCCAGCAGACCTGCCTGGGCGCGCCGGGTGTGCAGGTCAGCGGCGCCTGCGCGGCCTGCGACCTGGACGGCGACGGCGACTGCGACGGCGGAGACGTCACCCGATTCAGAGAGTGCTTCAACGTCTCCGGACCCAATGTGATCCCACCCGAGACCTGCGACGACAACATGCAGTGACCGGTTCGCGGGCGGACAATCGAGCGCGGCGTCGACGGCCGCGCTTGGACTCCTTTAAGGACTGAACCGGAAGCGGCGCTGGGCGTCCGCCATTTCACTCAATCCGCGCAGGCCGGATCGGCCGGTTTTTCGGGACCGGCGAAGCATTTCTGGAAGATGCCGAAATCTTCCTGATCCACGTCGGCATCGGCGTCCAGATCGGCGTCACCGCAGTCGGAGGTCCAGGGTAGGGTCGGACCGGACCGGCAGCCTTCGAAATGGTCCAAGTCGCGCAGATCCACACGCCCGTCGTGGTCGAAATCGCCCGGGGGCACAAAGCCGTAGGTCGTGATGGAGGCCTGGCTCTGCTGATCGTAGTACACGTGGAACATGCGGATGTTCTTCGCCTTCAGCTCGGCCATAAGCGCCGGGGACAGGCCCGGTTCCAGGCCCGGCTCGAACAGGAACTCCTCGCCGAAATTATGGTGGTGGGGCAGGTAGGTTTGCGCGTAATGGCCGTGCAGCACGATCGGCTGCGAGGTGTACCCGGTGATGGTCGTCTCTACGAACCGCGACAGCGGCGCCGTGTAGATAATGATGATGTTGGGCCGGGGCGGCCAGTAGAACCGCGTCTGGATCCGCTGGCCCTTCGGGCCGCTGACGATCCGTTCCTGCAAGACGTCCCCGGCC
>BTUC01000542.1:0-4595 GCA_045863575.1 Phycisphaerae bacterium
AGTTGGGAATGAAGATGCCGTCGTAGTGATCCGACGGGTAACACATGGGCAGCATGCCTTCGGGCAGATGCTCGAATCCCGGCGGCAGCAGGTAGTTTTCGCAGAAGTTTTTCTCGATGGTCGTGTCGCCCATCAGGTCGACCGCCACCCGAGCCGTAAAGAAGCTGTCGCACAGCCAGCCGGCCCGCTCGCGCGAGGGGCAGTCCATGAAGACGTCCAGGGCGTTCTGACGGAAGGTCTCCACCCCGGCCTCAAACAGCCGGTTGAGCCGCGGGTCGCTGGCCGCGAAGTGAGCCTCGTGGACATCTGGGTTGACCAGCTCTCGGAGGTAGAGCCCTTCCACCGCGCACGCCCCATCGAGCACCATGAGCTTGAGATAGCGGAAGGTGTACGGCTCGAACGACTCAAATGCGTAGTCCCCCGGCTGCAATTCGACGGCCACAACGTTGACGCAGCTTCCGCGCTGCCAGACCACGTCGCCTTCGACCAGGATCTCATCGAAAGCAAAAAACAGGCGCGTCGGCGCCGCGCAGGAGATCCTGGCCCCCAGAAAGCCGGTCAGGTTGGTCCCGATGTCGACGATATCGTATGCGTTCGTATCCAGGCTCAGCCGCGCGGAAGCATCCAGTGCCCGGTCGATCCGCGCGCCCGGACGTGTGCCCACGGTCTGCAGCTCGATCGAGGGGATCGTCTCCAGCTGGCTCTCGGGGAAGCCCTTCAGCTTCGGGCCAATGTTGGTGAGAGCACGATCTCTCCACAGAGATTCCACCTTGCGGCCCGGCTCCAGTGTGCCGGAGGAGACATGCCAGGTGACCGGCCGTCGATCGAAACGCGGGTAAGCCACCCGCCGCGGCAGCAGGTTGACGGTGTTAAACGTGGCACATTTTACGGGCTCGACCGGGGAGGCCGGGTCGCGCCGCCAGGCATCGTATCCCGGCTTGAGCCGATACACCTCGGAGGCCGGCCGTTGAAAGCTGTACCGCCGGACGCGCTGCAAGCGTTCGGTGAGCAACACGGCCTCAAAGTCTTTGCCCCCCCCGCCACCGGTAGCCGCGAGTACCTTCCCGCCGGCCACGATCTCCGCCTGGAGGAAGGAGGGCTGGTCGAGATACGCATAGCTGTTGGTGTTGTAGCCGGCCACTTCGATAGCCACGATATTCCGACCGCGCGCGAGCTGCCCGGTGAGGTCCCATTCGTCCACGCGGTAGTGGCCGTGCGGGCCGCGTGCCGGGCCGTGGCCGGCGAACTCGCCATTCACGAAAATCCGGTAGACGGTTGAACCGGTCATCCGCAGTACCACCGGTTCAGCGGCCGGCGGCTCCACGATGGCTCGAAAGCCGACGTAGACATTCAGTTCCTTCTCCCGCCCCGCCGGCCAGATCGGCCGGGCGGCATGAAATCGCGCCTCGCCCATACCCGCTCCCATCGTCAGTGACCACGCCATCAGCAGGCTGCCCATCATCCGCTCCCAGTTGCGCTTGGCTGGCAACAGGCGACTCGCATCACCGCAGCATCACCAGCACCGCTCCCCTTCCCGCAGACCGCGCATCATACCGCCATCCCGCACGCCCGCCACTGGCCAGATCACCCCAAATATGCGAAGCTGGTGGCACGCAACGACCGCTTCCAGGTGAGGCGGCTCCAACTCGAGCCGGGATTGATTCAGCAGGTGCCCCGTGACCGACAGTTATTCCGCCCAGGTTTCTCTCCGTCTCTCTGTCTCTCCGTCTCTCTGTCTCACAGGCATGGTCGTCCTGATCATGCTCGGCGCTACCATTCCAACGAGCGCGGAACCAGCGGACTGCCAGGACTGGCTCACCACGCCAGACCCGGCTTACACGCAGATGCCTTTCTGGTTCTGGAACGACGAGTTCGATGACACCGAGATCAAGCGGCAGATGGCCGACTTCCGCGCCCATGGTGTGTATGGCTTCGTGATTCACCCCCGCATCGGCGTGCCCAAGTCGATCCCCTACCTGGGCGAGCGCTGGCTGGGCCACGTCCGGACGGCCGTCGAGGAGGCCGCCCGGACGGGTATGCGCGTTTGCCTGTACGACGAAGCCATGTACCCCTCCGGCTCCGCCCATGGCGAGGTGGTGAAAGCGAATCCCGCATTTGCCGCTCAAGGAATCGCGGTGGAGTCGCGCGACGTGAGCGGGCCCGTCGAGACGGAGGTGCCCGTTTCGACTCGAGGCCGTCACATTGCGACGCTCCTTGCCCGGTGCGTCGACGAGAAGCGACTCGACCCCGCCACATTCCAGCGGGTCGACTTTTCTGACGGTCACACGGCCGTCCCGGAGGGCGACTGGCGACTGATGACGTTTGTGCAGGTTCCCTCCGGCGGCCACATCCGTGGCATCCACGAAGACGAGGAAGGCGGCATGCCCAACGCGCCGGCCGCCGCCGACCTGCTCAACCCGGCGGCCATGCAGGCGTTCATCCGCCTGGGCTACGAGCCTTACTACGCCGCATTGAAGGAACACTACGGCAAAACCATCATCGGCATGTTCACCGATGAGCCCAGCATGCTCGGGCGGGGCCCCCACAGAGGACTCCAACCCTGGACCGAAGGCCTGGCGGACTACTTCCAGAAGCGGCGCGGTTACGACCTGATCCCGAAACTGCCGGCCCTGTTCTTCGAGGCCGGGGCCGAGTCGGCGCGGCTCCGTGCCGACTACAACCTGACGCTGGCCGAGCGCTTGGACGAGACGTACTACCAGCCGTTGTCCAAATGGTGCGCCGCCCGCGACATAGCCTTGACGGGTCACCCCTCCGGCAGCGACGAAATCCGGCCGTTGCGCTACTTCCAGATTCCCGGTCAGGACATGGTCTGGCGCTGGGTGGCGCCGAACTCGCCCACCGCTCTGGAGGGGGCGAACAGCACCGTGGCCAAATGCTCCAGCAGCGTGGCCCGCCATGATCGTCGTCCGCGCAACAGCAACGAGATCTACGGCGCGTACGGCTGGGGGCTGACCATGGACGAGATGAAGTGGCTGGCCGACTGGCTGATGGTTCGCGGCGTGGATCTGCTCTTTCCGCACGCCTTCTACTACTCGGTGCGCGACTACCGGGCCATGGAGCGCCCGCCGGATCTGGGCATGCACAACACCTGGTGGCCGCACTACCGGCAATTCGCCGATTATACCTCTCGAGTCTGCCGTCTGGTCTCGGAGGGCCAGCAGGTCTGCGACGTGGCGGTTTTATCGGTGAACAACACGCTGCCCTGGCGGGCGGCGAAGTGGCTCTATCAGAACCAGATCGATTTCAATTACCTCGAGGACTGGCGACTTGCCGAACAGGCGCGAGTGGACGGCCGTCGCGTCCGCGTCGGTGACATGGAATACGGCTGCCTGGTCATTGATCAGGATGAGCCGCTGGCGGGCACACTTGCTGCCCGGGTGCAGGCGTTCGAGTCGACCGGCGGGAGCGTCCGCTACTGGCGAGGCGAATCATCGGCAGTTCCGCTGGATGAGAGTCACCGAAACGTGATCTGCACGCCTCCCAGTGCCGATCTGCGCTGCCGGCAGGTCGCTCGCGGGCCCCAGAGCTTCTACCTGCTGGCAAACGAGGGTGAAGCCGCGATCGAGACGACGCTGAAGTGCAAAGCCCGCGGCGCGGCAGAGTGGTTCGATGCATGGACCGGCGAGTTCGAGCCGGCTCGGATCACTGGCGCCGGAGCAGACCACATGGAGATTCAACTCCACCTTCCCCGGCGCGAGAGCCGCGTGCTGTGCATCGACAGCGGCAAGCCCCCGGCACAGCCACGTGAGCGGGCGTCGTTGGTGAAGGCAAAAACGATCACGCTTGAAGGCCCATGGACTGTCCACCAGTCCGATGGAGGCGTGGTGGCCAATCAACTTGGCGACTGGCTTTCCATGCCGGCCGTCGCCGATTACGCCGGGATGCTGCAGTATCGGACTCGGTTCCGTCTCTTTAAGCAGCCTGAACATGTCTACAGGCTTGACTTGGGGACTATGCACGATTGGGCCGCGATGACCCTCAACGGCGAGGACCTCGGACCGCGCTTCTGGTCGCCTTTCGTCTGGGATATCACGCCGGCACTGCGCGAGGGCGAGAACGAGCTGGTCATCAACGTAACCAATTCGCTCATCAACCGGTACGTGCCAGCTAAACGCAGGACCTCGGGCCTGATCGGGCCGGTGGTGATTTCCGTGGAGGCGGGGAGCGTAGAACAGTGAGCAAGTGCGAAAGTGGAAAGGACCGGTCGGGTTTCTTAGTAACCCGACGCGGATCGTCTGGTCGTAGGCGTCTTCATCGTTCGAGCAACCGGTTGATGAATGGAAAGGACACGGGATGACTACTCTACACGCGAATTCGGGACGAAACGCATGGATCTCATTGGGCCTGTTCGTGAGCGCGGCGACCTGGGCCGCCGGCGAGACGCCGGTCGCGCGGGTGACGGACGCCCCCGAGCTGGCTCTGCCTGGTGTGTCTGCCGAGCAGCACGCGGGCCAGATCGACTGTAACAGCCCGGCCCATTGGGACGATGAGACCCTCTATGTTTTCATGTCCACGGGCCACCCCTACCGCAGCAGCGGTCCCGGCATGAAACAGCTTGCTCCCTCGGTGCGCGT
>BTUC01000543.1:0-4566 GCA_045863575.1 Phycisphaerae bacterium
GGCACCGATTACGCCAGCACGGGATACGGGCTTTTCTACGGCGTCGGGCCTCAGGCCGGCCTGCGCAGCCCCGGTTACCTCGGCAAGCGGCTGTTCTCGACGGCAGCCCCGCGAGGCAGCACGGTGGTCCAGTCGAGCGTGAGCGGGTCCAGTACGCTGGAGGCGCTTGCGACCATCGCCTCGGATGGAACGTATCGCGTGATATTGATCCACAAGACGACGGGCGTCACTCCCGTGCAGGTTCAGGTGTCTGGCGTGGCCCCTTCAGGTGGGACATGGGTCACCGTCGACCAAGCCAGCTATGACACCGGTGCTTATCGGGAGGAGGCGTCCGCCCCGGGTGAACCGTTCACGGCCACTCTGGCCGGGTACGCCCTGACGGTTCTCGAGCTGTGCACGAGCGGCACCGTGTGCGACATCGATCGCGATGGCTTTGTGGATGCGGAGGACAACTGCCCTTCGATCGGCAATCCGGAGCAGGAGGATGGGGACGAAGACGGCGTGGGCGATGTGTGTGACAACTGCGCCAGCATCGCCAACGCCGATCAGGGGGATGCCGACCACGACGCCGCAGGCGACGTCTGCGACGCCTGTCCCGGATTCGACGACCGCGACGACGAGGATAGCGATGGCGTGCCCGATGGATGCGATGCGTGCCCCGAAACAGCGGCCGGGCTGGCCGTCCTGGCGAATGGGTGTCCCACGCCGCATGCCGATTTCGACCGTGACGGCGACGTGGACATGGAGGATTTCGGACATTTCCAGGTTTGCCTGACGGGCCCGGGGTCGCCACAAATACGGCCGGACTGCGTCGATGCTCGCCTGGATGGCGACGTGGACGTCGATCAGGAAGACTTCGGCGTATTCCAGCGCTGCCTGAGTGGAGCACATCGTCCAGCGGATGTCGCGTGTGAGACGGGGAGCGTGTGAGGGGATGGTCGGGGGCAGCACCTAAGTAGGAACGCAGAGTCTTTTACAGTGTGGGACGGGCTTCCAGCACGTCGCTGACCGGCAAGATGCCGGTCCCACACTATATGATTGTTTCTGCGTTCCTACTTAGTGTGACTGCAAGCAGCAGACGGACAGACGCAGGGATGGAGAGACCAGGACACAGGGAGCGGACAGGATGGACTACTGCACCTCGGCGGCCGTGATCAGATCGGTCTCAACCGGGACCACCTCGGGGATGTCCTCGCCGTTGATAAGCTTCACGGCATACTCGACGCCCAGTTCGCCCATCTTGTACGGGTGCTGCTCGACCGTGGCGTAGAGGGTGCCGGCACGGATGGCCTCCCGGGCGGCCTCCAGGTTGTCGTAGGCGGTGATCACGATCTGGCCGGCCTTGCCGGCGGACTTGACCGCCTGGATCGCCCCCAAGGCCATCATGTCGTTGGCACAAAACACACCCTTGAGGTCCGGGTGCTGGGTGAGCATGCCTTCCATCTTGCGCTGTGCCGGCTCGGTCATCCATTCGCCGGTGTCCATGGCCGCGACTTCGATGTTATAGCCGTCCGCCTTGGCCTGCTCGACGGCCTGGTTGAAGCCCTTCTTGCGCTGCTCGGCGTTGTCGGCACCGCGGACGCCTTCGATCATGGCGATCTTGCCGCCTTCCTTCTCGATCTTCTCGATCATGGCCATGGCGCTCTTGCGGGCCCCTTCCACGTTATCCGGGCCGATGAACGCCTCGATCTTCAGGCCAGCCTTCTCGGCCTCGGCCACGTCGATGCGGTTGTCGATGTTGATGATCCTGATCCCCCGCTGCTGGGCCTGGAGCAACGGCGCAATGATGGCCTTGGAATCGACCGGCGTCATGAGGATGACGTCCACGCCCTTGCTGATGACTGTCTCGACCTGGGAGGTCTGCTTCTCCGTGTCCGTCTCCTTGTCGGTAGCCAGGGACTCGAGGTCGACATCGAGTCGCTTCGCCGCATCCTTGGCCCCGTTCTCCATCTGGGCGAAGAAGGGATTTTGCCGTGACTTCATGGACAACGCGATTCGCGCCCGACCGGCCGGGCGGGTCGTTGAGCTGCCAGTCGAACCCTTCTGGTCGCAGCCGGCCATCAACAGGACCGCCGCGAGACAAGTCAGTCGAAGGTGAAAGAAATGCGTCATGTTCAGTCTCCTGCTTTTGTAACTGCACCTGCCGACGGCTGCGCGATGGCCGAGCTAGTCGAAGGCCGGGTTGCCGGAACAGGCCGGACGATGATGTCCTCGTCTTTGCCCGTCCCGCCCGGTTGGCCGTCGGCACCGTAGCTCATGATGGTCGGAGGTCCCTCCGGTGGCAAGTGGTAGATGAGTGGCCGGTCCCATGCGTCCGGTCGGATCTTGGGAAGATCAAGATAGGGGCCCCGCCACTCGGCGGGCTGATCCGCGGGGCTGCAGAGCGACTCCAGATCGGGGGGATATCGCCCGACATCCTGGTAGAACCGAAGCACTGCCTTCTCGATCGCTTTCAGTTCGGCCTGCGTCACGATCTTCCGGGCCATGTCCCGTGATCGATTGGGTAGCGGAACGGAGAGGAGCAGAATCAACAGGAGAAAGCCGGCAAGGACCAAGTACACGAAGCTTAGGTCGTTCTTCTTCGGCACGTCATCCTCCGCCAAAATCGCAGAGGGATCGGCCGGCAGTTCAACAACCAGGCTACGTGTGGCGGCCGAATACCCCCCCCTACCCCCCTCTGAGAGGGGGGGGAGACTGGCGCGCGGTCACTCACGTGACCAGTGCGCCGCCCACCCGGCTCCTGCGGCTGTCAATGTATGCGGCCACGATGAGAACGCAACCGACGATGATCTTCTGCGTGAGTTCGTGGACGGAAGCGGTGTTCAGCCCGTTGGCCAGGACGGCCATGATCAGGGCGCCGATCATGGTGCCGATGATCGAGCCCTCGCCGCCCGACAGGCGTGTCCCGCCGAGCACGACGGCCGCGATGGCGTAGAGCTCCGCCCCCTCGCCGGCCGTGTAGCTGCCGGTGGACGTCCGCGACCAGAAGATCATCCCCGCCAGCCCGGCACACAACCCGCTGAAGGCGAAGCACATGACCCGCACCGGACCGGTGCGTACGCCGGCATACGAAGACGCGAGCAGGTTGCCCCCCACTGCATACACCTGGCGCCCCAGGGCGGTCGTGGAGAGGAACACGCCGGCGGCGGCCACCGCCAGAACGGAAATGCCGATGGGCACGGCCACGGTCATGCGCGCCGGGCAGGCCAGCAGCCAGGTCTGACCGCCGCTGAGCCAGTAGGCCACCCCCCGCAGGATCAGCAAAGTCCCCAAGGTCACGATGAACGATGGGATACGCATCGCCACCGACAGCCAGCCGTTCGCCGCGCCGCAGACCACGCCGGCCGTGCAGCAGGCCAGCAGGCCCCAGGCCAGCATGTCCGCACCGGGCGGGCCACCGCCACCGTAGTCGCGCAGGATGCGAACGAAAACGACGTTGCAGACGGCCAGCAACGAGCCGACGGACAGGTCGATGCCGCCGGTGAGGATGACGAAGGTCATGCCCACGCCGAGCGTCAGATTGATGGCCGCCTGCTCCAGGATCTTGCGCTGGTTGAACGTGTTCAGGACCCACGAGCCGTCTTCGGCCTCCTGAACCACGAAGCGCGGCACGTCAAACCGCCACTGCGACGGGCGGAGCGGCTCGCCCTGTATGTCGAGCCCGGACAGGACGGCCATGGCCGCATAGACGCCCAGCAAGGTGATCAGCAAGTGCAGGTACTGGCGGAACTGGTGAAACCGCCCGGGCGCGGCGCCGGGCCTGGCCGGCAGGCCTGCGTATTCCATGGTGGCATCGTTGCGCGACGTCAAGTCAGATTCCGTTCGATGGCCGCTGCGCGCGATGAATGGCCGATCGCACCCGTTCGTGCAGCTCGAGCGGGTTGTTCACATGGGTCCAGGATACCTCAATCCCGCCGGTGCCGGCAGTCGCAAAGGAGATCGTGCCGAGGCCCAGCAGACGCTCATACCAGGCGAGGGTCAGGAACGTGTTCTGGATCTTGGTCAACTGGCACTCGAACAGATCGATGTTGAAGATGCCGGTCAACCGCATGATGCGCCGGTTAGTGAGCACGTAGAGCCGGGAGACCCATTCCAGCAAAGCCAATCCGAGGCGCAGCGCCGCCAAGGCTATCGCCACCTGAACGATCACCGAGCGGGCCAGGGGGACCATGCCTTCGTCGATCCAGTTGGTGAGCAGGACGAGGAAGATCATGGCCATGACCCAGCGGAAGGATTTGATCAGCACGAACCACAGCGACGGCTTGATCGCCAGAATCACGATCTCGCCGCCGTCGAGCAGATCGGCGGGGACGAGCTGAGCGGCATCGATGGATTCCGATTCCGCCCCCGGCGCCTCGGAAAACGGCGGGTGCATCATGCGCATGCGAACCGGCGACTTCCATCCCCGGGTCCGGCCGTTGTGGGTGTTCGGTCTCAAGGGCACTTCGCCTCCTGTCCGCCCTCAGGTCGTATACAGCTCTTTCCTCAGCACGCCGATGTCCGGTAGATTCCGGTAGAGGTCGTTGTAATCCAATCCGTAGCCGACCACGAACCGGTCCTCGATGT
>BTUC01000544.1:0-4561 GCA_045863575.1 Phycisphaerae bacterium
GAAATCCGCCGCGGCTTCCCCGTTCGGCCTCATCCGCGGCACGAACTGGGAGAATGCCGGCAACCGCGAGCATGGCCCCTGCTATGCGCTGAGCACGACGCTGGGCGCGGCGGCCAGCCTCCGCAAGGCCGCGCTGACCGCCGAAGAAGGGAAAATGTCCGCTCCGACGCAGCAGTGGATCGAGACGGCCGAGAAGTTGCGCCAATCCGTCCTTGAACGGCTGGTGCTCCGGGAGGATCATCGCTGCCCGAGCGGTTTCGTGCTGCCGGCGGGAACCTGGGCGTACGGCCTTCGCCCGGACGGCAAGATTGAGGATCAGCCTCTGGCCGGTTACTTCTGGGCGGGCGGATCGCCAGCCGACGTGGATGGTTTGATCGCGCCCGATCGCGAGCTGTTGGCGGTGTACGACCGCACTCTGGCCGCGGCGCTGCCTCTGTTTGCCCGTGGCCAGCAGGGCGTCGTTTCCGGCTACGCCACCTCCTATGACGGGCCGGATTCGTCGCTGGTGCTGGCGGCTCTGTGCGACCGGATCGATGCGCTGGACCCGCTGCTCCACCAACTCGCCCGTGCGACCGACGTCGAGCGCGACCAGGGGTCACAGTTTGCCGAGCTGTCGCGATGGGCATATGGAGCGCCCAATGATGCCGAGGATACCAACCTGGTGTGTGCGGCCACGTTCCTCAACGCACTGCGTGTATTGGCCGGTGTGGATGATCTGTTGACCGAGGGACGACAACTGCGGCTGGTTCCGCGGCTGCCCTGGTGCTGGAACGGGCTTTCGATCAACGGCTGGCGGGTACGCTGCCGCGACGGGCAGGAACAAGCAGCGTGGACGGACCTGTGGCTGCAAATGCGGCGGGACGCCGCGTCGGTGAAGATGGAGTTGCGGACATCTGCGCCCGTGAAGGGGATCGACGTCCGCCTGGGGCCCTTCCCGCACGGGACGACGGCCCTCGCCGCCACCGTGGACGGCGCAACAGCCGCTTCGCGCCGCGAGCAGTCTGGAGATGCCGTCTGGGCATGGGTCCGTTGCGATGCCGGTCCCAAACCAGTGATCATTGAAGTCCGGACAGATTCGAGATAGCTCGCCCCTGACCGGTCCCAGGACCATCTCGAGCTGACAGCAGCGGCACACGGGGGATCACTCTCGAGAAACCTCCGGATCGGAGAAAGTCGCGGGTCCACGTCGGAAAAGTCCGGCCCCGCGGGCCCAGGGCTGCCGTGAGTATTGCCCGCGGGGCCATCACGATGAACCCTTCATCTGCTTTTCCCCGGACGATGAGGCAGAGGATCTGGCGACAGGAGCGCCGTTCGCACCGGCAGGCTCGGAACGCACCGCCAGCCAGTCGCACACGGTGGGCCAGAGTTCCCGCTGGGCCCTGGAACCCACAGCCAGTCCGATGTGACCGGCCGGGAACACGATCGACTTCCGGTCCTTCGAACCGATGAGATCGTTGAAGGGGCGGCTCTGGCCGCAGGGCACCAGATCGTCTTTCTCCGCCATCAGGTTCAGCACCGGACAGGTGATGTCGCTCAGATGGACTAGCTTTCGGCCCAGAGGGAACTGACCCTTGATCAGCAGGTTGCGCTGGTAGAGCAGCTTGACGAACTGGCGGAACGTCTCGCCGGCCACGGGGATGTTGTCGTTGAGCCAGCCCTCCATCGCAAAATAGTCATCGACGAAAGCATCGTCGTCGAGGCGCTCGTAAAAGTTGATCGGCTTCTCCAGCAGGTTCTGCACAGGCTTGAGCAGCAGGAACGATCCCTGGAGGAACTCCGCCGGGCAATTCCCGAACGCGTCGACAAAGGCATCCACATCGAAGTACTGGGGGTCCGTCCAGACGTTCAGCAAGCCGTCAGTGGGCTCAAAATCGACGCCCGCGGCCATGAGAATCAGGTTCTTCACCCGTTCAGGGTACAAGGCGGTGAACATGCTGCTCATCGTTCCGCCCATGCAGTAGCCCAGTATAGTGACCTGCGGTGATCCGGAACGTTCCCGGATGCGATCCACGACGTTGCGCAGGTAGCCGTCGATGTAGTCTTCCAGGGTCAGGTGGCGGTCGGCATACGTGGGCACGCCCCAGTCCAGCAAGTAGGTGTCGAAACCGCGGCGAACGAAATGTTCCACGACGCTCTTGCCCGGCTTCAGATCGAGGATGTAGGGGCGGTTGACCAGCGCAAAGACGAACAGCAGGGGCGTGGCGTAGCGCCGCTCGACGTCTGGCGTGTAGTGCAGCAGCCGCACCTTATCCTCTTCGTAGACCGCCACCGAAGGGGTCGCCCCCTGCTGAACGCGCTGGGCATGCAGCCACAGGAACGGCAGGCGGCTCATCCGCCGGAGGTGGGCTAAACCCTCTTCCATCGCGGCCTTCTGACAGGAAGCCCAAGTCTGCTGTGTGCCGCCGCCGATCATGACCCGCCCCTTCCCTTCCGCCGTGCCGGGCGCTGGTTCTGCACGCGCGTTTTCTCTGCCCCGTCAGCCGCCTCATCGGCGTCCGGCGTCCGCCCGCCCTGCCGGCCGCCGACGCCTATTCCTTCCACCCGCTGCGCCAGCGCCGTCATCTGCTGTTCCATCGCCTCCAGCCGCTCCATGAAACGTGTTTCCATGCGTCGAAGGCGCGCCACCAGGGCGTCCACGTCTTCACGGGTCGCGCCCTGCCACTCGTGCTGCAGGCTCCCCAGGGACTGTTTGAACTGCTTGCGCAGCGCTGTGGCCGCGGCGAGGCCCTGCTGCATCGACTCGAGGAACTGCGGGGAGCGCATGAACTCCTCGGCATACTGGGCCATGGCCTGGAATACGGCACTGCGCATCTGGCGGGCAGCCTTGGGCGGCGGCGCGTCCGAGGAGAAGGCCAGGCCAGCCGCGGCCACCTGAGAGGCGAACTCAGCCCACATGCGCGTGAACTGGTCCATGGATTCGCTGAACTTGTCCTCACCGTTCTTCATGCACCGCTCTCCGCTGTCAGCAGCGTTCTACGGCCATGGCCACCGCTTCCCCTCCGCCGATACACAGGGTCACCACGCCCACGCGCGCCTGGCGATGTTTCATTGCGTTGAGCAGCGTGACCAGCGTCCGCGCGCCGCTCGCGCCGATCGGGTGCCCCAGCGCCACCGCCCCGCCGTGAACGTTCAACCTGTCATGCGGAATCTGGAGCTCCTTCATGGCGGCCATGGGCACCACCGCGAACGCTTCATTGATCTCGAACAGGTCGATGTCCGCCACTTTAAGCGACATGCCGTCCAGCAATTTGCGCAGCGCTCCCACGGGTGCAAGCGTGAACCACTCCGGCTCGAGTGAAGCGGTCGCATATCCGAGGATGCGGGCCTGCGGCGCTACGCCCAGTTCCTTCGCCCGCTCGGGCTGAAGCACCACCAGCGCTGCGGCGCCGTCATTGATGCTGGAGGCGTTCCCGGCCGTCACCGTGCCGTCCCTGGCGAAGGCCGGACGAAGCTGTCGGAGCTTTTCCTCGTTGAAGCGCTTGGGTTCCTCATCTTCGCGCACCACGGTAGTGATCCGCCCGGCGGTCACTTCGACCGGCTCAATCTCCTCCGCCATCACGCCGGAAGCAGCGGCGGCGAGTGCCCGCCTGTAACTCATGATGGCGAACTCGTCCTGCTCCTGCCGCGAAAAACTGTATCGGGCGGCACAGCGATCGCCGCATTGGCCCATGTGCATGTCATTGTACACGTCCCAGAGGCCGTCGCGGATCATGGAGTCGATCAGTTCGCCATGACCCATGCGGTAGCCGGTCCTGGCCTTGTCCAGCAGGTAGGGTGCGCGAGACATGTTCTCGGTGCCGCCGGCGACGATGAGGGACGCGTCGCCGCATTGGATCGCCTGGGCCGCGAGCATGACCGACTTGAGGCCGGATCCGCAGACCTTGTTGATGGTGGTGGCTCCGATGGTGTCGGGCAGACCTGCGCCGATCGACGCCTGACGGGCGACGTTCTGTCCCAGGCCCGCGCTGATCACGTTTCCGAAGATAACCTCGTCCACCTTCTCCGGCGGTACGCCGGCGCGAGCGAGGGCCGCGCGAATCACCGCGCTGCCCATAGCCGTGGCCGGCTTCTCAGCGAATGCTCCGCCGAAACTGCCAATTGCCGTCCGCACGGAACCGGCCAGATAGACGTCGCTGATCATGGAGGCTCCCCTGCTGCTGCACCGGCCTGGCCTGACACCGATGCCGCGCCCTGCGCGGGGCGCGCCACCCGGCCTCCAGCGGACCCGGCCCGCGATCAAAACCTAGTGCGCGGCGGCCGTTTCCGGCTGGCCCTCGCCTTTGCCGTCGATGTTCCTGCGGATGAACTCCGCCCACGTCTCCATTACTTTGGCGTTGGTCTGCACCAGTTCCTGCGCGTTGGTGCGCAGCGTGGAGAGCGATGCCTCCCACAGCGCCTGGGTCTGCTCGCGAGCCTCGGCCAGCGACTCCGCCTGGCCCGTATCCAGGACCTTCTTCAAGAAGTCCATACTGTTGCGGTAGTTTGTGTCCAGCGTCCGCAGCCCCTCCTCGGCGGTCTTCTGGGCCAGCGGCACCGCGTCCGCCATCATGGTCTGGGCCCG
>BTUC01000545.1:0-4560 GCA_045863575.1 Phycisphaerae bacterium
CGTGATTGTCGCTCTGCTTAGCCTGGGGTATGATCTGGTGAAGTCGCGGGGATTGCGTGAAGAACCCCCCGCACCATCAGGCCGCGTCGGGATCGCCCCCGCCGCGCAGCAGGCCAGGGCCGGCGATCACAAGATGGAATGGATGTATGTACGAGCACCTGAGCAGCCGGGTTGACCAGGTCATCAAGCTGGCCAACTCCATTGCCCGCGAATACGACCAGGAGTACGTGGGTACCGAGCACGTCCTGCTGGCCATCGTGCGCGAGGGCACGGGTGTGGGCGCCCGCGTCCTGCGGGACCGCGGCCTGGGCGAGCAGGAGGTGAAGGCGGAGATCGATAAGCGGGTCAAGGCCAGCCTGGAGGACACCTGGGTTTTCGGGCGTCTGCCTGGCTCGCCGCATTTCAAGAACGTTATCGCCCGGGCCATCGAGGAGGCGCGGAAGCTCAAAAGTCCCGAGGTGTGCACGGAACATCTGCTCCTGGCGCTGCTCGGCGAGCGCGGCTGCGTGGCATGCGAAACGCTTAAGGCGCTGGGGCTCTCGACCAAGTCGGTTCGGGATGACATCCTGAATCACGCCGGCGCGGGCGGCCGGCTGGCGAACAAGCGGGAGTGCACCTAGTGGCTCCTCCGGTTCGCCAGTCCCGTAGCGGTACGCCTCCCTGCCGGCCGTTGATCAAGCCGAACGGCCGACACGGAGGACGGCCGCGACAGACGCGGAAGTCGTCAACCGGAAGGGGCACCGGCGTCGCACGTCTGTTGTGGTGAGGTAGCCGGGCGGTCTGGTCGCGGCCTCCGCCGCTTGGGCAGCATCAGCCGCCTTTTCCCCGCCGGCACTGCGGTTTACAATCGCCCGCGGACCTCCCGTGCAAAGGGGGAGCGTCGTGCATCGAATCAACGATCGCATCCTGGAGTCAATCCTCAACAGCATTGCAGACGGGGTAGTCGTTGCTGACGAGGAGGGGCGCTTTCTCTTCTTCAATCCGGCCGCCGAACGCATGACCGGTATGGGCCGGCTGGATGTGCCGCCTGAGGAGTGGTCCGAGCAATACGGCTGCTATCTTCCCGACGGGGTCACCCCCTTCCCGGCGGACCAGCTTCCGTTGGCCAGGGCCATTCGCGGTGAAAGTCCGCCCGTGGCCGAGATGTTCATCCGCAATCCCGGCTGCCCGGATGGCGCCTGGTTGGGGCTGTCCGCCAGTCCGTTGCGGGATGCGGAAGGCGTTGTGCGCGGTGGCGTCATCGCCATGCGCGACATCACCGAGCGCAAGCGGCTGGAGCGCTGCATGGCCGCACAGCACACGGTCAGCCAGGCGCTGGCCGATTCCACCAGCCTGGCCGAAGCTGTTCAGCGGATCTTACAGGTGATCTGCACGAAGCTGGGATGGGAGGTGGGTGCACTCTGGCTGGTGGATCGCACCGAAGATGTGCTGCGGCTCAGCCACGTCTGGCATGTTCCTTCCTGCGGTTTTCCGAAATTCCTCGGCCTGCTGGAGCGTGCGGCTTTCCCGCGCGGTGCGGAACTGCTCGGTCAGGTGTGGAGCAGCGGAGAGGCGGTCTGGATTCCTGATCTCGCTGCCGAAGCGGCGGCCCTGCGACGATCCGCCGCTGTCGAAGAAGGACTGCACAACCTGGTGGCGTTTCCCGTCCGGGTAGGGGCGCAGGTTCTGGGGGTCATGGAGTTTCTCAGCAGGCACATCCAGTCCCGCGACGACGAGCTGCTCAGCACGCTGGCCTCCATCGGCAGCCAGGTGGGGCAGTTTGCGGAGCGGATGCGTGCCCTGGGAGCGCTCCGGGACCTGAACCAGGAACTGGAGCTCCGCGTGGTGGAGCGGACCAGCGCGTTAAGTGCCTCCGAGGAGAAGTGGCGTTCGCTGGTGACCAACTCGCCGGATCTCGTCAGCACTGTGGATCGAGAGGGTCGGGTGCTGTACGTGAACCGCTTCCTGCCGGGTCACACGCCGGAGGATGTCATTGGCCGGTCGGTCTTCGATTTCATCGCCCCGGAATACCGGCAGGAGGCCCGCGAGGCCATGGAGCGGGTGTTTGAGACGGGTGAACCGGCCCGCTACGAGATCAGGGCCCAGGGTCCAGGGCAGACGCACGCGTGGTACGAGAGCCGTATGGGGCCCGTCCGGCACGAGGGACGCGTGGTCGCACTGCTTACGGTGAGCACCGATGTCACCGAGCGCAAGGCGGCCAAGGAGCAGCTCGAGACTTCACTCGCCCTGCTGCATGCCAGCGAGACGCGGTATCGCAACCTGGTCGCTCATGTGCCGGTCTCCATCTGGGAGGAAGACTTTACCAGGGTCGGTGCGTGGCTCGACGGGTTACGCGCCCAGGGAGTCAATGATCTACAGGAATACCTCCGCACCCATCCCGACGCGCTCAGGCAGGCCCAGCGCCTGCTTCGGGTTCTGGACGTGAACGATACGACGCTTTCGATGTTCGGGGCCCGCAGCCGGGAGGAACTGATCGGTAATTTGGGTACCGTGTTCCGCGAGGAGACATTCCACGTCTTTGCCCAGGAGCTTCAGACCATCTGGGAAGGCCGGTGTTACTTCATGGGCGAGTGCGAAGCGGTCACGTTGCAGGGCCGGCCGATCGAGTACCTGCTGCGGTGGGTCGCGCAGGAGCAGGACGGCCGTCCCGATCTGAGCCGCGTCATCGTGACCATCGACGACCTCACCGAGCGGAACCGCCTCCAGCGGGAGCTGCTCTCGTCCAAACGGCTGGAAAGCATCAGGCGGCTGGCCGGCGGCATCGCCCACGATTTCAACAATTTGCTGGCCGTGGTGGTCGGCCAGGCTTCCATGCACCAGCGGGACGCCCGGCTGCCGCGGCGCGTGCGGGAAGCATTCGCGGATATCCTCCACGCCGCCGAGCGCGGCTCGTCCCTGACCCACCAGTTGCTGGCATATGCCCGCGGTGGGCTGCAAAAGCCCGTCCCCTCCGATCTTAATACGGTCATCGACTCGGTGATGAAGATCGTGCGGCGCGCCACTCCGCCGCGGCTGGAATTCATCCTGCGGCTGGATCGCGCCCTGCCCATGATCATGGCCGACCCCTCCCAGATCGAGCAGGTGGTCATGAATTTGTGCCTGAACGCGGTCCAGGCCAGCCAGGCCGCCGCGGTTGTCGAGGTGCGCACGCAAGCGGTCGAACTGGATCGGCCCGGCGCCGATGATCTGGACATCTCCCCCGGCCGGTACGCTTACCTCCAGATCCAGGACCGCGGCAGCGGCATGGATTCCGCTACCCTGGAACGCGTTTTCGAGCCGTTCTTCACGACCAAGCCGACGGGGCGCGGCATGGGGCTGGCGGCGACCCTCGGGATCGTGAGAAGCCACCACGGAAACATCAGGATCGACAGCACGCTGGGAGAGGGGACTACCGCCCGTGTATGGCTCCCGCTGGCCGAACGGCAACCCCCGCGAACGGCTTCGGCCCCGGTTCGCCCTCCGCAGGTCCGGGCGGCTCCGCGCGGATCGGAGACTCTGCTGTTCATCGATGATGATGCCGGGGTGGCCCGGACGGTGGAGAGCATACTGACTTCCCTTGGCTACTGCGTGGTGGTACACCTGGATCCCGAGCAGGCCCTCGCTTTTCTGGCCACCAACGCCGAGGACGTCAACCTGGTCCTGCTGGACATGCATCTGCCGAAGCTCTCCGGGCAGGAAGTGCTGGCCCGGATCAAAGCGGAGTTTCCGTGCCTGCCGGTCCTCCTGGAGAGCGGATTCGACCTTCAAGACCGGCTGGACGCCTTGATTCAGCAGGGGGCCGCCGGCTTCCTCCAGAAGCCGTTCTCGCTGATGGATCTGGCGGTGGCTGTTCGCGGCACGCTGGACAAAGCTGCCAGCCTGAACCAGCCTTCCAGCGGCTGAACTCATTCTCCCAGGGGCACGGGGGTTTCTGGAGACTTGGCCTGGGCGGGTTTGCGCTTCGGCGCGGGCCGGCCGTTCACGCCTCCGCGGGAGACGGGGACGATCGCCTGAACAGCCTCGACACCCGGCTGGACGGGCTCAGTGAGTTCCGGCGGGAGTGGGGTCGCGGACGGGCGCGGCTCAGCAGCTTCTACGTCCACGGGGTCTGTGGGATCTGGAAGCCGGCTGGACAGCTCTGACGCGGCGGGTGCTTCAGGAATCAGCTCCGCCTTGCGTTCAGTCGCATCCAGCGGCTTCTTCGTATCCAGTTCGGCGGCCTGATCTCCGGCAGACGAAGCATTTGCGGTGAGGCCCTGCACCTCGCGGGCGAGATGTTCGTAATCCTTGGCCCCATTGCTGTCGGAAGCGTAATCGAAAATGCTCTGCCCGTAGCTGGGTGCCTCCGCGAGCTTGATGTTGCGGCGGATGAAGGTGTCAAAAACGCGGGCCTCGGCCCAGGGGACGGGAGTGCCGCGGGCCGCTTCCAGGAAGGAACGCACATCTTCGATGACCTCGCCGGCCAGTTTGGTGCCCGCGTCGTGCATGCAGACGACGACCCCTGCGACTTTGAGAGTGGGATTAATGCGCTTGCTGACCAGCGACACGGTCTCGAGCAGTTTGCCCAGGCCCTGCAAAGCC
>BTUC01000546.1:0-4540 GCA_045863575.1 Phycisphaerae bacterium
GTGCCGCCGCCCACGTTGAGGTAAGCCGCAATGGGTGCATCGCCGGCGTGATCCAGGTAGATCGACATGCGCTGCTCCACGCTCTGTTCCACGCTCTGGGCGGTGAGGCGGTGCAGGTGCCGATGTCGCTCGATGGCGCTTTCCAGCAATCGAATCCCCTCCGCGGACATGCCCGCGGCCCGATCTTCCTGTCCTCCGAGAGAGGCGGCCACGGAACAATGGTGGAACACGCCCTGCTGATTCAGCAGCCACTCCATATCCAGCCACAGGAATTCCGGATCGTTGGCCCCCCACTGAGAGGCGGCCGCGCTGGTGATGATGACTGGTTTGAGCTTCAGCATTTCGACTGCCGCCAGCACACTGATGTTGATGGCCGGAAAAGAGCCGGAGAACCCAACCGCCACGGTGTCCCCCGGTTCGACCCCGGCCTCGCGGAGCATCTGAACGACCACGGCCGCGAAGTTGGGATTGACGGACGTCTGCTTCGCCGCCAGCACGCCGGGGTCTGACGTCACCGGAGACATGACCTGCCCGATCAGTCCGGAGCGTGCCGGGTCGGCCTGTAGATCGACCACTCCCCTTGCGAGCTGGTGCTCCTGGATAACCTCCATGGCCTGGTAGGCGAGGCGGGCGGCCGCGCGCATTTCCTCGTAATACGGCTGCTGCTCCGGCGTTTTCAGCCATTCCACCGCGGCCAGGCCGGCCAGCGAGATGATGCTCAAGACAATCAGCACTGGCCGGGAGACGCTGCGCGGCCGCCAGTAGATCTTCCTCATGTGCCCAGCTCTCCCGGAATGCTCAGGATCAGAATGAGCCGCACGACCACCGACGCGGTCAGGAGGCTGCTGAACGTTTCGATAACTCCCTGCCGATCGATCCAGATCGCGATCAGGCCTGGAATGATGAATCCGATGACGGAGTATTCGACACCATTGACCGACAGGAAGGGAAGGTCGCCGGTCGTCCATACCATCTGAGCCCCGTACCGGATGCCCCCCCCCACCAGGTAGCCTACCAGAATCATGAGCACCGTCCGCCTGCGGCCATAGACGATGGCGACGGTGGAAACCGCGTGGACCAGCCAATAGGCGATCAGTCCCGCCCCCAACGTCAGCGCGACACTAAGCGGCTGGGTCAGGTGCAGAGCGATGTAACCGGGCACGACCATTCCGCCGGCCGCCAGCCCGAAGATCTCGGAAAAGAGCAGGCTGACCACCAGCCCGACGCCGATGGACAGCGAAAGCGGGTCAATCATGCAACGTCCCTCGCCATGCTGCGGTTTCGGAAGAACTGAACCAGATCCAGTCCGGGTCCCCCGATGTTGCCCATTCCCATAATCACCGCAGAATCGCCGGCCAGGGCAACCACTTTCTCGAACACCTCGTGCACCGGGTTGTGCTCCGCGATGACGATGCGCGAGAAATCTAAACCGCTCTTGAGAGCCGCCCGGGCAAAGAGATAAGTGCCCGAGCCAATGAGCACGTAATGGTCGGCCGGCCGCCAATGGACGCAGGCCGCGCCAAGCTGCTGCGAGCGTTCCGGCCGGTCGCTCCGGCAGTTGAAGATGGCAATGTGCTTATCCACGTCGGAAAACCGTTCCAGGGCCATGTTCCAGATCCGCTGCGTGGACTCCGGATCGTTGGCGGCGAAGCCGTTGACGAAGTAAAACCGCCGGTCGCCGAACAAGCGGATTTCGTGCAAGGTCATCGCGCCCGCGTCGGGTTGTGCCTTCCACATGCCCCGCAGCGCCACCTCTCGGTCAATGCCCAGATGTTCACAGATACGCAGGGCCAGGGCCACGTTCTCAGGATGCTCGACGTATCGGAAGCGGGCCATCTCTGCTGAAGTCATCCGGGCAACCTCCTCAGCCCCGACCGTAATCAGTTCTGACCCCCGATCTCGGGCAGCCGCCTGGAG
The DNA here is from genome assembly GCA_045863575.1 of Phycisphaerae bacterium. Lineage (GTDB taxonomy): Bacteria > Planctomycetota > Phycisphaerae > UBA1845 > PWPN01 > JAAXZI01. The sequence continues at coordinate 1,918 of BTUC01000546.1, forward strand.
GACCTCCAGGTGTCGGCGCTCGGCCGTGAACAGCTTTCCCCGAACCGGCGTCATACCCGCCATAGCAAGGGCCACGTCCTCTTCCGTGGGCCCCATGATCTCGAGGTGGTCCTCGCGCACGTTGGTGATCACGCCGTGCGTCGAGCGGACGAGCTTGAACGCGCTGAGCGTCTGGAGATGGGGGGTCAAGGCCATACACTCCAGGACCAGAGCCTGGGCCCCGTACGAAGCAGCGGTACTCACGATCCGAACCTGTTCGATCACATTGGCCCCGGCCGGGCGGAAGACAGGGTATTCGGACCCATCCGGCAGGATCATGCGCGGCAATGCACCGGTCGTCTTGGCGCAGGTGGTGATTCCGCCCGCGCGCAAACCGGCCGCAATCAGCCGGGTCACACTGGACTTGCCGCGCGTCCCGTTCACGTGGATGCGAATCGGGATGCGGGTAAGATTACGCCGGTGCACGACGGCCTCAATGAAACCGCCCATCACCACCAGGCTGATGATCAATACAAGCAGCCAGACCGGGTTCATCGCCTTTCATGATCCGGACGAGCACGGGTGGGGCACAAACGCGGCATGCCCGCCTATCCTAATCCATCGGCTTTCGGTTGTCCTCAGAGGGAGGCCTTGCCCCGCATGAATATTGTACTGATCGGGCTGAGGGGTTGCGGCAAGTCAGCGGTCGGACGGGAACTCGCCACACGGCTGGGGTGGCGGTTCGTGGACACCGACGCTCTTGTCGAGGAACGCACCGGACAGACCATCCGGGAGATCTTCGCCGATCAGGCCGAGGCCGGCTTTCGCGAACTGGAAGCTCAGGTAGTTTCTGAAGTTGCGCATCTGACCGACCACGTCATCAGTACGGGAGGCGGGGTTGTGCTACGGGAGGACAACGTGGCCGCGCTCAAGGGCTCAGGCTGCCTGGTCTGGCTGACTGCCCCACCGGAGGTGCTCTGGGAGCGAATTCTGGGGGACCTGCGCCGCCAGCAGACCCGGCCGGCGCTGGACCTCGCGGCCGGACTCCAGCAGATTCGCGACACCCTCAAGCACCGCGAGCCGATCTACACCCGAGTAGCGGATGTGGAGGTGGATACGACCGGCCGGTCGGTCTCCAGCATCGTCGAGCGGATCCTCACCCGGGCGCACCTTCGCCCGCCCCACACGGAGTCTTGACAAGCTTGCCCCCCTGCCCGATTCTCCCGGCCAGCGGAGCACCGGCGGTGGTCGTTGCCCGGCGGGAATGAACTGGTCGGAGAGCGTCGCGCATGCGCCTCATTTCGAGACAATCCACTCTGCGCGGCAGCGTGGAGATCCCTGGATCGAAGTCGCACACCATTCGTGCGGTGGCCATCACGGCGCTGGCCCCCGGCCAAAGTCGGATCCACGCTCCCCTGGCTTCGGCCGACACGCTGGCCAGCGTGGATGCCTATCGCTCGCTGGGCGCTCGGATTGAGCTTTCCACCGACGTCTGGATGGTGGAGGGCACCGGTGGACGCCTGAGTACGCCGGACAACATCATCGACGTCCGCAACTCCGGAACGACGTTGCGCATCGCCGTGGGCTCGGCCGCTCTGCTGAGCTCGGGGATGGCGGTTTTCACCGGCGATGACCAGATCCGCCGGCGCGTCATCGGACCGCTGGCACAGTCGCTGAACGACTTGGGTGCGTCGGTGGTCAGCACGCGCGGAAATGGCCGGGCGCCGCTGGTCGTCGGCGGAACGCTGCGCGGGGGCAAGACGAGCATCGAGGCGGTCACCAGCCAGTTTTTGACCAGCCTGCTGATCAATACACCGCTGGCCGCGGGAGAGTCGTTCATCGACGTGCCGCTGCTCAACGAGCAGCCGTATGTGCACATTACTCTCGACTGGCTGGCCCGCGGCGGCATCGAGCTGCAGCGCGAGGAACTCCGGCGGTTTCGTATTCCCGGCGGTCAGCAGTACCGGCCGTTGGATGTGCGCGTGCCGGCGGATTTTTCGTCAGCCACCTTCTTTTTAGCCGCGGGCGCTCTCGGAGAGAACGAAATCCTGGTTCGCGGGCTGGACCTCAACGACGCCCAGGGCGACAAGGCGGTGATCGATTACCTGCGACAGATGGGCGCGCGCATTGATGTGGAGGCCGAAGGGATCCGCGTTCGGCCGGGGCGCCTGGTCGGCTGTGAAATCGACATGAACGCCACGCCAGACGCCTTGCCCATGATGGCCGTGGTGGGCTGCTTTGCCGACGGTTGTACGTCGCTGGTGAACGTGCCCCAGGCGCGGCTGAAAGAGACGGACCGCATCGCGGTGATGTGCGAAGAACTGACCAGAATGGGCGGCCGGCTGACCGAACGGCCGGATGGACTCATCATCGAACGGTGCGACTTGAAGGCTGCGGACGTCAATGGCCACTATGACCACCGCGTGGTGATGGCCCTGGCGGTGGCCGGGGCACAGGTCAAGGGCGAGACGCGCATCACGACCGCCGAAGCAGTGGACGTGACGTTCCCCACGTTCGTTGCCTGTATGACGCAGCTTGGAGCAGATTTGCACGTCGAGAACGACTGAGTGGTAGCGGGCGCCCACCCGGCCCGCCCGTGCGGGAAAACGAACGCCCGCCCCCAGGCCCGGCCCGACCCCCCCCC
>BTUC01000547.1:0-4503 GCA_045863575.1 Phycisphaerae bacterium
CCACCGGACGCAGCGTGCTGGTCCACCCCTCGCGGCCCACCGAGACGCAAAATGCCTCCTGCGGCTTGCGGCTCCTGCCGAAGGGCACCAGGAGGCGCCGCCCAGGCTCGACTTGACCAGCAAGTCCCTCCGGCACGGCGAAGCTGTACTCCCCATCGACGGCCGGAATCATGGCCACCCGGGCCACCGGCCCTTCGCGCAGATCCGGCGTCTCGATCCACAATCCGGGCCCGGTCCTATCGACGGGAGATGCCACAGAAACCTCGGAATCAGATCGTGTGGGACCGGCTTTCCAGCCGGTCCATCCGCGGGCCTATGCGCCCACGCAACGGCTGTCTGCCACCCCATACCCCGGTGAGTATAGCGCTTCGCCGCCCTCCGCACCAAGCCGCCACAGAACCGACGAACTGGAAGGGGCAGTAGCTTTCCCAAGCTGACGCTCTGAGTTATAACCTTTCCCGATGAACGGGGCTGATTTTTCAGAGTCGCGAGGCCCCTCCACTCGACCCGCACAGGAGGCCGACATGTTGACCGCCACGCTGGCCACGGCGCTGACCATGGGCTCGCTCGCCGCGTCCCCCGCCCGGGATTACACCATTGCGCCCGTCCCCTTCACGGACGTGAAGGTACAAGACGAGTTCTGGCTGCCGCGCCTTCAGACCAATCGCAAGGTGACCGTCCGCTACTGCTTCCAGCAATGTGAGGACACCCACCGGATCGACAACTTCGCCGTGGCCGGCAAGCTCAAGCCCGGCAAGTTCGAGGGGACGTACTTCAACGACTCCGACGTGTTCAAGGTGATCGAGGGGGCAGCCTACTCGCTCTCGCTGCACCCGGATCCCGAGCTGGACAAGTACCTCGATAATCTGATCGCCAAGATTGCCGCCGCCCAGGAGCCGGATGGTTATCTCTACTGCGTGCGGACCATCGATCCGAAGAATGTGCCCGGTCCATCGGGCAAAGAGCGCTGGAGCAATCTGCGGGAAAGCCACGAGCTCTATAACGTCGGCCACATGTACGAGGCGGCCGTCGCCCACTACCAGGCGACCGGCAAGCGCTCCCTGCTGGACGTGGCCATCAAGAACGCCAACCTGATCGACGCCGTCTTCGGCCCGGACAAGAAGCACGATGTCCCCGGCCATGAGGAAATCGAGATCGGCCTGGTCAAGCTGTACCGCGTCACCGGCGACGAGCGCTACCTCAAGCTCTCCAAGTTCTTCGTCGACGAGCGTGGTCATGACTGCGGCCGGAAGCTCTACGGGCCTTACTGCCAGGATCATGCACCGGTCGTGCAGCAGGACAAGTCCGTCGGCCACGCGGTGCGGGCCGGTTACCTCTACAGCGGCGTGGCCGATATCGCCGCCATCACGGGCGACAAGGCCTACTTAAACGCCCTCAACAAGATCTGGGACTACATGACCGGCACGAATCAGTACATCACCGGCGGCGTCGGCGGCCGGTCGCACGGCGAAGCGTTCGGCGACGACTTCGAGCTGCCCAACCTGAAGGCCTACAGCGAAACCTGCGCCGCCATCGCCAACGCGCTCTGGAACCACCGCATGTTCCTGCTTCACGGCGAGAGCAAATACATCGACGTGCTCGAGCGCGTGCTCTACAACGGCTTTCTCTCGGGCGTATCCATGTCGGGAGATAAGTTCTTCTACGTCAACCCGCTGGCCTCCGAAGGCAACCACGAACGCCAGCCCTGGTTCGGCTGCGCGTGCTGCCCCGTCAATGTGGTCCGCATTATTCCTTCCTTGCCCGGGTACGTGTACGCGGTGAAGGAGGACGACATCTACGTGAACCTCTTCGTGCAGGGCACGGCCGCGATCAAGACGAAGAACAACACGGTCAGGATTTCGCAGGAGACGCGGTATCCGTGGGACGCCAAGGTGCGATTCAGGGTGGAGCCGGAGAAAACCGGGAAGTTCGCCATTTATCTGCGGCAGCCGGGCTGGGCGGGCCGGCCGTGGCCGATCGGGCATGGATACCAGTTAGGGCACGAGCTCTACCGATACATAAGCCCCCACGGCATCACGTGTAACGTGTCGATCAATGGCGAACTGGCGAATCCGACATTGGCCCGCAACGGATACTACCGGGTCATCCGGGATTGGAAGGCCGGAGATATCATCGAATACAGCATGGGAGATATCGTTTCTTCGGCGAGCCCGGAGATGTTCGCGGCGATCGTTCAGGCGCACGACAAGGTGCAGGACTGCCGGGGACGACTGGCCGTGGTGCGCGGGCCGATCGTCTACTGCGCCGAGGGCATCGACAACGGCGGACGGGCGCTGGACCTGGTTCTGCCTTCCGACGCCAGACTCCAGGCGGAGCATCGGCCCGACCTGCTGGGCGGCGTAACCGTCATCAAGGCCAAGGGGCAGCGGGGGGTGAAGGGCGCGGATGGCCAGCTTACCCTCGAGCCGGCCGACATCACGCTGATTCCTTATTACGCCTGGGCCCACCGTGGGAAAGGCGAGATGGCCGTCTGGCTCCCGCGCGATCTGGAGACGCTCAAGGCCCAGCCCGAGCCGGAGAAAAAAGAATCGAAGTAGTGTGTGCCATTGCTCTGTGAGCAGTGCGGGGAGCTGGGGACGCGCCTGTGGCATCCAACATTGCTCTGTGAGTTGCTGGAGCGCGGAGGAGTGGCTCGAAGCATTGCTGACACAGCAGTGGCACACCCATCCGCCCACGGGTTTGGGTGCCCCCCGTCATAGGCCCCTGGGCTCCGGCCATCTGGCCTGCAATGCATTGTCAGCTTGAGCCTACGCTGCCAGCCTGGGCCTGAATTGCCATCCTGGGCTGGCGGTACGAGCCTGGGCCTGCGCTGCCAACCTCGGCCTGCGTTCCGTCGTATAGACCTCAGCGGCACGCGCGTGCTGCTTGTGCCTGCCGGGCGTGCCGATGAGAATGTCCGCCGATGGCCGATGCTGACGATCTTGCAGGGCAACCCCCCATTCGGGTGGACGTGCGCGAACTGGTCAAGAGCTTTCCCACGGCCGAAGGGCCGGAGAAACTGGCCGTCGCCGGGATCACTTTCCATGTGCGGGCAGGCGAGATTTACGGCCTGCTGGGCCCCAACGGGGCAGGCAAAACGACCAGCCTGCGCATGCTTTCGGGCTTGATCCGTCCCTCTTCGGGCCAAGCCCTGATCAACGGCGTCGACGTGGCCCAGGAGCCGCTGGAGGCCAAGCGTTATATCGGGTTTCTCACCGCTAATACCGGCCTTTACCAACGGCTCACGCCGCGCGAGCTGCTGCCGTACTTCGCCGAGTTGCACGGCTTGGACAAAGCCACCATTGCCCGCCGCACCCGGGAGCTGATCGACTTTCTGGGCATGCAGGAGTTCGCCGACCTGCGTTGCGGAGCCCTCTCCACCGGCCAGAAGCAGCGGACCAGCATCGCCCGCGCCCTGGTGGCCGATCCCCCCATCCTCATCCTCGACGAGCCCACGCTGGGGCTCGACGTGCTCACCAACCGCGTGATCCTCGATTTCATCCGCCGCGAGCGCGAAGCCGGCAAGGCCATCCTGCTCAGCACGCACTACCTGGACGAGGCCGAGGTGCTCTGCGACCGCATCGGCCTGCTGCATCAGGGCCGACTCATCGCTGAAGGCGACATGCCGGCGCTGCGGGAACGCGCCGGCTGCGAGCGGCTCTCGGATGTCTTTCTCACGCTCGTGGGCCACGAACTGGCCCCCTGCTTCGCGCCGCCGGCTCAGCCGTCGGCCTTTAACGGGGATAACATCGTGTCCCAAACGCAGGGCCAGGAGCCGTCGCCATGATTCGGGCAAGCCGCATCAGCGCTATCTACCGCAAGGAGCTGGCCGACATCCTGCGCGACCGCCGGACGCTGATGGCCATGATCCTGATCCCCGTCGTGCTTTACCCGTTGCTGATGATTGCTTTCTTGCGGGCGGCGGAAAGCGACGAGAGCAAGCTCAAAGCCCAGACTTTCCTCGTAGAGGTGGACAACGAATCCGATGGCCAGATGCTTCGACACATCATCGAGCAGGTGCGATCGCTTCAGGATCCTGCCGAGAGCCAAGCCCAAGCCACCTTCGACATCCAGTCCGGTCAGACGCCTCCCGAGTACCTTGGCGAGTCAGTTCATCTGCACGTGACGCTGCGAACGCAACCCACGCCGCCTCCGTTCCTGCCCCGCTTGCTGGTGGAGATCCACTACACCGAGGTCGACGTCCGCAGCCGCACGGCCATGAACGAGCTGACGGAGATTATCGATCGCTACCGGGCGATCCGCGCGCGTGAATCGCTCTCTGAGGTACTGGGCCAGGCCGCTGGCGAAGCCGGCGCGGAAGAACTTGATGTCATCCTCAACCCCGTCGAGATCCACACCCGGTCGACCGCCAGCGAACAGCAGCGCGGCGGCTGGGCGCTCGGGCAGATCGTTCCCATCGTGCTCGTGCTCATGACCATCACCGGCGCGATCTACCCGGCCATCGACCTGACCACCGGGGAACGCGAGCGGGGCACGCTGGAG
>BTUC01000548.1:0-4500 GCA_045863575.1 Phycisphaerae bacterium
AACGCTTGCTGATCGGGTTGCCCAGCGGGTCAACCGGAATCAACTCGAGCGTCGGACCCGTGGCCTGGTCAGTTACGCAGAGAACGTAGGGATCGGCCCGGCCGGCGACGGGCGCAGTCTGCGTTACTCCGTAGTCATCCTGAGCCTCGAAGTAGTACCGCAAGCCGGGCTTGAGGATATCAGCGGCCGGCACGATAAAAGTCTCCGTAGCGTCGGTAGGGAAGGGTGCAGCGTACACAACTTCTGATTTCTTCCATAGCGGCGACCCGATCGGGCTGTACCAGAGGGCGATATTGCGGAGATTGTTCGTGGCGTCCGTCACCCGCACCTCCAACGGCAGATCCTGGCCTTGGGGCCAGCAGGTGGTCGCCGGCGTGTGCTGGATGACCGGCGGCTCGTTCGGCTGAACGGCCAACTGGTATGGGCTGGTATCAGGATCGGTCGCGGGATCAGTCGTGTTGAGCTGCCCGTCCGTCGCGCGGATGTAGTAGTCCACACCTGGAGACAAAACCATCGCCGCGGGAATCTGCGCCGCGTACAGGTCTTGACCCTGGGGAGACATGGACAACTCCGCATAGGTGGGGCTGCCCGTTGTCCGGTAGAAGAGCTTGACCGACTGGACGGCGGGAGGACAGGCGTCGGTCACCAGTGCGGCAATGGTGGGCGATGAATGCTCGGGCAGCGCCTGACTGTGCAGGTCTATCGTCGCCTGTGTGCGCTGGATGGCCGGCCCGCAGGGCAAAGAGTAGCAGCATCCATCGGTGTCGGTGTTGCTGTCTTTCACCACGGTGTACTCGATGCATCGGGTTTCACCCGCCTGAGGAGTGGTGTCCGGCTCGTAAGAAATCGTGTAGATGGTTGCGATCTGCTCGATGATCGCCGTCAGAATCGGGGTCAGCGGGTCCGTCACTGCGCCCAGGAGACCCTTCGGGTCGGTTATGCCGCGGACGCTGTTGTTCACATCGCAGTAGTCGGCATTGGAAGAGCCGTACGAACAGTCGACATGGCAGTGGACCGTCACGTCGTTGTTCAGAATGGAATCGCGGGTTGCGGCCCAGTTGCGATCATCTGAGTCCTCGTCGGTGATGATAATGAAATGCCTGGTAGCGAGAGGGCGGAAGTTAAAGTTCTGATTGGCGTAGCGAATGGCCTCCCACCCGTATTCGCTCGCACCGTCGCAAGGCAACGGCGCCACCCAGCTCTTAAAGAGCTGGACGTTATCCGTGAGGCCGGTTCCCACCTTCTGGGGATGGCCATTGCCGGCCGATTGGCCGAACTTCACCAAGCCCAGCCGGAAGTCCACGCCTGCCGCACTGAGTGCGTCGGCAAATGTCCCGACATTGGCATGCACCTGGTCGCGTTCAATGCACATGCTGCCACTGCAGTCAAGCAGGAACACGATGTCAGCGAGGCCGCCCTCGGCCAGGAAGCCGACGATTTCCTCCGGATTTCCATTTTCCGTGATGGAGAAGTTGTCGCGCGTCAGGCCACTGAGCGGGTGGTCGTTCTCAGTCACTTGAATCGCGGAATAGACCAGATTCTCACTCACCCGGTACTGGCCGCAGTAGAAAAAGCTCATGTTCAGACCTGGTACGGGGGAAGCGCCCTCCGCTTTCCCTGCGGCCGGGCGGGGGAGCACCGTTTCACGCGGCGTGACTTCGAGTTGCGCGCCCCCTGCCGTCAGCGAGATGACCTCCACTGCCACGACGCCATCCGTGTGGAGATTCTGGAGCGTGGTGGTTCGGTCAGCCACAGCTACCGCCTGCGAGCGAACCAGGGCACCGCCGGCGTCATAGCAGCGGATCATGAACGAAGAAGCCTGGTGGGGGGATGCGGGAAACCACTGGATCCAAGCGCTGTCCGTAGCGGTTTCCGGACGCACCTTCAGATCCATACAAATCTCAGGTTGGGCCTGAGCCAGTGCGGCGAACGCCATGGTCGCCACCAGCCCGGCACATATCCTTTGATTCTCAGTCATGTCAATCCTCCTGTTGTGTCCACGTGAAATCTGCCCTAAGTCACAGAAGATCCAAATGCCTTAAGTGCTCAATCGTCGTGACCTCACGCCTTTCAGCCTGGTGGCCTCCGCGCCCACCATCCCGCTCCGGACCCCGATCACGGGGTCCGGAGCACTCCGCAACCAACCCTTATTTGGAATTCCTCAGGAACAGCGCCAGGTCCTTGGTATCCAGGTACCCGTCGCGGTTGAGGTCGCTGCCTGCGGGGTCGGGGACGCCCATGGCCTTCAGTTCGGCCACGGACACCCGCGTCCGGCCCTGCATGCTCTCCGCACTGCCTTCCGCGATGACCTGGCCGTCCGGCGGCCCGGCCGGCAACGGCACCGGCGCGGTGTCGTATGGCAGCGGATCGCTCTTCTTGAGGAAGTTGGTGAGAATGAACGTCAGGTCGCCCACCAGCACCATGGTGTCCCCGTTGAAGTCACAGTGTGCGGCCGGGCCGACCACGCCCGGCTGACAGGCCGGCGGCAGGTCGCCGCAGTGCACGTCCACACTGGGCAACCGCTGGAACATGTGCGGCCGGAAGTAGGCGAAGTCCACGATGTCGATCACATCGCTGGCCAGCGTAGCCGAGTGATTCAGGTTCCCCTGAACCAGCCAGTGCCCGCACTGCTGCCCGCAGCCTTGCGCCGGGTCCCCGGTGAAGTCTGCCGTGTACACCAGCAGGCCGGTGTTGTCCGTCGCCTGCTGTAGGTCGCAGACCGCCCGCAGGCTGTGCATCACTGCCCGGGCGCTGATCTTGTCGTACGTCCCGCACGGGATGGCCACCACGTTGCCCATGATGCCCGCCTGGTCGGCGCCCGCGCACATGCCATTGGTGAAGTTCAGGTCGGCGCAGACGGTCTGGCAGGCAGCCAGGGTGGCCGTGTTGAACAGCCCGAACTGGATGCCCCGCCAACACGAGCCGAGGGCCATGGCCGGCTGGAGCTGCACCTTCACCACCAGCTTGTTGCCCGCATTGGTCACCTTCTGCTGGCAGGTACTCGAGTTGCTGCGGTCGTCGGTGGCCGTCCAGGTCACCATGGTGTCACCCGGCGGGAAGCACGCCGGCGCATCGCTGCTCACCGTGCACACCCCGCAATTGTCGGTGCAGGTGGCCGGTTCCAGCGTGACGCACGCATCGCACGATCCAACCGGAGCATAAACCACCCGGTCCGCCGGGCACGTGATCGTCGGCGCCTCACGATCCTCCACAGTCACGTTTTGCTGGCAGGAGTTCGAGTTGTTATCGGGATCAGTGGCCGTCCAGGTCACCACCGTGGTGCCCTTCGGGAACGGATCGCTGCAGCTCTTCCCGTCGCTCCGCGAGCAGGTCACCTCGCACACGCCGCAGTTGTCGGTGCAAGTAGCCGGCGTCAACGGTACGATGGCCTCGCACACCCCCGAATCCGTCGGGACGGTTATGTCCGGCGGGCAGGTGATGGTCGGGGCTTCTTGATCCTCGACGGTCACGTTTTGCTGGCAGGTGCTCGAGGTGTTGCTGTCATCAGTGGCCGTCCAGGTCACCACCGTGGTGCCCTTCGGGAACGGATCGTTGCAGCTCTTGCCGTCACTCCGGGAACAAGTCACGGTGCACACGCCACAATTGTCGGTGCACGTGGCCGGCGTCAACTGTATGATGGCCTCGCACACGCGCGGATCTGTCGGGACGGTTATGTCCGGCGGGCAGGTGATCGTCGGCGCCTCCGCGTCGTTCACCGTCACCATCTGCGTGCCGATACCCTCGTTCCCCGCGCCGTCCGTCGCCACCCAGGTCACCGTGGTAACGCCCTTGTCGAACGGATCCCCGCAACTCTTGCCGTCGCTCCGCGAAACGCAGACCGGCGGGCCCACCGGGCAGGCGGCGACATCGCAGTTGTCGGTCACCGTCGGATCGGGCAGCACGACCGCCGCGGTGCACAGCCCGGGATCCGTGTTCGCCGTCACCTCCGTGCTGGTCAGCACCGGCGGATGGATGTCGATGGTCAACGTCGGTGCATTGATCAGCCTCAGGCCGCCGCCGATCGCCGAAATCGGCGTGCCGTCCTCCTGCACCACTTGCGTCGGATCACCCTTGCCGTTATTCGTGCTATCCGTGAGCAGCCTCAACTGCACCTGGCAGCAGGTGTTCGGATCCATGACCAGCGGCTTCATCTGAATGGTGGCCATGTAGTTGTCGGCCGCGCTGGCAGGCTTGGGATTGACCAGCGAGAGCCCCACCGCGTAGTCGATCTTGCCCAACCGATTGAGGTTCTGCATCACCTCAAACTGGAACGGCGAGGGATCGGTGCTGGGTTCCTGCGGACCGCCCGGATCTACCGCTTCCACCGTCCAGCAGTTCAGGCCCCCATCGGTGTCGTAGTCGAGGAAGAACTGGCCGCCGACGAGCTTCTGCGACGGATCCAGGTTGTACACCTTGATCGCAATCAAAATCGTGTCGCCAGCGTTGAAGCAACGCTTGCTGATCGGGTTGCCCAGCGGGTCAACCGGAATCAACTCGAGC
>BTUC01000549.1:0-4489 GCA_045863575.1 Phycisphaerae bacterium
AAAGATTGAGGCGATCATCAAGCCCTTCAAACTCGACGAGGTCAAGCATGCTCTCACTCAGATCGGCGTGCAAGGCCTGACGGTGATCGAAGTCCGCGGCTTCGGTCGTCAGAAGGGGCATACCGAACACTACCGTGGCGCGGAATACACGGTGGACTTCGTACCCAAGGTCAAGATCGAAATCATCGTTTCGGACGGGCTGGCCAGTGACGTCATCGACGTGATCCTGCGCAAAGCCCGCACCGGACAGATCGGAGACGGTAAGATCTACGTCACCGATCTGGACGAGGTTGTCAGGATCCGTACCGGCGAGAAAGGAGAAACCGCCGTCTGATCCCACCGCGAACGGGCCTCAGAGTGAGGCCAGTCGTATGTGGGTCCGGTATCCAACCGGTCAGTCCTGAGGCACCCGAGCCCCCGGCTGCGGCTCATCCGGGGACTCGATAACAGGATCGACAGAGCCGCGGGAAACCCACGGGCCTCCTCCGTGGGTTTTCCCATACCAGAGGCACAGTGAGCACCTCCATGGAGTCATCCGCAACCATGTCCGCTCCCTCCGAGGGAATAATGACCTCACCCCCGCCGGACGGCGGGAGCCTTCGCGACCGGCTACACCGTGGGCGTGCCGAGATTCAGGCCCGCCATGCCGCCGGGGCCGGCGGCACCGAAGTCGTCACCGCTCTCACCACATTGTGCGATGACATCCTCGGAAGAGCCTGGACCAACGCACTGGATCGTGTCTCCGTTGACGACCGCCCCCGGGTCTCCGGCAAGCTGGCCCTGGTAGCCGTTGGCGGCTACGGCCGAGGCGACATGGCTCCTTACTCGGACGTGGATCTGCTTTTCCTGCACGATGCACGGCCATCCCAGGCACTCCGCGAGTTCATCTCCGCGCTGATTCGTGATCTGTGGGATCTCGGCTTAGCCCTGGCCAGCAGTGTCCGCACGCCCACGGAATGCGCATCCCTCGCCCGTACAGACCTGACCATCCGCACCACGCTGATGGAGGCCCGCCTGATTCTCGGCGACGCGGGCGTGTTCGCCCGGTTGCAGCAGGCCATCCGGCCGGTAACCACCGGCATGCCCATCAATCGTCTGCTGGATGAGATCGTGTCGGAGCGTGCCCGCGAGCATCAGGACTACTATGCTCAGACCGTCTATCTGCTCGAGCCCAATGTGAAAAAGAGCCCCGGCGGGTTGCGCGACGTGCACGTGCTTCGCTGGCTGGCCGCTGCACGCCACGGACGGGCAGGCCTGGAGGTTTTCCGCGAAAGCGGGGGCATGTGCGCCCGCGACGCCGGCATGCTCGCCGAGGCCACTGATTTCCTCCATCGCGTGCGCAACGAGCTGCACTTCCACGCGGGAGCGGCCCAGGACGTGCTCACCCGCGAGGAACAGATCCGCCTGGCCGAATGGATGGGCTTCACTCCCGAGGGTCCCTTGCTGGCGGTCGAGCGCTTCATGCGCCACTACTACCGGCAAACCACCGCCCTCCACAATTTCGTCATGCACTTCGTGAGCTCGGCGCGATCGGGTTCCCGGCTCCGCGGCATCGTCAACCGGCTCATGACCGATCGCGTCGGCGACTGTTTTCTGCTCAATCGTGAGCACATCGCGATCGACCCGGCCGCCGAACGTTCCGTCCTGGCCGACGCCGACAAGCTCCTTCAGCTCTTCGATCTGGCGCGCAGCTACGGCGTGAGCGTGGCCTATGAGACGCTCGAGCGGATTCGCTCCGCGGCCGAGGCGTTTGAAGTGACGCCTGCCGCGCGGCGCAAGTTCTTCGAGTTGCTTGGACGGCCGGCCGGTCTGGGCCGCCTGCTCCGCGACCTGCACAGCGTGGGCCTGCTCAGCCGGTTGATCCCGTCCTTTGAGCACGCCCGCGGGCTCATCCAGTTCAACCTCTGTCATAAGTACACGGTCGATGAGCACTCGATCCGCGCGGTTGAGGCGGCCACCGAACGCATCGAAGATCATGGCCCCCTGGGCAGAGCCTACCGGGAGATTCGCCGACGCGACATTCTGCACCTCGCCCTGCTGGTACACGATCTGGGCAAGGGGCTCGGCGAAGACCACAGCGAGATCGGCCGTGAGCTGGCGATGGAAACGGCTGCCCAGTTCGGCCTCACCGCGCACGAGCGCGACGTGCTGGTCTTCCTCGTGCATCGACACCTGTTGATGGCCCACACCGCCTTCCGCCGCGATTTGGCCGACGAACGCACGCTCATCCAGTTCACGCGCACTGTGGGCACGCCGGAAGTCCTGCGGCTCCTGTTTGTCATGACTGCCGCTGACACGGAAGCCGTCGCACCGGAGAGCTGGACCGCCTGGAAGAGCGCCCTCCTGGTCGAGCTCTACTACCGGGCCATGGCGGAGTTGACCGGCGAAGTGCCTTCCATTGATGAAGCCTCCCGATCAGAAACTGTCCGGCGACAGGTTTGTGACCAACTGTGCACGCAGCTTCCACGTGAGTGGCTGGAGGCTCAGTTGGAGGCTTCTCCGAACGCCTACCTGGTGGCCACCCCCGCGACCACCCTTCACAGCCACTTGCGCAGCCTGCGTAACCCCGGACCGGCCGGCGTCACCGTTGAATTCACCTGGTTGCCCGACACCGGCGCTTGCGAATACACCATTTTCGCGCGCGACGACCTGGTGCCGGGCATCTTTTCGAAGATCGCCGGCGTGCTGGCCGCGGTGGGATTTCAGATCGGCAGCGCCCAGATCGTCACCCGCAGTGACGGGCTGGTGATCGACACCTTTCGCGGATTTGATCAGGACTTCGCCGGCCGGCCCCCGGCCAGCCGCAGTGATGAGATCGGCCACCACATCCGCCAGGTTCTTCTCGGGCGCCAGACGGTGGAAGCGCTGCTGCGCCGGCGACGCATGCCGCCCCACCGCGGCGGGCCGTCGCCGCGCCCGGCCGGAACGGTCGTGGAGATCGATAACGAAAGCTCCGACCGCTACACGATCATCGAAGTCTTTGCCGACGACCGGCAGGGCCTGCTCTACACCATCACCAGGACGCTCTTCGAGCTGGGCCTGTCCGTGGTCTCAGCCAAGATCTCCACCCATCTGGACCAGGTGGTAGACGCGTTCTACGTCACCGCCGGCGGCCACCGGAAACTCACCGACGCCGACGCCCTGGAGTCCATCCGCGACCGCTTGCTGGAGGCCATTCAGGCCGACTCCGCCCCCCCATCCCGGCGATGAACGGCTCGGCGCTGCTTCAGAACGCCCGCAGCCCATCCAGTAGGCAGCGACTGGCGGACAAGATGATATTCTGATCAGGCGCTTGACAATACTCCTGACGACAAGTATAGTCAGGTATGACTACATCAGTAGTCATGGAGATTCCGCCCATGCCCCAGGTCAATCTCGGACAGGCTGAATGGGAAGTTTTGCGCTACGTCGGCGAACACCATCCAGTCACCGTGCGTGAAGTGGCCGAGCACGTCGCCGCTACCAAGGGCCAGGCCCGCACCACCGTCCTGACTGTGATGGAGCGTCTGCGGGCCAAGGGCTTTCTCGTGCGCCGCAAGCAGGACGGCGTCTACCGGTATGCCCCGAAGAAACCGATCGCGGAGCTGACGCAGGGCCTTGTGCAGGGCTTCGTCGAAAACATGCTGGATGGCATGCTGTCCCCCTTCTTCGCCTACCTGGCCCGCCCGGACAAAGTCAACGACGAACAATTGGAGGAACTCAAGAAGCTGGTACGCGATCTGGAAGCTCAACGCGGCGAGGAATTCTCATGACCACGGGTCATCTCGATCTGAATGGCCTGATGCAGGGCGGTCTGGCGGTGCTGGTCCGCGCATCCTGGCAAGGGGGAGTGGCCATTGCCCTGGTCTGGCTTCTGTGCGGGCTCGTTCCCCGCATCCCTCCGACGGTTCGCTGCTGGCTGTGGCGGCTGGTGCTGGTGAAGATCCTGCTGGTCGCCTGTTGGCCAGCCACGATCGACCTGCCCTGGTTGCAGGCTCGTCCGGATGACTTCGCCACGGCCACGAACAGCCAGGAGGGAGCCCGTCCTGGCAATGCGCTCATCGGGACACTTACGCAGGCAATATCCCCCTCCTCTGGGGGCCTGACAGAATCGGGCGTCCGCGACGCCGGGAGTTCCCCCGCAATACCATTACCGTCCGCAACATGGACCACCGTACGTTCCGTGCTGGGGATCGTGTGGGCAGCCGGCGTGTTGATGGTGGCCGGCATCCTGATCAGGCGCGTCCGAGCGGCCCGCCGCTGGCGCCAAGGCTGTGTGCTGGCGAAGGACGCGAGCGTCTTGACGCTCTGCGAGAAGCTATCAAGCGAACTGGGGCTCTATCAGCCGCCGGTGCTGCTGGTCAGCGACGTGAGTGATGCGCCGGTTGTTTTCGGTGCCCTGCGCACCTCGGTCGTCCTGCCCGCACGTCTGCTGGAGCCGGCCGATCCGACGCGGCTCGAGTTGATCCTGCGCCACGAACTGGCCCACATCCGTCGCGGGGACCTGGCC
>BTUC01000550.1:0-4479 GCA_045863575.1 Phycisphaerae bacterium
GGACTGCCGCACCAGGGCCAGATCGATAATCGATTCATAGGGCGACTCGGTTGCCTCGCGGATCGCCCGGTGATAGGCCTGCGTTGATTCCTTGAACCGTTCCAGCCCCGCCAGGGCCTCGGCCCGCCCCAGAACGCACGCCGACCGGAAGGGTCCGGCCGGCCCCTGGGCGATGGTCTCATCGAAGAAGCCCAAGGCGTACTCGGGGGCCTGCTCCGCGAGCAGGACACGCCCCAGCAGCCAGCCGACACGAGGGTAGAGTGCGTCTGCCGGCGTCTGTTCATCGCGCAAGGAACGCAGCACGCGCTCCGCCTCCGGGAACCGCCCGACGTGGAACCAGGCCAGCGCCTGAAGATAATCGTAGCGGCCCTTGACCGGCGATCCGCGGAACCGTGCGGCGTTGTCCTGGAGGAACCGCTCTGCCTCCGCGTGCTTCTCATGGCGGGCAAGCACGTTGACCACCTGCTCGGCAGCCCAGTAGCCCAGTTCGTCGGGAACGTCACTGCCAGCCAGAAAGACGTCGCATTCACGGCGCAGCTCGTCGTCGTCCATGTCGCCGCTGGCTCGGCGCAGCTCAACGATGCGCTTGCGGATCGCCCATGGCTGCGGCGCTCCCGCCGCCAAAGCCGCCCGGTATTCCGTCACCGCGTCCGCCGGCCGGCGAAGCCATTCCCAGGCCTCGCCGCGAACAAGCCTCATGGACGCATTGTGGGCCTGACCTTCCGCAATACTCCTGTTGCTGTGCAGCAGAATGGCCTCGGCATTGGATTGACCATGGACGACATTGCCGCGCTCGTGGGCGTAGACCACTTCCGCCAGCAAGCGGTGCAGCCGCCGCGACTCCTCCGGCGTCCGCGCCGGGTCAGCGAGCAGCTTCTCCGCATAGGTACTGGCTTCGGGGTACAGCTCGGCCTTCTTCAGGCTTTCGGCATGCGCATAGAGCTGTTCAAAGGGGAGTGGTTTGGGTTCGGGGCGCAGCCGCCACACCCCCGCGGCCAATGCCGCGAGGGATAGCACCAGCAGCGGAATCTGCCAGCGCCCGGCGAACTGACGGGTTAAACCCTGCTGTGCGGGCAAATCGCTCATCCCTGAGCCTTCCCGGGGTCATCCTGACCACCGCACGCGCAAACCCAGGACCGATAATCGCCTGACGAATACCGGCACCGGGCTTACTCTCTGTCGGCAATTCCCCGTTCCGAAGATGAGACCGAAAACCGCCAAAACGACGGCGCACCGTCCGATAATTCAGCGCGCGTCCGATAAGCAGCAAGAAACGCGCGCGGCTGTGCTAAGTTCATGTAGATGCAGTGGCTTATGAAAGGGGGTATATTTAGTGGTCATGCCGAGCGAATGCACCACGGAAGGCACAACCGCCCCGCCAGACTGGGCCAGGGTCCAGGACGAAGTGCACTGCCCCCTCTGCAACTACAATCTTCGCGGTCTGACCGTCCCGCGCTGTCCGGAATGTGGCTACCGCTTCGCCTGGCCGGAGGTGCTCGACCCGCAGCAGCGGCTGCACCCCTATCTGTTCGAGCACCACCCGGAGCGGAACTTCCGGTCGTTCTGGCGAACGGCGCTGGCCGGCTTTCGGCCAGGGATGTTCTGGAGCTCATTGCATCCAGGCCAGCCCTCCTCCCTCAGGCGACTGCTGATTTACTTCCTCATCGGCCAGTGCCTGTATCTGTGCGTCGTGGCCGGCCTGCTGACCGGAGCGGCCATGGTGGAAAGCCGCCGGCTCAATGCTGCCCGTACACGCAACATTGCGTCCTACACCTTGACCTTCAACAGGCTTACTGCCCAACAGCGAGCGAGCTTCGGCCTGCCAGCGACACTGCAGGAGTTTCTCGATTCCTTCGTGGAGCCACCCGCCAATCCACTGGGCTGCCTCATGAAGCGCGCCACGCAAGGCAGCTTCCGTTGGATCACTGGTGGGGTCATCATTCCGCTGCTGTGGCCCTGGCTGACATTTGCATCTTTGCAGGTATTCTGGATCTCCATGCGGCGATCGAAGGTCCGGCCGATTCACGCACTCCGATGCTCACTGTACAGCTTTGATGGAGCACTCTGGATGGCGCTGCTGATGGGGGTATTCCAGGTTGCGTACTTCCTGGGAGCCGGTTCACTCCCAGCCGATATCTGGTTGGAGGAAAAGCTCCTGATTGCCTGGGGGCTGGTGCTGGCCGTGGGCATCTGGCGACTCCGGCTCGCCTATGACAGGTACATGCGGCTGGACCATCCCTTGGCGACAGTCATGGCGTCGCAGATCATCGTCGGACTGATTGCTTTTCAGTTAATGGTGGTTGCGTTCCTCGCGCGATTCTCTTGAGTGCGTCACAGGGAGGGTCCTGAAGTGAGCCCGCCGGAGACTGAATCGGCCGAAGGCGTGAGCAGCCCACCGGACTGGACGGAGATCGGCGAGGAGATCCGCTGCCCGCTGTGTGGCTATAACCTCCGAGGTCTGAAAGCCCCCCGCTGCCCCGAGTGCGGGTACAGCTTCACGTGGCCGGAGGTGCTCGATCCACGGCGGCGTCTACACCCTTACCTCTTCGAGCACCACCCGGAGCGCAATGTCTGGTCATTCTGGAAAACGGCGCGGGGGGCCATGCGGCCTTTGAAGTTCTGGACCTCCTTGCACCCCGTCCAGCCGTCCAATCTCCGACGGCTGGTGGCTTACTGCCTGATCGGTGAAGCCGCCTATTCGGCTGCTTTCTTTGCCATGATTGCCGCCATCTTGATCTCGAACAACGCGCGACGAGGTGCCGGGTCGGGGCTTTCTTTTGCTGGTCTGGTGAGCGAGGTACTCGACGTCCTGACCGCCTCGGGGGCTCAGGTGATCTGGCTTGTCGTCCTGGGCATACCACTGCTCTGGCCGTGGGCCACCTATGCGGCCCTGCGTCTCTTCTGGATCTCCATGCGCCGCGCGAAGGTCAATCGCGCACACGTACTGCGTTGTGCGATCTACAGTTTTGACTTCAATTTATGGATCGGCCTGTTGCTGCTCGTGGTTGCCCTCCTAACCGCGACGGCGGTTCCCTTCAACGGCATCGATGATCCCTTGGTCATTGGCGTTCCTGTGTATTGGGCGTATGCCTGGATCATGGGAACCGTGCGATTGTATGTTGCTTACCGCAGCTACTTGCGCTTCAGCCATCCGCTGCTGACCGTGCTGACCTGCCAGTTTCTGGTGATCTTCCTGGCTTTCGACCTGTGGGCTTTCGCGGTCACCCATCGCGACTGAAAGGAGCGCTGAGTCAAGCACCGGTCCACCGGGAGCCGTGGAAAGTGGCCCCCGGGGTGTGGTAATATGCACGCGTTCGATTGGTGGCGTGCCCGAGTAAGGTGTGCCGGCAAACCTCGGCAGGCGCATTCTGGGGGAATGGCCATGGGAATCACGCGGTTCAGCGACTGTTACAGTTACGAGCTCGACCAGGGTGTGCTCTTCCGCGACATGCAGACCAAGGAGAGAGGCACCCGCGTACTGAGCGTCGGCACGGCCACATTCGAGCCGGGGCGGTACCTGCCCTGCCATCGGCACAATTGCGAAGAGGTGATCGTGATTCTCGAGGGTGAGGCGTTCGTGGACGTCAAGGGGGAGCGCACGTTCATGAAGCCCTACGACAGCTCGCACGTCCCTGAGGGTATACCCCATCGGTTCGTCAACGCCTCGAAGTCGCGCCCGTTGACCATCCTCTGGATCTACTCCGTGGTTGACGTAGCCCGACTGATCACAGATTATTCGGAGTGCATGGGCGATCAGCCGCCGGAACCGGGGGAAGACGGGTACCTGCCGATCCGCGTCGACCGTCTGGCCTCCATGGAGCAGGACCGATTGGCCGACGAGATTGCGGCCCAGGTGATATCGGCCCTGCGCCGCAGTATGCGATAAAGACACACCCTGGAGGCGCATGACATAGGCCCGTCTCGATCGTTCGACGACTGGGAGTTACCGCGGATTGGACTTCAGAAGTTTCAACCTGATCTGATTCACACAGGAGTTGTTCATGCCATCGGCATCCGGCGAGAGGCAACATTGGTTTCATCGTTTTGCAGCTTACGGTACGCGGCTGACCCTGTTGCTGGTGGTGGTCGCCTGGTTGCCCGGCTGCCGGACAATGGCGGGCGCTTCGGCGACTGCTCTCGGCACCTTTCCGCCGCTGCGCCATGGCGTCAAGGCGGTGTTCGGGCCTAACGGCAACGACTACGGCGGCGATCTGGAGGGGCGCGGCAGGCAATTGGTCCAGGCATTCCACGACGTGGGCATGGACCTGACGCGCATCGAGTTCAAGTGGGCCATCATCGAGCAGGAGCGCGGCACCTACGACTGGTCGGAAATGGACCGGCTGATCGGGTTCCTGCACGAGAACGGCATCGAGCCGATGCTGATGCTGTACTGCGCGCCGGTATGGGCCATGCGGGGGACGCCGGCCGACGAGCAGTTGTTCATTGACCGCAACGAGCAGAACCTGCACACGGTGGTCT
>BTUC01000551.1:0-4473 GCA_045863575.1 Phycisphaerae bacterium
CAGACTCGAAAGCATGCCGAAAAGCCTGAAAACCCTAATGTTTTCGCCTATTCTACCCCCAAAAACGCGATTTGCAAGCAGTATCCAGAAGTGCCCAGTTTTCTTAGGAAATCGCGGTATTTGGGAATGCCAAAACGGTACATACCGTTTTACGACCGAAACTCGGTCACTCGTTCGATCAGGGAGTCGCTGTTCTCGACGTGGGGGGGTATCTCCGGCCGTCTCACCTGGTCCGCGTACCACAGCGGCAGGATCTACGTGTCTGGCGGGCAGCGGCGCAGGCGTCCACGAGGCGACGGGACAGGCGGATTCGGCCACCCAGGCGGACCGCGCCCAGCGTGGGCTGAATCTGCCGGATACGCTCGCGGGTCACGCCCAGCAGGGCAGCGGCTTCGCCGGGAGAGTAGCCGTTGCTGACCGTCTCGATCACCTCCGGCTGGTCGATGGCGGCGTCTGTCATGGTCAGCCGCACCCCATCCACCTGGACACTGGCGACGGGCGCCGGCATCCGGCCAGCCGACGGCAGCCGCTTGGCCTGGTGGCGGTCCCGGCTGCGCAGGGCGGCGGTCAGCCCCAGGAGAACGGCGTATTCGGTGGTGACTTCGTACTTGACGGTCCCGTCAGCGGTCGCCTTGACGCAGTGCTGCCAGAGGTGCATTGCAGCGGTCTGCCGGAGGTCTTCGGCGTCGTGGCGTGTGATGCCGCACTTGTGGCAGCGGAAGTCCACCTGGCGGGCGGTTGCCGGCCACTTCAGGCTGAACAGCTCACTGGGGGTCATGGTGCGGCCGACGGTGCTGGTGGTCATGCGGATGCTCCTGGAACCTGCCAGATGTTAGTCGAGACTAACTTTCCATGCCAGCGCATGAAAAGGCCCGGCCACCACGTGGGCAGCCGGGCCGATTGGGGCCGGTTCTGTGTTACGGCCGTGTCCGACACATCACGTGCCAGTGCTGACGCTCCGCCTTCTCGCGGTCCAGCACGTACCACTCAGGCTTCCCGCCCTCGTCGGCGATTTCCTTCAGGTCGATGTAGAGCCCGCTCACGAACGACGTGTTGAACTCCTGCAGCAAGACGGCGATACGGCCGATGCTCTCATACTTCCACTTGTTCAGAATGCTCTTGCCGTCCAACACCTTGCCCAGCGCCGGGGGCACGTTGCGGGGCGCCTTCGTCTTCTTCGAGGTCTTCTTCATGACCGCACCGCCTTCCCGCGCTTCGTCGCCGGCTTGGCGACCGGGATCACCTCCAGGCACACCAGCGTTGCGTCGATGAACCTGTCCGCCTCGTCCAGGGCCTCGAGCGCGATGTTCGTCAAGCAGGAGATGCTGATTGACTCATCGTTGCTCATGTCCCGGTTCTCGTGGTTCAGGCTGACACTGCACACGCTCGACACGCCGCGGAGCACGGCCGCTGCTCTGCCCAGCCGTTGACGGGCCAGCAAGGCATAGCTCTTCGTACCGTCCGCCGCCTTCTCAGGCGTCGTCAACTGGGGGGTGTTTACTGACTTCGACATGATCTCACCTCGTATCATGAGGCTGCGCAGGCTCGGCCGGGTGGCGTCCCCGACGATACCGGGAAACGCGTCAGTGGTGAGCTGACGGAGGCCAGCCCGACCGAGCATGCTTGTTCACCCGCACACAGTCACCAGCTAAGGCGGGTTGTATGTCATTTGAGAACCGCGTGGGTTCCCGGTCTCTTCAATCATCATCATCGGCCATCCGCTGCGGATCTGTCAAGGCCGATCTCCCCTCCCCGGACCCGATCGGAAAAACGCGTCTGCGGGCTCACTGTGCGACGATCGGCACGTTCGGCCGTCCGATCACCCCACCATGGCCCAGAACGCGTAGCGGCGGGGCAGTTCTGTTGCCACTGCAGGCATTCCCCGCGGCCTGTTGGCCCTCGTAAGCGGTGCCCCGGGCCCGGGTGGGGTCCGGGCCCGGGGGCGGATCGGGCGTGGTGGGGTATCACGCCCTTGTGTTCTGCCCGCGGCGTTGACCGCCGCCGCGGGCGGTTTGGGGCGCTGCCGCCGGCACCTGGCTTCCGGCGCGCTGCCTCCATGCGCCCGTCTTCTGGATGACAGGACGGCGGGCAGTACCGTGCCGGGGAACAACCTCGAGTTCCCCGGCAACCAGGGCGGCGCTCACCTGCTAGTCCCGCCCGGGCGGCTGAGCGACCTCAAGGGCCGCGTTTCTACCATCAGGAGAATGACACCGGCACCATTCGCACGAGGCCGTTTAAGGCAACGCACAGATACCAAGTCTTGGCGCCTCCTGTGTACTCCAGATCAAAGACCAGGGTCCGGCTCGACGCTTGGCCCGCGGCTCGAAAGTGCTTGTTGGCGGTCACGGTTTCCATCAGTGTGCCGGTCACGACGGTTAGAGAGGTTGCGGCGGTTGCGGTCAAGTCCGGGCCGTCAGTGTCACTCAGCCACACGTCCGCGAGAAAGGATTTAGAGCCGTATGCTTGCCCGTTCATGTTCGTTAGCGTGATGGTGACTCGGCGAACGTTGCTCACCTCCGTTCCCAGGGCCACACCGGGCAGATTCGGGCAGAGATCGGCCCATTGATCGTCAAGAACGGTGTATCCGATTGCGTCGATGGTCACCGCACCGGCCAGGGTGGTAAGCGTCGGCACCCCACCGGCGTTGCACATGAGCATCTGGCCTTGCGAT
The DNA here is from genome assembly GCA_045863575.1 of Phycisphaerae bacterium. Lineage (GTDB taxonomy): Bacteria > Planctomycetota > Phycisphaerae > UBA1845 > PWPN01 > JAAXZI01. Next base: position 2,672 of record BTUC01000551.1, read on the forward strand.
CCGCTGGCCATTTTGGAAAACTGAATCGCGGCAGCCGAATTGACATCCGAGTCGATGACCTTGCGGAAGCTCGGATTAGCTCCCGTGTTACCGCACAGCACGGTGTTATCCGCACCCACGGTGATCGAGTTTAAGGCCCCAGCGGCGGACCCCACCTGCACGCTGTATTGCGTGGCTCCGGCCACCGCAATGGTGGGGTTTCCGCTCACGCCATCACCGTCGGCCACGCTGATCGATGATCCGGCAGTGATCGTCCGGGCGGAGGCGGTCCCCGCGCCCGTCCGGGCCAGCATCCCCGCGGTGGCCACTCCGGCCACTGCGTCGAGGTCCGCGTCATAAGCCTGGATGGCGGAGCCTTCAGAGCCCACCGTGGTCCACGTGGGGGCACTGGCTCCCGCGGACGTCAGCACCTGACCGGAGGTCCCCGCGGCGATCACGGCCAGCGTTGAGGCATCAGAGCCATAGGCCACCCCGCCCGGATCCAGCGCTCCGGCAGAATCCACGCTGGCCCCGTCCACGGTATCCGCGTTCAGGTTGGTGACCACCGTGGTGCTGGCCACCACCAGCGGCGCCGTCCCCGTGGCCACCGTCGACTCGAGCGACAGCAGCTTCAGGATTCCACGATCCCCGGCCACGATATCGCTATAGATCTCGAACAGGTCATCCGTCGCGTTCCACTGCAGCGCGGCATCATCATCTGTGGCCCCGCGATTGAATCGGAAGCTGGAATTGGCCTCCGCTCCCGCGTTGTCCTGGTCGAGAATGAAATAGACGCCATCCACGCCAGTGGACGCGGCGGCTCCGGCGGTCACCGTCGAGTAAATCAGGCGGTTGCGGACGTCCAGAATCGAGCTGATCACCCCGCCGGCCACGGTCACCTCGGCCAGCGGAATGAACGTGGTAATATCCGCGGGCCACCCGGTGCCATCGGCCACCACGGTGACGGTCCCGCCTCCGCCCCCGTCCGACACCAGGTAGACGTAATAGGTGTCCGCGGTGGCACTCACCGCCGTTGAGCTCGAGCCGGTAAACGAGTGATCCACCCCCTGGATCCGGAACCGCAGCGGGAAAACCCCGATGGCGTTGTCCCCCACCTTCACCACGCGGCCCTGTCCGCACACCCCCAGAATCTGGTTCTGCCGGTGCCAGCGGCGATCGATCTGCTCCTGGAGCGGTGGCGAGCTCGCGGGCGACGTGCCGGAGCCGATATAGCTCAACCCGGTACCCGAGTCCATCGTGCCATTGAGCCCCTGAATGGTTGCTGTGGCGGGATATACCTCCGTCGGGTAGGCCTGCGCGAGCGCTGGGCGCTGAGTGCAGACCGCTGCCAGCAAGATTGTGATGGCGAGTTTCAAAGTCACATCCTTGGCCCGTCGGGCGTTGAACTCCATGGCGCTGGTTGCGGCGCGCTCATCGCGGGACAGGCCGGCCGTCTGCTTGGCCACGGCCTCGGCCTGGTCGATTTTCGCGGCCAGTTCCGGCTGGTATTTCCGGAGTGCGGCTTGCGAGTCCAGCCTGCGATCGATTCGCTTCAGCTCCTGTTCGGCGGCCGCGTTGTTCAAGTACTCCTCATGCAGCTCCGGTTCTGCTGTCGCGAGCGCCTCGAAGGCCTCTGAAAGCGGGATGCCGCGTTCCCTCGCGATCCGCTTGCCCTTCTGCATAAAGTCTTCCCGGGGCGGCGGCGGTGCGGACGGCCTCGGCTCCGGCCGTGGCATCTCCTTTCGGGCCACCTCCCGGCGGGCTTCGCTGAGCGAAACTCCCCGGTGGGCGCGCATGTAGGCGCGGACTTCTTCATCGAAGCG
>BTUC01000552.1:0-4460 GCA_045863575.1 Phycisphaerae bacterium
CCGCCTTCCGGGAGGAACTGCTGGCCAGCGGCATGAAGGCCTCCCTCCAGGCCCGCGCCGCCGGCCTGGCCATGGGCACGCTGCCCGCGAGTGCCGCGACGGGCGCAGTCGATCGCTGAGTGTGGAGTCGCTGAGCTGAAAGCTGAGTGCTGACCGCTGAACGCTGAAAGCTGATATGTTCTTCTTCCAGATCCTGATGATGTCGCTGCGCGGCCTGCGGGCCAACCTGCTGCGCTCGCTGCTGGCCACGCTGGGCGTGATCATCGGCGTGGGCGCGGTCATCTCCGCGATGTCCATCCTCGAGGGAACGCAGCGCGACCTGCGCGAGCGGTTCGAATCGCTGGGCAGCGAGACGCTGATGGTCTATCCGGCCACCGCGCGGATGGGCGGCCGGTCGGTGGGCATGTTCCAGACCATGACCATCGGTGATGCCGAAGCCCTGACCGACCCGCGAAGATGCCCCAGCATCAAGTCCGCAGCCCCGGAGGTGAGCCTCGTCGCCTCCGCCAAGAAGCTCGGGCGCAATAAGGAAGTCACCGTCATGGGCACTAACGAGGCCTATGCGGAAATGTTCAACTACAAGGTGATCGAGGGCCGCTTTATCACCCGCGACGACGTGGTCGCCGAGCAGAAGGTGGCGGTCCTGGGCTACAAGGTGGCCGAGGACCTCTTCGGAAATGCGCCGGCCATCGACGCTCCGATCAAGATCAAGGGCGTGCCCTTCCGCGTGATCGGCGTCATGGAGAAAAAGGGCAACATCGGCTTCCGCAGCGTGGACATGCAGGTGATGGTGCCGGTCACGACGGCCATGAGCCGGCTGATCGGAGTCAAGTTCATCAGCGGTATCACCGTCCGTGCGGATGGGCCCGAAAAGGTCGATCAGGCCATGTCCGAGATCAAGCGCGAGCTCCGGCGCCGCCACAACATCCGCATCCGCGAGGGGCTCAACGACGATTTCAACGTCATGAGCCAGGAGGAGATGCGCAAGCAGTTCAGCGATTTTACCACCATCATGGGTTTCGTGCTGTACAGCATCGCCGGGATCAGCCTGGTGGTCGGCGGCATCGGCATCATGAACATCATGCTGGTCTCGGTCACGGAGCGGACGCGCGAGATCGGCGTGCGTATGGCCGTCGGAGCCCGCCGGTGGGATATTCTCAAGCAGTTCCTCATCGAGGCCAGCTTCATCAGCGTCTTCGGGGGCGCGCTGGGAGTGGGCATGGGCTACGCCATGACCGACCTGCTGGAGAAAATCACGCAGGTGGTGGTCACCTATACGACCATCCAGGTGGTCATCACGGCCCTTTCCATGGCCATCCTGACCGGCATCATCAGCGGCCTCTATCCGGCATACAAAGCCTCCCGGCTTGATCCGGTCGAGGCTCTGCGGTACGAGTGACAAGCCGCCGGCATGCGGCGGGGCGGTCACCAGCCCTCGAAGAATGGTGGTTTGTGCGGAGTCCATGCCGTGTCTATTCGAACCTCTCTGACGTGCATCGTGGTCGTGGCGTGCGGACCGGCCGTCCTGCTGATGGCCGCGGAATCAGGCAAGCCTGATCGCCCCAAGGTGAATTTGCCCAAGACCGGCGAGATCCGCTTCGACCGGCACGTACTGGTCAAGAACAAGAATGAAGGTATCTCCGTCGCAGACATCAACCGTGACGGCACGCTCGATCTGACGGCCGGGCCGTTCTGGTTTGAAGGCCCCACCTGGAAGCAGCACGTGATCCGAGAGGTTCCCTTGCGGCTCAATGACGAATTCATGGCCAACAACGGCGAACACGCCTTCGACGTCAACGGCGACGGCTGGCCCGACGTGATCGCAGGTTCCTGGTTCGAGGACCAGGTGTGGTGGTTCGAGAACCCCGGCAAAGCGGGCCTGGCCGACGGACGGAAATGGAAGCAGCACGTCATCACCACCGGTAAGGGCGAAACGGAAGGCCTGTTGCTGGAGGATCTGGATGAGGACGGAACGCCCGAGCTGATCCTCAACAGTTGGAGCGAAGGACGGCCGGTGAGCGTGGTTCGTATCACGCCGGGCAAGGAGGGCTCCGAGCCGAAGTTCCAGGACGTGACTATTGGGGGCCCCCCAGGCGGGCACGGCATGGGCATCGGGGACGTGAACGGCGACGGCCGTAAGGACATCGTCGTCGGCAAGGGCTGGTACGAAGCCCCGGAGTCCGGCCGATGGACGAAGCAGTGGGCCTTCCACAAGTTCGAGCATGAACTCGGGCACACCAGTGTTCCCGTTCTGGTGGTGGACGTGAACGGCGATGGCCGCAACGATCTGATCTATGGCGAGGGCCATGACTATGGCCTCAAGTGGCGCGAACAGCTCAAGGGCGATGGGGAGGCGATCGACTGGAAGGATCATCTCATCGACGACGTCTTCTCGCAGGTGCACGCTTTGACCTGGACGGATCTGGACGGAGACAAGAACATGGAGGTCGTCACTGGTAAGCGGTATCGCGCTCACGGCGATGGTGATCCGGGAGCCCACGACCCGGTTTGCCTGATGCGCTATGAGTGGGATCCCTCCGCGAGGAAGTTCAAGCGCGACGTCATCTCGTGGGATGATGGGGTGAGCAGCGGAATGCAGATCCTGGTGGTGGATCTCAATGCCGACAGGAAGCTCGACATCGCCGTGGCCGGCAAGAGCGGCAATTACGTGCTCATCAACCGCGGTCCGGCAAAGTCGGGCCAAGCGTCGCGCTGAGCCGCCGGAAAGCGTCTCGATCTGTATCGGCCGGAACTCCCCCCCTTTTAAAGGGGGGGCAGGGGGGGTAGGGGGGGGTAGACGGCCACCAAGAAGCCATCGTTCGCAGGGACGCCAGCGCGCAGACGCGCAGCATGATGGATCAGGCCATGAGCTCCGAACCCGTGGGCCATCGCAAGCCTCTGTTGACAGCCCGACTCATGGGCTTCCTGGCCGTCCTGGTGGCTGCTAACGTGCTGGCGTTCATGGGTGAAGGATGGTCGCGTGAAGGAGCAGCTCGACTGGCCGATTTCCTTCCAGGCGAGTTCTCTGGCGGGCAGACGGTCGCTCAACGCCTGGAGCAATATGGCCAGGCGGCCCGCAGCAGACTGTCGCCGGATTTTGCACGCATTGGAATTTCCTACCCGCCGTCGCGCATCCTGTTGGTAGGCGTGAAACTCGAGCGGCAGCTTGAAGTCTGGGTCGCTGGTCCTGATGGACCTCTCAAGCACCTCAGGACCTACCCGATTCTGGGCATGAGCGGCCGGCTGGGCCCCAAGCTCCGCGTAGGGGATGGCCAGGCCCCGGAGGGCTTCTACCGGATCGAGTCACTGAACCCCAACAGCCGTTTTCACCTGTCGCTGCGCATCAATTACCCCAATGAGGAGGACCTCCGCCACGCTCGGGCCGAGGGTCGAACTCAACCAGGATCAGACATCATGATTCATGGCGGTCGTGCTTCGATTGGCTGCCTGGCCATGGGGGACGCGGCCGCCGAGGACTTGTTTGTCCTGGTGGCAGAAACCGGTGTGAAGAATACGGTAATCATCCTCAGTCCGGTCGATTTCCGCGTTCGGGATCTGCCCGCCGACATGCCGGAAGTGCCGCCCTGGACGGGAGAGCTGTACGATGCGCTGCGATTGAAGCTGCGGAGCCTGCCGGAATAGCTCACGTTTTCCTGAAGTAGTCGGGATACTCCCGGGGCGTCTGCTTGCGCCGCTGGTAGGCGCGAGCCAGGTCCAGGAAGATCTCCACGTCGCGGTCGATGTTGGCCCCGATTCCGTCGAAGTACATCACGCGAATAGGTAGATGAGCGCACGCCGCGCTCACGGAGGGGTAAATGGCTTCACAGATGATCCCGTTCATACAGGTGAACGGGCTGATGTCGATGATGCCGTCCGCGCCCTTGCCGTAGAGATAAATGGCTTTCCCGACGCTCAGCACCATCTCGCCCAGCGAGCCCTCGAATGGCAGGTAGGGGCGGGCGAGCTCGAGGATCTCGCGCACGTCGTGCGGCTCCTCATAGCCCCGCAGGTCGGCCATGACCGGCGCGAGCAGGGCGTGCTCGGCCTTGCGTTGCACGTGCGTCTTGATCGCCAGCCCCAGCGAGGCGAGGTTAGCGCGCCCGCGCAGCCGGTGCACTTGAAACTGCTGATAGCGGTGCACGTACCAGACCCATTCGGCAATGTCGGAGATCCAGCATTCGCCACCGAATGATTCGATCCGGCGGGCGGCGTCGTTGTTGCTGAAGGTATTCAGCCGGCAGAAAATTTCGCCCACCAGTCCGATCAACGGCCGGCCCGGCTCGTAGCGGGCGGGCACGCCCCGAAAGCGGTCGCGCATGCGCTCCACGGCCGAAACCATCGCGCCCAGCAACTTGGCCGGCTTTCTCCCCTGTTGCTCCAGAACGCCGGCATAGTCGGCGACCGTCTCCTCGAAGGCGGCATCGGAATCGCCCGGGTGGGACTCGTAGGGTCGGGTCTTC
>BTUC01000553.1:0-4433 GCA_045863575.1 Phycisphaerae bacterium
CCCTCACCAGAAGATCGCGTAGAGCGCCAGCGTGGCCACCACGACCAGGCCGCCCCAGATCTTGACGTCGCTCTTCGACTCGAGGTTGATCTGCTCATTGACCGGCAGACTGACCGGCCGGGGCATGGGGGCGACCAGCCGCATCAGCGTCAGGACCACCAGGACGACCGCGAAGCAGATCGCCATACGATTGAGAAACGCAATCCCGGGGGCCATCAGTTTCAGACCGCCATAAAGCAAGGGGTTGAGGACCAGCCCGGCCGTGCCGCACGCCCGAGGAGCGCGGTGCACCAGCACACCGAACAGGAAGATGGCCAGAATGCCCGGCGAGATGAAACCCTGAAACTCCTGAATGAAGGTGAAGATGCCGCCGAACTTCGGGTTGTCCAGCCCCGGAGCGATCAGGATGGCAATGAGCACGAACGTGACCACGCAGATGCGTCCGACGGTGACCAACTGGAACTGCGAAGCGTCCTTCTTGAGCTTGCGGAAAATGTCCATGGCGAAGATCGTCGACGACGAGTTGAGCATGGACGCCAGCGAGCTGACCACCGCACCGAAGATGGCCGCGAGCACGAACCCCTTGAGGCCCTTACCGATCGGCAGCAGCTTGCGGATCAGCGTGGGAAACGCGGCGTCGTAGTCGTAGCCGACCAGTTTCGTTCCCGTGCCGACGCCCGCCTCGCTCGCCCGGGCGACCAGCTTGTCGTTCTCCGCCGCGAGTTCCGCTTCCTCGATGTCATCCACGTTCCCGCCCGGCACGCCCACGACGGCGGCATTGTGGGTGAACACGGCCACAGCCAGGTTGCGCTCCAGGTCGGCGAAGTTCTGGGTGAATGGGAAAACCTTCTTCGGGCGGGACTCGAATTCCTTCATGGCCGGGGCATTCTTGCGCAGCCCCTCGGCATACAGCTCGGCCCGGAACAGATTCAGGGCCAGGATGCCCGGGATGACCACGACGAACGGGATCAGCAGCTTGAGGAAGGCGGCGAACATGATGCCGCGTTGGCCTTCGGACAGCGACTTGGAGCCCAGCGTGCGCTGGGTGATGTACTGGTTCAGTCCCCAGTAGAAGAAGTTCGGGATCCACAGCCCCACCACCAGCGCAGTCCAGGGAATGGATGGATCGTCTTCCGGCCGGACCATGTGGAGCTTGCCCACCTCCCAGTCGCCGGCGTTGAGCATCTTGAGGCGCTCCCAGGCTCCGGCCCCGGCCAGCGCGGCCGGATCGACGTTCACGCGCGGGGCTGCCGTCAGGGTTTCCGGAGCGGCGTTGCCCAGCATGCTCATGGCCAGCCATGCGATGATGGCTCCTCCAATGATCAGGGCGGAACCCTGGATCAGATCGGCCCAGGCGCAGGCCTTCAGCCCGCCGGCGAACACGTAGACGGCCGAGAGTGTGCCGATGATCCAGCAACCCACCGTGATGTTGCCAAGGTCGAGTCCCAGGAAGGATTGGCCCTGGAAGTTGACGGTGATGACCTTGGCGCCGGAGTAGATCACCGATGCCGTGGGCACGCCGACCAGGATGACCAGCGTGGAGATGGCCATCACCGTGCGGGCAAACGTGTTGTAGCGGTACTCGAGGAACTCGGGAATGGTATAGATGCCGCTTTTGAGGAAGGTCGGCAGGAAGAGAAAGGCAACGACAACCAGGGTAATCGCGGCCATCCACTCATAACTGGCGATGGCGATGCCCAGCCAGTCGGCCGCCTGGCCGCTCATGCCCACGAACTGCTCGGTGGAGATATTGGCCGCGATCAGCGAGAAGCCCACCAGCCACCAGGTCAATCCCCGTCCGGCCAGGAAGTAATCCTGGGCGCCGTGCTCGCTGTGCGTCTTCTCGCCGCGGCTTTTCCACAGGCCGATGGCGATGACGGCCACGATAAAAACCACGAAGACGAGGACGTCGAGTAGACCCACGGTGCGCTCCTTGTGTCGGGACGACGGGTGCTCAGTGCCTGTCCCGGCAGGGTGTGGCACCGGTTTTCAACCGGTGGACACAGGCTTGGAATCCCGTGCCACAGGGGGCTCTCGCGGGACAGGCTCTTTATATGGGGCAGCATGATACTGGCCGCGTCGGCGGACGCAATCCGCCGGCTCGCGGGCTGCGCCTTTCAGGGGCGGAACTGGAAGGCGTACAGGTCGGCGTTGCGGATGGCGAAGCGGAGTCGCACCGGTTTGCCGGCCAGGGCGGCGAGATCGCCCTTGCCCTTCCAAGTGACCGGCCGGTTGACGTCGTTGGCGGTGTGGATCAGATCGCACTGATCGAGCTGGAACCCGTCGATGGGCTGTCCATCCTGGTCCATCAGACCGACCTGCACAATACCCGTCGCTGACGTGTCCACGTTGAGCACGAGCTTGCCACCCTTGAAGGTGAGCGGCGGTGTAGTGAATTCACCCCCGGTGTAGGCGCCGCGGACGGATACGAACCCGTCCATCCGCAGGACGACCCGGCTGAGCACGGCGATGTTCTGATCGGCGCCCAGGCCGGCCTGCGTGAGCAGCTTCTTGTTGCGCTCGTCGCGGTCCCAACCGTGCAGCCAGTCGCTGGCCCGGTAGTACATGTACAGGGAGCGCCCGCTGGTGTCCGGCACGATTCCGTGGATCACCCGCGCGGAAGCCCAATCGAACTCACCCTTCATGCCCAGGTCCACGAAGGGGCGCCGGTCATAGCGCTCCCAGTTGATGCCGTCGCGGCTGGCGGCGAACTGGGAATCGAGCGGACCCGCGTTGGTGGGAACCTCCTCGGGGAAGTCGCCGAGGAACCCGCGCATGTAGTGGTAGTAGGCGGTCGGGAACATGAAGTAGGCGTCTTGTGCCCAGGGGTACTTGATAGTCGCGCTCATGTAATAATCGACGGCTGAAGCGCCGTTGTGCTTGAGATCCTGAGCGTCCGGGGCCACGACGGCCGGCATCTCCTGCACAACCGGGAACCCGCCCAGTCGGGCCGATTCCGTCCGGGCGATCGCCCGGCCCTGCGATCCGGGCTCGTTCATGTTCTTGCGCACATAGGCGACGTACCGGCCGAGCCGGTCGTCCCAGAACATCACGTTCTGGGAATCGAGGTGGTGCCCTCGTGCCTGCGGCCGGTAGGTAATCAGCGAGGTGTGCGTGAGCTTGAAGTGAATGCCGTCCGGCGCAGAGAACAGGTGCAGTCCTTCTCCGGTTTTCTTGTGGCGGATGAGCAGGCGGAATCTCTCGTCAGGCGGGGCATTCGGGTCGATAAAGACCATTCCGCCGTCCTGCCCGAGGGTCACGCCGGCCGCCCCGTGCCCAAAGACGATATTGTTGTCGCGCGAGCCGGCGAACTCGACGAGCCCCAGTGAGGGTCGTTCCCAGTGAATGCCGTCCTTTGAGCGGGCATAGCAGACTGCCCCGGCTTCCTCATCGATGTGCCATTGGACGGAGGTCATGACGTGGTACCACATGTGGTACGTGTCGCCCTCCTTGAGCACGCTGCTGTAGGGGCCGACGCCGCCCTCCTCCCAGGGGCGCTCGGGCTTGATGGTCCACTCGCCGGTCTTCACCGGCTTGTGTACAACGAGCTCGACGCCCTTGGCCTCCTGGATGAATCGACGGTCAAACAGAAGCTGACGGCGATCGCCAATGTCCAGTTGTCCGCGCTCGTTGGACGCCTGTGGCTGATCCGCCAGCGCGGCTGCCGCGGTGGCTGAGAGCAGGAGAAGACCAACCCGGGTGGCAAGAGCGTGCTGCGTGTTCAAATGAGTGCTCCATATTGTGTCGTTTACGGCCCCGGCCGTGAAGCCGGCGCGGATGTGGGGACTACCCGTTGGTCCCGGACCCGCTGGTAGTATGCCTTGTATGCCGCGTAGTTCCGCCGGCTTTCGCCTACCTTATCCTGAGGACGCACGGGGTTCCAGAACTCCCAGCCCCAGGAGACGATGTTCGTGGAGAAGCGCGAGGCCAGGTCCAGCTTGGCGGCGTTGCGCTGCATGTTGAACGACCATGGGTACTCCGTGCCGGCCCCTCGGTGAGCTTTGAGTTGCCGGGCGTAGTCTTCCCAATCCCGGGCCCGGTACTCGACCGTCTCTACGTTGCCCCACAGCTCGGCTTCGTTGGCCTGGCAGGCTTTCTGCATGGCCGTCAAAAATGCGATACGTGTGGCCGGCGGGACGCACTCGCAGTGCTCGGCGCCGGAGTCCTGGAGCATGACGATGTCGATGCCCGCCCGGCGGATGGTCTCCTGCCACCACTGGCCGTACTCGTCGGGGGTGGCATAGCGGAACTGGCCACGGATCTGCCACTCATCGGCCAGGTAGAACGGCGAGATGGTGAGCTTAGCGCCCGGTGTGGCCTCCCGCGTGATGTGCCCAATGTGGGCGTAGAGTTCGCGGATCTTGTCGGACTTCTCGCCCCATTCCATGTAGATTTCGTAGTTGATGTACCAGCCGAAAAACGATGGGTGTTTC
>BTUC01000554.1:0-4425 GCA_045863575.1 Phycisphaerae bacterium
CGATGACCACGCAATCCGCGCATCGTTCAGCGATCAGACCGCTGACCATGTCCCCTTCGGAATGCACCAGCCGATAGACATCGGTTACGGCTGAGCTGCCCAGCAAGCGGCGGCGCCAGTCGACGGCCTGAGCGATTCGATGCTCGAACAGGGCATCGTCCACCGGCTCAGAGTCGTACGACAGCATCCGCAGCGCGATCTGCGAGCGATCGTGAAAAAAGGCATGGCCGAAAAAACGATCCGCTTTATCGTACACAGCGACCACGTCACCGGGTCTGGCTTCCGGAGCAACCGAAGCGATCATTCGGCGGTAAATAAAGATGGAGGCGGAGGCGGAGCGCAGCCGGACCCATGGATAACCGTAGCTGTGGGCGCCCGGCGGCAACGCGGCGGACGCATCGTGCTTCTCTTGCGATCGGGGCCGACGCATGTCAGTAATGATGGAGGCTGCACGCCGGGTCCGCAAGCGGGCCGCCCCCCCTGCGCGCCCCACCGGCGATGCAGGGCCGCGGCAGGGCATCAGCAGCCCGGGAGGCGTGAAATAATATTTATCATTGACTACCCCGCCGGACCATCCGTTAACATCCGCCTCTGGGCCAGAAGGTGTCGCTGCTGGAGCAGGTGATGGCTGGTTGTCTTTCCAACAGAAGACTTCGTTCTGCGCGCGGGGCAGGGAAGCAGGCCAGCAGGCTTCGCGCCGGAGTTTCCCGGGCATCAATCGCCCGGGCGAGATCCACCCCATGAGCGGACAGGCGACGCACGGGACTCGTGCCGTCGACAGGCAAACCATGAACAAGATGCCGCCGTTCAATCAGATGCGCGCGCTTGGCGAACGATCCGCCTTCAGGGCGCCTGCAAGACTCCGCAAACTTCCTGATACTGCTACCCCCGCGGGCTCCTGGCCGGACGACCTGTTCAAGTACGGCGTAGCTTTGGCCTGCGTCGCCGCGGCCGCGGCGGCGCGATGGGCCGCGGCCAGATGGCTTCACGATGAACTGCCGTTCATCACCTTCTTTCCGGCCGTGATCCTGGCCGCCTGGTACGGCGGCTGGGGCCCCGCGCTGGCCGCCACCGCCGCCAGCGCCGCGGCAGCCGGGTACCTCTTTGTTGCACCCGTTAGAGATATTCACATTTGGGGATCGGAGCATTGGCTGGGACTCTCCCTGTTCGTCAGCGTGGGCCTGCTCTCAACCGGCCTGATCGAGTCGCAGCGGACCGCCCGGCTCAAAGCCGAGGCCGCCGCCGGGGCGCTCAGCACCACCGAGCAGCAGTTGCGGGCGTTCATGGACATGCTCCAGGAACAGCGGAAATGGTTTGAAGTCACCCTGGCCAGCATTGGCGATGCCGTCATCGTGACGGACACGAAGGGGCGGGTCACCTTCATTAATCCCGTTGCCTCCCGCCTGACCGGATGGGAATTCAACGAAGCCCTGGGGCGCGATATTCACGAAGTGTTCCATATCGTCAACGAGCAGACGCGTAGCCTGGTGGAGAGCCCGGTCACCCGCGTGTTGCGCGAGGGGGTGGTCGTGGGGCTGGCCAACCATACTGTGCTGATCGCCCGAGGCGGCGGAGAGGTGCCCATCGACGACAGCGGCGCTCCCATCCGCAATGGCGACCAGGGGCTCCAGGGTGTCGTGCTCGTGTTTCGCGACATCAGCCAGCGCCGCCTGGCCGAACAGTCGATCCGGGCACGCCTCCAGCAGCAGGCGACGGTCGCGGAACTGGGACAGAAGGCGCTGGCCGGCGCGGAGCCGGCGAGCCTGATGGACGAAGCCACCCGGGCCGTGTGCCAAGTGCTCGGCGTGGAGTTCTGCAAGGTCCTGGAACTGCTGCCGGAAGGCAAAGAGTTGCTGGTCCGCTCAGGCTACGGCTGGCCCGAGGGAGTGGTGGGCGGGGCACGGGTGGATGCCGGGCCGGGTTCCCAGGCGGGCTACACCCTGCGGGCCGGCGGGCCGGTCATCGTGCATGATCTGCGCACCGAGAAATGTTTTCGCGGCACACGGCTGCTGCACGACAACGGGGTGATCAGCGGGATCAGCGTGGTTGTGGCGGGCCACCAGCGGCCTTTCGGAATTCTGGGAGCTCACAGCCGGCGGCAACGGGCTTTCAGCGAGGACGACATCGCATTTCTCCAGGCAGTGGCCAACACGCTGGCCACCGCCATCGAGAGGGGACGAGCCAGCCGGGCGATCAGCGACAGCGAAGAGCGGGCCCGGGCGGTTCTGGACACCGCGGCGGACGGCATCCTGACGATCGACGAACGCGGCCTCATCGAGTCCTGCAATCCGGCCGCGCTGCGAATCTTCGGATACAGCGCCGGGGAACTCATCGGGCGGAACGTGAACCTGCTCATGCCCTCGCCCTACCGGGAAGAGCACAACGGCTACCTGGCCAACTACCTGCGAACCGGTCAGAAGAAGATCATCGGCATCGGCCGCGAGGTGCAGGGTCTCCGCAAGAACGGCACGGTATTCCCCCTGGACCTGGCGGTCAGTGAAGTGCGCCTGGGCAACCGCCGGCTGTTCACCGGTATCGTGCGCGACGTGACCGAACGGAACCGCGCCGAGCAAACCATCCGCGAACAGAAACAGGAGATGGAGGATTTCCTCTCCATCGTCGCCCATGACTTGAAGCACCCGGTGGTTTCCATGCAGGGCCTCCTGAGCATTCTCAGTGAAGAGCTCAAGGGTTCTCTCAGCGAAGACGGCCTGGAGAACTTCACGCTGGCCCGCGTGGAATGCGAGCGCATGCGCTCCATCATCGCCCAGCTCGCCCACGTGTCCCGAATCGGCCGCGAAGAGCTTGTCTGGAGTAACGTGCATCTGCCCGAGCTGATCGACACCGTCATGCGGCGCTTTTCCGGGATCATCCAGGAGCGGCACGTTGAGATCCGGATTGACTGTCCGGCCGCCCCGTTGATGATCGCCAGGGCCCAGGTGGAAGAAGCCCTCGAGAACCTGGTCGAGAACGCGATCCACTACGGCTGCCGGGAGCGGCGGGCAGTTCTGGACATCCGCTGCGCCCTCGAGAAAGAGAATGTGTCCATTGCGGTGACCGACCACGGGCCGGGCATCGCCCCGCAGTACCACGAAAGGGTTTTTGAGGTGTTCAGGCGACTGGATCCCAGCGGCCCCGTGCAGGGCACGGGGGTCGGACTGGCGGCGGTGCAGCGGCTGATGCGCCACATCGGCGGCACCGTCACTTTGGAATCGGACGTGGATCAAGGAGCCACGTTTACCCTCCGGTTCCCGGCGCGTCCGCCGGGGGAGGCCTCGTCGCCGCAAGGAGAGGAAAACGCATGAGTCTGCACATACTGCTGGTGGAAGACAATCCCGCCCACGCCAAGATCATCCTGCACGGCCTGCGGGGACTGGGCAGGCCGCACAGCATTCGCCACGTGACGGACGGCGACCTGGCGCTCGACTATGTCTACGGGCGAGGCAGCTACAAGGATCGTCAGAGCTACCCCGCGCCGGAGCTGATCCTGCTGGATCTGCGGCTGCCCAGGATGGACGGTTTCGAGGTTCTCCAGCAGATCAAGTCCGACCGCCAGACCCGGTCCATCCCCGTGATCGTCATGACCAGTTCCGATCGCCGGGAAGACCGGCAGCGCTGTGAGGACTATGGCGCCGAGGTCTTCATGACCAAACCGGTGGATTTCTCCGACCTGTTTCAGTGGCTCGACAGCCTCGAGCGGCAACCCCGCCGCCACGATCTGCAAGAGACCGACGCTTGACGCCCTCCTTTACACGGCAGGCCTCTATCAGGCGTTGACAACTTCGCCGCCATTGGGGTGCAGGACCTGACCGGTCATGTACGAGGCGTCATCGCACGCCAGGAACACATAGCTGGGCGCGATCTCCTCCGGCTCGGCCGCCCTACCCAGAAGCACGTCACTGCCGAATTGGGCCACCTTCTCGGCGTCAAAGCTGGCCGGAATCAGCGGCGTCCAGACCGGACCGGGCGCCACGGCATTGACGCGGATGCTCTTTTCCGCCAGCGCCTGCGACAGCGAGCGGGTGAACGCCACGATGGCGCCCTTGGTCGCCGCGTAATCGATCAAATGGCCACTGCCCCGGTAGGCGGTCACGGAGGTCGTGTTGATGATGGCGGCCCCGTCCTTCAGATGATCCAGGGCCGCCTTGGTCATGAAGAACTGCGAGAAGATGTTGGTGCGGAAGGTGCGTTCGAGCTGCTCGGCGGAGATCTCACGGATATCCTGGCGCACGTGCTGCTCAGCCGCGTTGTTCACCAGGATGTCCAGGCGGCCAAAGGCCTCCACTGTCCGCTCGACGGCCTTCCGGCAGAATTCCTCGTCGCCGATGTCTCCGGCGATGCTCAGGCCCCGGCGATTGAGCTGCTCGATCCGGTCCAGCGTTCGCCGCGCGTCCTCGTGCTCGTTCAGGTAGACAATGGCCACAT
>BTUC01000555.1:0-4407 GCA_045863575.1 Phycisphaerae bacterium
GCCGAAAGGCATGAGGTCCGAGAGCAGGAAGCGGTACGCCGACTGGATCTTGTCCTCTTCGCTCTTGGCATCCTTCTCTGATTTGCACCCCACGGGATGGCCGGCGAAGGGCAGCGTCATGGTGCGGCCGCCCCAGTAATCCCCGCCGCCGCCCCACTCTTCCGTGCCGGTCCCCTGGGCCTGGGGCGTGTGGCTGTCGTCGAAGTAGAACCGAGGGTCGCCTTCCAGCGTGGTCAGCACCGCCCGATCCGAGAAGATGAAGGAGGTCCCGACAAAGTGCCCGCACCAGTCGCCGCCGCCCTCGACCTCTCTCGTGTCCAGGAAAACGAGATCCTTGCCCGGTGTCGGCTCACCGTGATCGACATACGTGGCATGGAAGTAGCCGAACGTTCCTGGCGGTGGGGCACTCTTGTTCATCACCGCCCCCCAGAAGAGCTCGATCTGAGCGCCCTGGGTTTCCTCGATTTCCACTCTCATGCGCTTCGAGAACGGCATGGGGAAGCGGCTGTGGAGCTCCAGTCGCTCTTCCGTGAAAAACACCTTGACCGGAAATGCGTCCACCAGGAATTCTTTATTGTCGCGGTTATAGAAAGACCCGGTGCCGAAGAACAGCTTGATCGGAGCATCGACGGAAGGTGCCGCAGCCCCCTCCCAGTAGATGCGCAGCCGGGCCTCGCCGAAGGCCTTCGCCGATACGCGCGGGACACTGAAGGCAAGCTCGCACAGCGTGCCCGGCCCGCCCTCCTCCGTTACGATCAGCCGACTCCGGGGCATTAACCGGTCTGCCGGCTTCCCCGGCGGCCACCTCAACGCATGGAATCCTGCGAAGCCGGGCCGCAACAGATCGAGCACCTCCTTTGGCGGCACGTCGTCGGGCGTCCAGCTCCGGATCGGCCGGCTCAGGTGTTTCGTACCCGGTGCGAACTTGTGATAGATGTAGTAGCCGGTTCCATAGTGCGTCCGGCCGTAGGCCATGGTGAAGGACTTCTCGAACGGCAACGGCACCCACATGAGGTCCGCGCCCTTGGTGTGCGACCAGGTCCAGGTGAGCGGGTTGGGGAACTGCGCCTCCGGCAGGAACACCGAATTGGGCACGGGCTTTTCAGGATTGGCCGTGCTGCTCTCCTGCACGACGTAGTCGTTTCCGTCGATGATGTAATGCCAGGGGCTGCCGTGCCAGTGGTTATAGCGCGCGAAGGCCAGCACGCCCGGTCCGACCACGTCCAGCGAGACATTGCGGTCATCGGCGAGCTGATACAAGAAGTGGCTCGCGTCGGCGCTCTCGTTGGCCCCGCGCCGGTCGTAGGTGCTGGTCATATAGGTGCGCTGCCCGATGCGCAGAGAAGGCCAGCGATCCCACTGCCGGTAAGCGTCCAGCCCCACCGGGATGACCGGCGGCTCCTGCGCGGCCGCGGTCTGACCCGTTGCAGCACGGGCCATGATGCCGAGTGCGCAAATGAGTTGGAATGCCAGGCGGTACCCTCGCGACCAACAGGCTTCTCGCATGAACCACGATCCCTTCAGAAAAGAACTTAGAAACCTGCAGCACGGAAGTGGTGATCGTTCGTAAAAGCAGTCGTGACGCCGAGGCGGCGCATGACCACAAAAGACACATGATCAACAATCCCGGCTTGCGCGGCGCCCCCGCAGCGGTACGCTTCCCAGGCCTGCTCCCAGTCCTGTTCTGTCGGCCGCAGGAGTGCTCCGGCCGCCTCCAATTCCAGCCGAAGCAGATGAGGCTCCGACCGATATGGGCGCCGGGCAGCGGCGTTACCGCATTCCAGCAGAATGTAGCTGGTGGTTGTGAAGAAGGTGCCCGCGGCGACTTGCTCAGAGAATGCCTGCTCAGCCTGCGTGTGCCAGGCGTCCCCTACGTCCCAGAGAGCCAGAAGCCCCACGGTGTCGAGGAAGACGCTTCTCACGGCTGGTGCTCGTTGTGCCGAGCCGCGACGTCAGTCTCGCCCGAGTCGTAACGATGTGACAGCACTTCATAAACCCGTTTCATGGCCGCCAACTGATCACCAGTCGGATCCACCAGCCTCGGCTCAAACTCCACCTCCGCTCGCTCCGGCAGATCCACCGGGTCCCGCGGACGGAAGACACCTTGCTCGTACACAGCCCGAATTGTACTCATAACGCCTTCTCCCTGAGAGGGTGGGCCACTACCCGTATGGTTGACCTACCCATTGTAGCACAAGCACGAAACGGTGCACCGGTTTGTCAACCCAGACGCGATCCGTTAAGCTGGTTGATGTTCGGGCCGCACCTGTGACTTGATCCGAATGGAACGGGCGAAGGGCCGCCTTTTCTTTTGGGCATGCGAGCGGAGGAGTCATCTGATGACCTCGCTGGAATCCCTCAACATTCAGTCCACCCTGTCCGAGACGCGCGTCTTTCCGCCGCCGGAACGGATCGTGCGCGAGGCGTACATCAACTCGCCCGAGCAGTACGAGGCCTTGTGGCGCCGCTCCATCGACGACCCCGAGGGGTTCTGGGGCGAGGTCGCTAAGGAATTCCACTGGTTCAAGCCCTGGGACCGCGTGCTGGAGTGGCAGTTGCCGGACGCGAAGTGGTTCGTGAACGCCCAGACCAACGCGGCTTACAACTGCCTCGATCTGCAGGTGGCCCGCGGGCGGGGTGAGCACACGGCCATCCTCTTCGAGGGCGAGCCCGGCGATGTGCGCCGCATCTCCTACCGCGAACTGCTCCGTGACGTGTGCCGTTTCGCCAACGGGTTGAAAGCGCAGGGTGTCAAAA
The DNA here is from genome assembly GCA_045863575.1 of Phycisphaerae bacterium. Classification (GTDB taxonomy): domain Bacteria; phylum Planctomycetota; class Phycisphaerae; order UBA1845; family PWPN01; genus JAAXZI01. The sequence goes on from BTUC01000555.1 coordinate 2,758, forward strand.
AAGGCGACCGCGTCACCCTCTACATGCCCATGGTGCCAGAGCTGGCCGTGGCCGTCCTGGCCTGTGCCCGCATCGGCGCGCCGCACTCGGTCATCTTCGGCGGCTTCAGCCCTCAGGCCATCGTGGACCGCGTCGAGGATGCCGAGTCACGCGTGGTGATCACCGCCGATATCGGTTATCGGCGCGGCAAGCCCGTCGGGCTCAAGGCCAATGTCGACGAGGCGTGCACGCACTCGCCGCTCATTCGCAAGGTCATCGTGTACCAGCGCGGGGAAGGCGCCGTGACCATGCAGCCCGGCCGTGACGTCTGGTGGCACGACGTCATCGCCGGCCAGCCGGACGACTGCCCCGCCGAGCCCGTGGACAGCGAGCACATGCTCTTTCTGCTCTATACTTCCGGCTCGACGGGGAAGCCCAAGGGCATCCTGCACACCACGGCCGGCTACCTGGTGTTCGCCGCCATCACCTCCAAGTACATCTTCGATCTCAAGCCGGACGACGTCTACTGGTGCACCGCCGACGTCGGCTGGGTTACCGGCCACTCTTACGTGATCTACGGGCCGCTGGCCAACGGTGTGACCACGCTGATGTACGAGGGCGCGCCCAATCACCCGGACTGGGATCGATTCTGGGACATCGTGGAACGGCACAAGGTGACCAAGTTCTATACCGCGCCGACAGCCATCCGCGCGTTCATGCGCCACGGCGTCGAGCACGTGAAGAAGCACGATCTCTCCTCCTTGAAGATCCTCGGCTCGGTGGGCGAGCCCATCAATCCAGAGGCGTGGATGTGGTACCACGAGCACGTCGGCCAGGGACGTTGCCCGGTTGTAGATACCTGGTGGCAGACCGAGACGGGCGGCATTCTCATCACCCCGCTCCCGGGGGTGACGCCCACCAAACCAGGCTCAGCCACCCGACCCTTCCTGGGGGTGGACCCGGTGATCGTGGATCTGCACGGTGAGGTGCAGCCGCCCAACGTCGGCGGCCTGCTGGCCATCCGCCGGCCGTGGCCGGGCATGATGCGCGGCATCTGGAATGACCGCGATCGCTACGTCGCCCAATACTGGTCGCAGGTGGAAGGCATGTACCTGGCCGGTGATGCCGCCCGCCAGGACGAGGACGGCTACTTCTGGATCATGGGCCGCGTGGACGACGTGATCAAGGTTTCCGGTCACCGGCTGGGCACGGCCGAGGTCGAATCGGCACTCGTGTCCCACCCGGCCGTTGCGGAGGCGGCCGTCGTGCCCGCGCCGCACGACATCAAGGGCCAGGCCATCATCGCGTTCGTCACCCTCAAGATGGGCCAGACGCCCAGCAGCCAGCTCGCCAAAGTCCTGAGCGATCACGTGGCCACCACCATGGGCGCAATCGCCCGCCCGGAGCGCATCCGCTTCGCGGACGCCGTACCCAAGACGCGCAGCGGCAAGATCATGCGCCGCCTGCTCAAGGAGCTGGCCACCAGCGGCGACATTCAGGGCGACACCACCACGCTCGAAGATCTCAGCGTCGTCGCCCGCCTGCGGCAGAGTGAAGAGTGACCGCCCGCCCGGTACAATCGGGCGGGTCATGATTCAACTCGGCACACAAGGCGGCGATGTCCTGCTTCCCGTGAAGGTGGTCCCCAAGGCCTCCCGCGACCGCATCGTG
>BTUC01000556.1:0-4384 GCA_045863575.1 Phycisphaerae bacterium
GTGGACAATGACGCAAACGCGGTGTACGTCTACGATAACGTGGGTACGCTGAACGGCCCCGTGGCTCCCAATCGCACCATTCAGGGTGCGAATACGCAGCTCAACGAGCCGCTTCGTGCGTTTCTTCTGGAGTGATATTCGCGGCCTGCCGGGAAACAGGTCAGTCCCGGAATAGATGATCGGGTCTTAAACAAAAGAGAGCCGTCGGCGCGGGCGTGCAAGCCCGCGTCACGGCTCTTGCTTCGCGCGCGGGTGGCAGAGCGCATGATCCGGGCAGTTCTCGCACTGCAATGCGTTCTGCTCACACTGGCGGACGCGGTGGAGGATCAGGTCGGCCATGATCGGGTCGAGCCCGATCGGGCCCGAGCAGTGCCAGCGGACCTGGGGATGTCTGGCCGCGGCCTGGGCGCACAGGCGCGGAATGTCCTCCCGGCTGTGACGGCCGGGGGAAAGAAAATAGGGGAACACAAACACGGACTCCGCGCCGTCGGCCACGGCCGTGTCGAACGCCTGGGCGATGGTCGGTTCGGCCAGTTCCATGTGCGCCGCGTACACCGCGTCTGCGGTACGTTCGCGGAGCAGCGCGGCCACATCCTCCAGCATGCGGTTGGCCGCGTCGCGGGTGCTGCCGTGATCGACAATGATGAGAGCGCGCTTCATTCTTCCGGCCTGCGCTCCGTTCGGGCCGCCTGCCTGTGCGTCGGGTTCACTGGCTCTGACTGATCCAGGATCATGACTCGGCTCTCCCTTATTTCGACGCTTCGAACTTGACGCCGAGCTTAAGTCGCCGGCCTTCGCGAAGCACGGTGATGGTCGCCTCGTCGTTGGGGTTGAAGGCGCCCAAGGCATCCATGAGCCCGTGGACGTCGTTGACCTCGTGCGTTCCGATCATGAGGATCCGGTCGCCTTCGCGCAGGCCGGCCCGCTCGGCCGGGCTGGCTGGTGAGGCCCCTTCGATCTGCATCCCCGGCTCCTCGTCATCGGCGTACGACGGCAGCACGCCCAGTCGTACCTTCAGGCCGGTCCGCGGCCGTTCCTTGTCCACGACGGCCACGTAGGTCGGACGTTGCGGTGCGGCGGTGAGCCCGGCGGCCACGTTGTGAATCAGCTGCACGACCTTGGCGCCGCCTTCCGCGTTGACGGTGTGCGTGTCATCGCCCGGCATGTGGTAGTCGTTGTGCAACCCGGTGAAAAAGTGCAGGGCCGGAATCTTCTTTTTGTAAAACGATGTATGGTCGCTGGGGCCGAATCCGCCGCCGCTGGCTTTGAGCTGGAAGCCCAGCAGTCCGGCCTGCCGGTTTAAGATGTCCTCAAACTCGCTGGCCGTCTGGATGCCGAACACCTCCAGACGGTTGTCGCGCAGTCGCCCGATCATATCCATGTTGAGCATGGCCACGATCTTCTCCAGCGGGATCGTCGGGTGGTCTACAAACCAGTCCGAACCGAGCAGCCCCATCTCCTCGGCGCTGAAGGCTATGAACAGCAGGCTGCGCCCGTCGGTGCCGCGCTGGCCGAACGCGCGGGCCAGCTCGATCACCCCGGCCGTCCCGGAGGCGTTGTCATCAGCGCCGTTATGGATCTCCGGTTGGCGTTCGGCGGGTTGCGGCGAACTCGCTCGTCGCGGCAGGACCTTGCCGAGATGATCGTAGTGCGCGCCGATCACGATGAACTCGTCGGCCAGCGGCCCGTTGCCGGGCAGCATGCCGATCACATTGCGCGTCGGGACCTGCCGCCGAACCAGCCCGGGATCACCCCGCGCGACAAGCCCCTTCAGGTCACGGGGTGAGTGATGAGTGCTGAGTGATGAGTCATGAGTGCTGGGTGCTGAGTGCTGAGTGCTGAGTGCTGAGTGCTGAGTGCTGCGGGTTGCGTGCTGACTGCTGTGTGCTGAATGCTCGTCATTACTCCCCCCCTTACCAAGGGGGGGCTGGGGGGGTTCGGCTGCGTGTCCCGCACTCCTCCCCCCCTTACTAAGGGGGGGGTGGGGGGGTTCTCCTGGGCCGCTGGCCGCTGTTCCGAGCTGTGCATCCAGGGCACGCTGCAGCGTCGCCAGGTCCGGCTCACCCGCTGCCTTGAGCAGACGGTCGGCGTACTCGCGGCTCACGTGGAGCATAGGCAGGCCGAAGCTGGAGGTATGCTCGATGGATTCGAAGTCGAACAGCAGGTCCTTCTCGCCGTGGTGCAGCGGCGGGTTGACGATGAGCACCGCCCTGGCGCCATGCTTGCGGGCCAGGGACGCCTTGGTCCGGAAGGCCGCATGGTTGGATGGCTGCTTGCCGCCGAATTCGACTTGAGGATCGGGATGGTGCGGCTCGTACCGGAGCATGAGCAGCACCTTGCCTTCCGCGTCGAATCCCGCGTAGTCGTCGTAGTTCGCCTCCGGGTTGGTGATGCCATAGCCGACGAACGCCACAGGACCTTCGAACGCCTCGCTCGAGCTGAACGGCAGCGGCACAAAGTCTCGATTTGGCAAGCCCATGGCCGGCGCCCCGGAGACGCTCAGCTGGGCGAGCCCGGTGAGCTCCTGACCAAGTGTGACCTCAAACGTCTGGAAGTACGTGCCACTCTCCCCGGCCGGGCGTAACCCGGCCTTTCTGAACTGGTCGGCGATGTACTCGGCTGCCTGGTCGATACCTGGCGTGCCGACGCCACGGCCACCCAGCTCGTCGCTGGCCAGGTACGATACATGTTCCAGGAACCGCGATCCCTCAATGTCCTGAGACCACGCGGGGAGGGTGGAAAGAAGAAGGGCGATCCCGAATCGCAGGAACTGATTCACCAGGACTCCTCTACTCCCACTCGATGGTGCTGGGAGGCTTGCTGGATACGTCGTAGACCACGCGGTTGATGCCGCGCACTTCGTTCATCACCCGCGTCGAGATGCGGGCGAGCACTTCGTAGTCGATGCGCGTCCAGTCGGCGGTCATGAAGTCCGTCGTCTCCACGAAACGCAGCGCGACCACCGAGGTGCCCTCATAGGCCCTGCCGTCGCCCATTACGCCCACGGCGCTGACTGGCAGGAGGGCGGCGAAAGCCTGGGCAATCTTGCGGTACCAGCCGGCGGCCCGGATCTCCTCGATGACGATCTCGTCCACGTCCTGGAGCAGCCGGACACGCTCAGCGGTGACCTCGCCGATGATCCGGACGGCCAGGCCCGGTCCGGGGAACGGATGACGCCAGACGATCTCCTCGGGCAGGCCCAAAAACTCGCCGGCTTGACGGACCTCGTCCTTGAACAGGTCGCGCAGGGGCTCGATGAGCTCGAAGCCCAGTTCGGCCGGGAGGCCGCCGACGTTGTGGTGCAGCTTGATGTTGGCCGAATGGCCGGCCAGGCCGTGGCCGGACTCAATGACGTCCGGGTACAGCGTCCCCTGGGCCAGGAATCGGGCGTTGGGGATCGCCTCGGCTTCGGACTTGAAGACCGCGATGAACTCGTGGCCGATGCGCCGTCGCTTTTCTTGCGGATCGGTCACTCCTTTCAGGCGGGTGAGGAACCTTTCCGCCGCGGAAACCACGTGCAGATCGATCTTGAAGTGGCCGCGGAAGGTCGCTTCAACCCGCTCGACTTCATGCTTGCGCAGCACACCATTATCCACGAAGATGCACACGAGCTGATCGCCGATGGCCTCGTGCAGGAGGGCGGCGGTCACGCTCGAGTCCACACCGCCGGACAGGCCGCAGATGACCCGGTCGTCCGGCCCGACGCGCTTGCGGATGAACTCGGTCATCTCGCCGACGAAGTTCCCCATCTCCCAGGAGCCGCGGCAGCCGCAGACGTCGTACAGGAAATTGCGCAGAATCTGCCCACCGCAGGGGGTATGCGTCACCTCCGGGTGGAACTGGACGCCGTAGATGGGGCGGCTACGGTGGCGGATGGCCGCGATGGGGCAGTTGGACGTCCGAGCCAGCGGCACGAAGTCCGCGGGCAGCGTCTGCACCATGTCGCCGTGGCTCATCCACACCTGCGAGCCGGAGGGGATGTGGGCCATCAGATCGCCGCCGTCGACCACGTCGAGTTTGGCCCGGCCGTACTCCCGCGCGGGGGCGGGCTGAACCTCCGCCCCGGCCAACTGGGTGGCGAGCTGCATCCCATAGCAGATCCCGAGCACGGGCACGCCCATCTCCAGCAGTGCCGGGTCGCAGCGCGGCGCACCGGTCTCGTAGACGCTGGCCGGCCCCCCCGAGAAGATCAGCCCGGCCACGTTCATTTCGCGTAGCTTTTCCGGCGTGATCGACGGCGGGCAGAGCACGCTGAACACGCGGTTCTCGCGCACCCGCCGGGCGATGAGCTGCGAATACTGGCTGCCGAAATCAAGGATGGCAATCGTCTGTTCCATGCCGGGGATTATAAGCCGGCTTCTGCTATAATGCAGGGCAGCACGAC
>BTUC01000557.1:0-2759 GCA_045863575.1 Phycisphaerae bacterium
CCTCCGTGCCGGCCGTTGTGGTCGGTGAACGGCCGGCACGGAGGCCGGCCGCTACAACGCACGGAATCCGTCATCTGGAAGGGGCACGAGAACAACAACTATTCTTGAGGCTCACGTCCCGCGGTTAAGCTATGGCCTCGACCCCAGCAAGTCAAATACCGCGTTCCTCCCGGGTCCCCCGGTCCTCCGGGTCCGTGACCGCCGATAAGGCCTTTCAGAGCCCTGAGCGCAAGCGGGCGGGAGCGCCGAAGGCTCTGCTGCAACTGAATCCCCCTCGCTTGCGCTTGGGGCTCCGGCTCCCTCCCCCGGTACTCCGGGGGAGGGCTGGGATGGGGGCTTGGCAGGCAACGGGCGTCCCGAGCGGTCAGCGGAGTCAGGCGGGAGTCGTTAGTGGTCAGTAGTCAGTTGCAGGAGAGTGGGTTGTAGGTGGTTGGTTGTGAGTTGTGGGTGGACGTCAATTGTAGCGCATCGAACCAGCTCCGTGTCTCCCCGTCTCCTTGTCCCCCGGTCTCCCGGTCACCTTGTCTCTCCTTCTCTCCGTCTCTCCGTCGCTCTGTCTACTCCTCGCTTGCGCTCACGGCTCTTTCCGGACGCGGGGCAACCTCTTCTCACCTCCCGTCGTGAGCAGAGAATACTCGAAGCCATGCTGCCCCGTCAGTCCTCCGGCCGTTCTCCGGACGGCGCCATCTTGACCAGCCGCGGCATAAACTGGGCCAACGGTCGGACGAGCGATTCCTGGGCGGCCATGACTTCATCGATGTCCTTGTACACGGCCGGGGCCTCGTCGAGGCCCGCGGAGAGCAGGGTGACACCTCGCTGCTTGAGATAGCGCTGCACGTCGCTCCAGTGCAGGCTCTTCTTGGCCACGTTGCGGCCCATGCGTCGGCCGGCGCCGTGCGATGCCGAGTTCAGTGACGACAGGTCGCCTTTGCCTTCCACCACGTAGCCGGGGGTGGCCATCGAACCGGGAATGATTCCCAGCACGCCCCGACCGGCAGGCGTGGCTCCCTTGCGGTGCACGATGACCTCGCGCCCGCGGTGCATCTCCTTCCAGGCGAAGTTGTGGTGGTTCTCGAGCTGCAGCAGCGGCTCTTCCCGCACCGCTTCGACGATCTGGCGGTGGATCACGTGGTGGTTGGCGGAGGCAAACTTGCCCATCAGCTCCATGGCCGCCCAGTACTCGGCGCCGTCGCCGGCCAGGTCCAGCCAGGCCAGGTGCCGCAGCTCGCTGGGCAGGTTCTGGCGCAGGCTCATGGCCCACTTGCTGTAGTGATCGGCCGTGCGCGCCCCCGGGCCGCGGCTGCCGCTGTGCGACAGCACCGCCAGGTAACGCCCGGGCTCGAGGCCCTGGATCCGCTCCGACACGGTCAGATCCCCGAACTCCACGAAGTGGTTGCCAGAACCCGAGGTGCCGAGCTGGCGGTGGGCCAGGTCCTTGAGCTGGGCCGTCACCGGTGTGACGTTCCAGTCCTCGTCCATGACCGGATGCTGGCGGCGCGGCTTCCACTCGGCTCCGACGCCGAATCGGGTGTTCTTCTCCAGCACGTTCTTGAAACGCTGCATGTCATCCAGCAGCGCCTGGGGCGGCAGCGGAAAGACCGTCATCATCATCCGGCAGGCGATGTCCACGCCCACCGCGTAGGGGATCACCGCGTTGTCCGTGGCCAGCACACCGCCGATGGGCAGGCCGTAGCCCACGTGGGCATCGGGCATCAGGGCGCCGGCCACCGAAACCGGCAGCCGGCACGCGTTGCGCATCTGTTGATGGGCCTGTTCGTCGATATCGCTGCCCCAGACCTGGTACTCGAGCGGTTCATCGCGCGGAGCCGGCTCGGCCGCGGCTTCTTCTGCTGTGGGGGGCGGCGGGGCGTAGCCCTCCTCGATCAGCGCCCGGGCCAGGTTGCCATAGATGGGATGGTTCTGGAACTGCCGCGGCAGCCGCAGCACGGCCCGCAAGGTCCCGCGCACGCTGGGCACAGACTCGCCGGCCATGCGCGCCGTACCCGCGGCGGCCCGGGCCTTGTTCAGCAGCGGCCCCTGGGGGTAGCCCATCTCGAGGATCTCTTTCGCTTTCATTGGCGGCTCCCTGCCTCGCACCGGTGCAGCCCAGTCAGACGCTGCTCATATCATCAGCCCGGCTCACGTCATCATAGCTTCAGGAGCCACCCGCAGCTCTCCTCCGCGTCAGGCCGGGGGGGAGCTGGCCGCTCCCCCCCTTTGAAAGGGGGGGCTGGCAGCCCTCCCACCCTTTGAAAGGGGAGCTCTCCCCCCTTTGAAAGGGGGGGTTGGGGGGGGTGGCGATTACCACCGTACCCCGGCTCCGTCCAGGAGCCTGTCACACCTGAAAAGCGTGCCACCTCTCTGTAAGCTTGCTGATACGAACAAATCGGCAGCGGCGTGCCTTCCGCCCCGAAGGGGCGCTGGTCAATAGCCCAGGGCGTAAGCCCTGGGGAGCGTGGCGATGAAAGCGGCAAGAGCCTGTCAGAGGAGACAGATGGGCGCGCTTCTGTCGCCCTTTCAGGGCTTGCCGCGGCCTCAGCGCACTCGCGAACCGAGGGCTTACGCACCTCGGCTATTGACTCCCGCCCCTGTGGGGCTGCAAACAGCGATCCGAGGGATTCGACTGATCCGACCGATCATCCGACAGATCCGACGGATCCGACTGATGGGATGGAACGGGCCTAATGCTCCGGGCGGGGCTGGAAACGGCGATCGGAGGGATTCGACTGATCCGACCGATCCGACGGATCGGACCGAGC
>BTUC01000557.1:2769-4384 GCA_045863575.1 Phycisphaerae bacterium
CAGCGCACTCGCGAACCGAGGGCTTACGCACCTCGGCTATCCATGAAAGGCACACTCCCGCCCCTGCGGGGCTGGAAACGGCGATCGGAGGGATTCGACTGATCCGACCGATCCGCCCGATCCGACTGATCGGACCGAGCGGAGGAGGCACACTCAGCGGGTTTGCAGCGCATCGCCGCAACTGTAGAGGGGGTTGCGGTTTTCACCGTATAGCTGCGTTCTCCGCCGTATTTCGGCCGCGCGGGCTGAAGCCCGCGGCTCTTTGGCTCACCGGATGAGCATCGCATCGCCGTAGCTGTAGAAGCGATACTCACCGCGGATCGCCTCTTGGTACGCTTCGAGGATCAGATCCTTCCCCGCGAACGCGAAGATCATCGCCAGCAGCGTGCTTCCGGGCAGATGAAAGTTCGTCAGCAGCGCATCCACTGCCCGGAAGCGGTAGGGCGGATAGATGAACAAACGTGTCCAGCCGCTGCCGGCGCGCAAACGACCGTCCTCGTCGGCGCTGCTCTCCAGGACGCGCACGCTGGTCGTGCCGACGGCCACGATCGGACGTCCGGCCGCCCGGGCCTCATTCACCGCGGTCGCGGCGGACTCGGGACATTCATACCACTCCGCATGCATGTCGTGCTCGGCCAGATCTTCGGTGCGGATCGACGCGAACGTGCAGCGTGACAAACGCGGTCGATAAGCCGCCCGCCGCCAGCGCGGCGAGCACCTCCGGCGTGAAGTGCAGCCCAGCCGTCGGAGCGGCCACGGCCCCCGGCGTGCGCGCGTAAACGGTCTGATAACGATCCTGGTCCGTTTCCGATGGCTGCGGCAACGCGGACTTTGCCGCCGCTGTCTGCGCGGATGGAGCCGGCGCATCCGACTCCGGCTCGAAATCGTGCCGCGCCTTGCGGATATAGGGCGGCAGGGGGGGCTCGCCGCATTCTTCAAGAATGGCGAAGGTGTCATCGGGAGGGACCGGCTCGGCATGCCAGACGCCGGCCTCTACGCGCTTCAGCAGCTTCAGCCCGCGGGGCGAGTCTTCAAAGCTGAGCACCTCTCCTGGCCGTAGCCGGCCCGAGCCGGTCAGCATCAGTTCCCACACGCCCGGGCGGTGCTCCTGGAGAAACAGTCCCTCCAGGCGTCCGCCCGTGTTCCGCCGCAACAGGACACGCGCGGGCAGTACGCGCGTGTCGTTGAGCACCAGCAGGGCACCCGGGGGCAACAGCGACGGCAGCCGCTTGAACACGTCGTGGGACAAGGATCTGGTCGCGCGGTCCACTACCAGCAGGCGACTCTCGTCACGGCGATGCGCGGGGCGTCGAGCGATGCGCTCAGGGGGCAGTTCGTAGTGCAGCTCGCTGGTCTTCACTCATTCCTCGTGTTGAACGCCGGCCACACCGGTTGCCTCAGGTCAACATAACGGGCGCTACCGCCGAAGACCAGCCGCACGGGACACGAATCCCCCCGCGCGCCGGTACCTTCTCAGCCGCAGAAGCTTAGCACGCCGCGGGTAGATTCGCCGGTGGCCTCATGGTTATTGGGCATGACGCGTGCAGGAAAACCAAGTAGCGGCCGGCCTCCGTGCCGGCCGTTATGGTGTGGCCGTGCCTGGTAGCGGCCGGCC
>BTUC01000558.1:0-4382 GCA_045863575.1 Phycisphaerae bacterium
GGCCCGGCCGTCTCTGTTCGTGGTGGTCCCGGGCGTTCTCAGCAAGCTGATGCTTCCTGTCTGCTTTGTCAGCAACGCGGACGAGGCCGAGATCCGCGCGGCCATTTCACACCAGGGGCTTGGCTTTGACTACGTGGTGACGTCCGAATCTGCAAAGGCCTATAAGCCGGACGCGCGCATCTTCCAGGCAGCCTTGCGGCTGACCGGCTGGGAGGCCACCCGTGTCTTGCACGTGGGCGATTCGCTCCACAGTGACGTGGGCGGAGCTAAGCCCCTGGGTATCCGCACCGCCTGGGTGAACCGCGCGGACCGAATCAGCGATATCGGCACCGAAACGCCCGATCACACCTGGCACGATCTGAGACCGCTTCTCGATTTGCAGTAAGCCGCCCGCCTATGCAGCTTCATTGCTGACCATAACTTATCGAGGAGGGGGGGACCGGCCGATGAATATGCGCACGGCCTGCTCCTGTTCATCAAGAGCGGGGCGGGCGAAGACCCTGACCTGGAAGCAGGAGATTCAGCGTGGAGCGGCCCACCTCAACCCAGATGCGCTGCCTGAAGGAGCTGTTGCTCCGGCACAAAACAGAGGCCGACGTCTGGGGATTTGTGGCCATGCAGTTGAAGACGGACAAGCTCGAGGCTCAGCGACTTGCCTCACGGCAAGACATCGCCTGCATCATTGGTGACTTGACCGCCGGATTACCCCCCGAGCATCCCTGGCTGCGGCGCATGGCTTCGTAACGGATGACAAAGGAAACCTCCGCGGAAGTTGTGCAACTCCCACGGAGGCTCTCCGTCTTTTCTGGGCGACAGGCGACAACGTGCGATCAGTAGCCGCTGTCGTGCCGTTTTCCAGTCGAACCGCCCCGGACGCGTTGCCACGCATCCCGGGCGGCATCTTTGGCCCGATCCCAAGTGAGGCTGCTGGAGCCGCGGTGGTGCTCCCAGTCGCGTCTCAGGTCCGGCTCGATGTCATCAAAATCGCGATCGGGATAGCGGCAATAGCCTTCCCAGCCACACTGGTAGGCGGGGCCGTATTCTTCGTAGGCGAGGTTCTCGTCGGCGTAGGGACGGGACCTGTAGTTGGTCTGCCAGTACTCGTGCTCGACGGTGGGGTTCACGCCCTCACCGACGCCCTTGCCGACGAGTCCGCCCACCACACCGCCAACGGCCGTGCCAACGACTGCTCCGACCGGTCCGCCGATGGCACCGATGGCTGCGCCGGCTACACCTCCGGCCGTTGCCCCAACGCCTGTCCCCACAGGATGAGAGCCCGGCGCCCCCGTGATCGGATCCCGATTCGCATCGGCCTCGTCCCGAGGTTCAGTTACTCGCCGATTCTGATAGTCATTGTCATGGCGATCCATTGTGTAATCCTCCCAGCACGCGGCCGGAAGCGACCGTGTGCTATTGTGCCTGTCTCTGGAAGCGCCGGTCCAACCGATTATTGGCGCGCAACTTGTCATTTTTCAAAAGGTTACAAGTATTTAACGTACCCTCCGATGTGCCGCTTGCAGCCACCCATTGACAGCTAACGGTCCGATACGGTAAAACGTTTCACTTGCGGCGGGCCGTGATCAGGCAGTTGATCGACTGAGCACTGGGCGGCAAGGCGCTGCGCGCCTGAGCCTTCAGATCACTCAGCCCGCAGCCACACATGTCGCCTCAGCGATAGGAGGGCACAGATGCACGTCCGATCGATCCCTCAGCCGATCTGCGCTCTGATCCGATTTGCCGTTGGGCCAGTGCTACTGCTGCTGACGGCAACCTCGGCTGAGGCAACGCCAGACTTCGTCGCGCACCATCCATTGGCAGCCGTTTACGGGGAGCCCGCCAGCGTCACCATGCGGGAGCCGGATGCGCCCCGGGAGGGGGAGGCGATCGCTATCTGGGTCCGCGTCGGCTACTCGTTCTACTACGACGACCTGGCCCTCTACTACACGACCGACGGCTCGGATCCTTCAGGATCGCAGGGGGTTCCAGACGGTACGACGCAGGTGCTGCGCTTCTCGACGGGCGGGGTCGAGTTCGTGCGAAATGAACCGTCTGTTCCCGCCAATATCGACTGGTGGAGGGCAGTCCTGCCTCCAGATACGCGTGCGTATGGTACCCCGATCAAGTACCGGATCGGCGCCTGGCACTCGGGCGGCGGCGGCGAAGTGTTCGCGAATAACGGCGGCTGCGCGGATGGCACGTGCGATGATCCCGCCGCTCCGCCAACGACGTTCTCCTACGCGGTGAAACTGGCCTGGCCCGGGCGCGGCCACCCGCACGCTTCGCCCGGCGAGGGCTTTCCCGAGGTGCACTTCTGGAAGGAAGAGGGCGTCGTCGGCAACAACTACATGAACGTCCAACTGGACCAGAACGGCACGGTCTACGACATCTACTTCCCATCAGCCGGCTGTGTCCAGGGCGTAGGGACGAAGAACGAGGGCTATGTCGACGGGCTGGATACATTTCCGCCGGGGCTGCCGCTGGGATACCGCGGGCAGATGCACTTGAACCAGGCCCTGGCCGGGCTGCGCGTGGCGGGTACGACTTACTGGCTCAGCAATGAGGGTGGCGCTTACATCGGCCACGAACAGCGATACCTCGACGATAACAATGTGATCTACTCCGCCTCCACGTTGTCCGCGGCTGGGGCGCAGATCCGTGTTGAACAGCACGATTACTGCCCCAAAGGGATCAGCTATCCCGACGATCAAGGCAGTCAGCCCATCCGGGGTATCTACATCAAGCGCTTCCTGCTCAGGAACGAGTCCGACATCGCCCAGACGGTCGATTTCTACTACCACTCCGATTTCGCCATCAACGGTGGTGACTCGTACGACATGATGTTCGCCGATACTGCCCGCGGCGCCCTGATCGGTTACGACCGCACACAGCGGCAGACCTCGGCGAGCGGGGAGTACAATCCGACCTCCTTCGGCGATTATACGAAAGATGTTTCCATCTACCTGGCGGCGGCGGTCAAGCTGTGCGACGCGGTGGGTTCATCAACCGGCATCCCGGCGAGCGACTCCTGGCGCGACAGCAGCGCGGATAACACGGCGGGCTGGGTGGGTCTGCGGCTCCTGCTGGCCCCCGGTCAGACCCAAGAAGTGGACGTGGCCATCGTCGGCGGGTTCGATGACTTCCCGGGTGCGACCGGCACATACGACTATAAGGTTGCCCCCGCACTGGACTGGTTCCATTCCACGAGCATGGCCGACGTCCAGGAGTCCACCGAAGATTATTGGACGGGCTGGTTGGCGTTCGGCGTAGACGTGGACTTCCCTGATGATGATTACGACGCACTCTTCCGCCGCTCGCTATTGGCGACGGCCCTGCACGTGGATGAAGCCGGCGGGGGTGTGATCGCGGGCATGCACAACGGTGCCTACCCGTTCGTCTGGCCGCGCGATGCGCTCTATGCCGCCGTCACGCTGGATCGAACCGCCCACACGGCCGAGGCTGGCGAGGTGTTCCGTTTCCTTCGCGACGTGGCCTACCGCGACTCGGATACGTGGGGCAAAGGCTTCTGGTATCAGAAGTACACCACGGACGGCTACATTGTCTGGAGCGCGCCGCAGGTTGACGAGACGGCCAATGTCACCTGGGCCGGCTGGCATCATTTCCTGACCACCGGCGACCTGAACTTCCTCGACAGCTACTACCCGATGTTCTACGAAGCAGGCCGGGCCATGAGTGAAGACAGCGCCATCGACTCCCGGCTCTTTTTCGACGAGGCGAACAACCTGATGCACTCCAATAATGTCTGGGAGGACTCCTTCGACGAGTTCCTGTATTCGAATGCAACCGTCGAGCGCGGATTGCGCGATCTCGTGCGCATCGCGGACACGCTCGATGAGCACGTCTGCCCGGGAGGTCCGGGCACCTGCAACTACCACAACGACGAGACTCTCTTTTCCGGCCGGGCAGACCTGATTCACGCGGGGCTCAACGGTCGTCTCGATTGGGACGGGGAAAACACGGACATCAGCCAGGTCGGGCTCGCCTGGCCCTTCGAGACGCATACGCCGGTCGATCCGCGCATCACTCACGTGGTTGACCGCATCAATGGCGTGGCCACCGACCGCTTCGGAAACCATCACCCGCTGGTGAACGATGCGGGCGAGTTTCAGGATCTGATCAACCGCTACTGGGGTGATACCTATTGGAACGGAGGGCCCTGGTTCCTGACCACGCTCTGGTACGGACAGTACTACGCTCAGCGTCAAGATTACTTCGCCGGCAAAGCCGACATCGACAACTTCAAGCTGCGCATCGACCGGACGCGCGATTTCCTGGGGCCGGTCGGTCTGGGCGCTGAGCAGATGGCGCCCAGCAACAGCCTTCTTTATCCCGGGCCGCCCGACTTAAGGTTGCAGGCGGCGTGG
>BTUC01000559.1:0-4371 GCA_045863575.1 Phycisphaerae bacterium
GTGCTGCAGATCGTTGGCAGCACTGTTCAAGCAACGGCCGGCACAGAGGCCGGCCGCTACAGCGGCGAGTTAACGGCCGGCAGAGACGCCGGCCGCTACGAACAAGAGTGAATCAGCTCGGGGCCAATCAGCCGTGAGCAAAGCAAACGAGGAGATATACACATGCCATCAGGAGATGGAACTGGACCGATGGGCACCGGCCCGATGACCGGCCGAGGTGCTGGATACTGCGCCGATGTCGGCATGCCCGGCTACCAGAACCCAATGCCGGGGCGAGGCCGTGGGATGGGACGTGGCTGGGGACGTGGGGGTGGACGTGGCCGCGGCTGGCGGCACCAGTTCCATGCCGCTGGTCAGCCGTCACGAGCCGGATCTCCGCCCGCGGAGGAGGTGGGTCAGGAGCCTGTGTCATCCTTGACGCAGGACATCCAGCTCTTGAAGGAACAGGCACAGCGATTAGAGAGCACGCTCGCGGATATCCAGAGGCGCATTTCTGAGCTTCCGGGTGCTCTCGTAGAGCCGCGGGATTAGCGGCCGCTACAGCGGTGGACTCGTTGTCGTTTCGGCGGGTTTGGTGTGCGGCGCTGCTCACAGAGCAGTGCACACGAGTGGCGCTCTGATGAGGAGTGCGTGATGAAAATCGCTGTAGCCAGCGGCAAGGGGGGCACGGGTAAGACCACCGTCGCCACCAGCCTGGCCGTCGTTGCCGCTGACAGTGGCCAGAGCGTGGCCTACGCCGATTGCGATGTCGAGGAGCCGAACGGGCATCTGTTTCTCCGGCCAAAGATCGCTGATCGCCGACCGGTCACGCGGACGGTTCCCGAGGTGAACCAGGCGAACTGTACGCTCTGCGGTGAATGCGGCGAAATCTGCCAGTTCAGCGCCATTGTTTGCCTGGGCCGGACGGTCCTGGTCTATCCGGAACTCTGTCACGCATGTGGTGGCTGCACGCTCGTCTGTCCAGGCGGCGCGATACGGGAAGTCCACCGGGAAATCGGTCGTCTGGAGAACGGTCGGGCAGGCGCCATCCACTTTGTGCACGGCTTGCTGCACGTCGGCGAGGCTATGAGCACTCCACTTATCCGCGAGGTCAGGAAGGCTGTGCCGGATGTGGCGCTTGCCTTCATCGATTCACCACCTGGAACCTCCTGCCCGGTCATCGAGAGCGTGCGCGGGTGTGACTATGTCGTCCTGGTCACCGAGCCGACGCCCTTCGGGCTGCACGATCTCAAGCTGGCGGTTGACATGGTCCGCGCCCTGGGGCTGTTCTTTGGCGTGGTGATCAACCGGGCCGGTATGGGTGATATGCGTACGCGGGATTACTGCCGTGCCCAGGGCATCGAGGTGCTGGCCGAGATCCCCGATGACCGCCGGATCGCGGAAGCCTACTCCCGGGGCGAATTGGCCTGCGAGCAGTTGGAGAGCGTTCGCGTGCTGTTTGAGCGGATCTGGAGACAACTGCAAAGCAAAAAGGCAAGGCGAGCCCCCGCTGCCGCTCAGAGAGGTGCGGGCTGATGAAAGAACTGGTGGTCATCAGCGGCAAGGGAGGGACGGGCAAGACCTCGATCGTGGCCTCCTTCGCGGCGCTGGCGCGTGAATGCGTGCTGGCCGACTGCGACGTGGATGCGGCCGATCTGCACCTGGTGCTCCGGCCCGAAGTGCTCAAACGCGAGCCATTCACCGGGGGCCAGCGGGCTCGGATCAAGGCCGACCATTGTGTCGCTTGCGGGAAGTGCGAGGAGCTGTGCCGTTTTGATGCCATCCGTTTTGACGGGCCGGGCAATGGCCGTGTGCCGCGCACTTTCCGTGTGGATTCTGCTGTCTGTGAGGGCTGCGGCGTGTGTGCCTGGTTTTGTGCAGAGCAGGCGATCGAGCTGAACCCGGCCGTGAACGGAGAATGGTTTGTCTCCGACACCCGTTTCGGCCCGATGGCCCACGCCCGCCTGGGCGTGGCCGAGGAGAATTCGGGCAAGCTGGTCAGCACCGTCCGACGCACGGCCCGCGGCCTGGCGGAGGAACGCGGCATCGACCTTGTGCTGATCGATGGCTCCCCGGGAATCGGCTGTCCCGTGATTGCCTCGGTCACCGGCGCCGACCTGGTGTTGATCGTCACCGAGCCGACCCTCAGCGGGCTGCATGACCTCGAGCGGGTGGCCGAGCTGGTGCGGCACTTTGAGATCCCGGCGCTGGTGTGCATCAACAAGTGGGATTTGAATCCGGAGGTTGCCGCCTCCATTCAGGGGCGAGCCGGCTGGCACGGCCTCTCGATTGCGGGTCAGGTTCGCTACGACCGGGCCGTGACCGAGGCCCAGATCCACGAGCAATCGGTTGTCGAGTACGCCGCTGATGGTTGTGCCGGTGACGTGCGGAACGTCTGGAATGAGGTCAGGCAACGCCTGTGGCCTGCCTGACGTGAATCTGCACCTCGTGCGCAGGCGCGGCAATTGCGCGGCGTCCGCACAAGTGAACGTGAAACCATGAAAGGAACAGAAATCGGTGTCAAAGGACGAACTGATCAAGGGTTTAAACGAGGATCTGGCGGCGGAGCTGGGAACCATCATCCGCTACAACTATCAGGCCAGCAAATGCTTCGGACCGCACGGCGCCCGACTCCGTGAGATGTTCGAGGATGAGATCAAGGACGAGACCGGCCACGCGCGATTTCTCAGCGACGTGATCGCTGACCTGGGCGGCGAACCCACCACTACGCCCAAACCGTTCGAGAAGCCGCAGGCCGTCAAAGAGATGCTCGAACTCGACGTGCGGATGGAGGAGCAGGATGTAGCCAACTATATGATGCACGCCGCACTGGCGGAAAAGCTGGAGCTGGTGGAGCTCAAGTTGAAGCTCGAGGAGATCGCCGCTGACGAAGCGGGCCACGCACGGATGCTGCAGCGCCTGCTCAAGGGAATGTGAGGCCACGCCCCCGGATGTCGGTGGTTTAAGACGTTGCCGGGGGGAACAGGACGTCAACGCTTCGTGATTTTCGCCTTCACGAGGTGGCCGAGCCGACCGCTTCCAGCTCCCGTTGTTCGGGAGCTGGTGCGGTCGAACGGCTCAGCACCTGCGGGGGCTCTGCTGAACGCCGTGGTACAGCGCCGGAAGAGACGACTGGCGCGGGAGCCAGGTGCTCGCCGAATCGGACCAGCCGAGCGGAGTTGAAGATCACGATGGCCCCTGCCAGCGTGTGGAGGGCCGCGGCCAACATGGGAGACAGGTATCCGGTGGCGGCGCAAAGCTCCAGAACGATGATGTAGGTGATCGCGAAGCCGATATTCTGCCAGATAATCCGCGAAGTGGCCCGTGAGAGCCGCAGCAGAAAGGGAAGCCGGCTCAGGTCACTGTTCATCAGTGCGATGCTGGCGGAGTTGATGGCCACATCGCTCCCGGCCGCGCCCATGGCGATGCCCAGGTGTCCGGCCGCCAGTGCGGGTGCATCGTTGACGCCATCGCCGATGACGGCCACACGATGCCCTTTGGTCTTCAGGCCCTCGACCACGTCCAGCTTCTGATCGGGTAGCACTTCCGCCTGCACCTGCGTGCAGCCCATCTCCTCACCGATTCGCCGAGCGACGGACCATCGGTCGCCGGTCACCATCATGAGGATGCGGATTCCCAGTTCGCGGAGCTCCGCCATGGCCTGTCTGGCTTCGGGGCGGGCGCGGTCCTCCATACCGATCCATCCGAGGCACCGGCCGTTCCTCACCACATAAAGCGTGCTGAGCCCGTCGGGCTCCCGGTATGTGGGGTTCTCCAGGAGGCTCATGTCGGCACCCTGCTTCTCCAGCCAGCCGGCTCGCCCGACGAGGATTTCATCTCCGTTGACGGATGCGGCGACGCCCAGCCCCGGTACCTCCTGGAAGGAACTCGCCAGCTCCAGTCTGAGTCTCGCCTTTCGGGCCACTTCCACCACGGCCCGAGCAACCGGATGGCGACTCATCTGTTCGGCGGATGCCGCGGAGCGAAGCAGGCTGGCCCCGTCCACGTCCGGAGCAGGCAGCATCTGGGTCACTGAGAGCTGGCCGGTGGTGAGTGTGCCGGTCTTATCGAAGATGATGGCCGTCAGATCCTTGGCGGATTCCAGATTGACCACATTCTTGACCAGCACGCCCAGGCGAGCCGCGCACGAGAGCGCCGCCACCATGGCCGTCGGAGTGGCCAGCACGATCGCGCAGGGGCACGCCACCACGAGCATGGAGATCGCCCGGCTCATGTCCCGCGTGAAAAAAAGCACCATGCAGGCCAGCATGATAATAGTGGGCATGTACCAGCCGGCGTACTGATCCACGATGCGCATGGCCGGGATACGCGTGGCCTCCGCCTGGAGGATGAGCCGCTGGACCTGGCCAAGGGTGCTGTCGGCACCGGCCT
>BTUC01000560.1:0-4362 GCA_045863575.1 Phycisphaerae bacterium
CGCAGCCAGCGTTGATGATAGCGTGCCTGTTCATCAGTGCAGGGAATGATCCGGAAGGTCGGCCGGGCAGGATTGAACAACGCCCGGACCACTTCGCTGCCGATAAAGGCGCAGATTATGGCCGTGAGTACGATGACCAGCAGGGGCAGGAGCGCGTCGCCGGTGAAGATCGCAACAAGCACCATCAGCAACATGATCATCGGCCAAGCGATCGGGGCGGTGCGCCCGGTGAAACGCGCGCCCTCCAGGAGGATGCGCTGGGCGAAGCTCACAGAGGGGGGCGGTTTGCTGGTGTCCTTGGCTGCCTCCAGCTCCAGTCTCTCGCGCCATGCCTCCTCCCGACCAGCGGCCCAGCGCAGCAGGCGGCGGCGGACGTGGACAGCCAGCCACAGCACCAGTGCGGGCAGGACGGCCAGGATCAGCCAGCGCTCTACCGGAACCTCGTCGAGTTGGGCGCGGACCCGGCGGCTCCACGCGCCCAGCCGCTCGGCATCCGGCACCTGACCACGGGCCATAAACCCCAGCCCCGCGCGCAGGGCGGTCCAGTCCTGGTGGAGCAGTCCTCTTCCGGGCACCACCAGATACGACCAGTACATCCGACTGCGATAGATCGAGAGCTGATCCAGCCGCTTCTCCAACATCGTGACGGCATCGGACAGATGCTGCACGCGTTCACCGAGCTCCTTGATCGCCGCGTCGGACTTCTCCACCAGCCGCTTGCGGATGTCGCTGGTGATCTCGGCCTGGCGGCGACGTGCCTCGACCAGTTCGCTACCTTCGAGCCTGCCGATCAGCTCGTCGTAGGCTCGTCGCGCCGCATCCACGCGCAAAAGGTATTCCTCGGACCGATCCTGGACCTCCTTGCGCGCATCCGTGGCGCTGTCGAGTTGTCCCTGCAGATCGCCCAGGAGGGTCTGTAGACGTTCGATGAGAGCGCCCATCTTCTGGTAGGCCGACTGGATCGATTCTCCGGGGCGACGGTGCAGCGATTCCATGAAGCTGCCCCAATACGCCTCGCCCCGCTGCAACCGGGCGGACAGCTCGTCAAATTCCGTAAAAGTGCGTGTCTTGCGATGCCGCGACTCGAATTGCTCCAGGTAATCCAGACCCTCGCTGGCCGCCAGCACAACTTCGTAGAACGCCCGGTCATGAACGGACAGACCCGGACGGGCGAGCTGTTCACGGGCATATTCCAGCTCCGACTGGGTGCGAGCACGGGCGAGTTTATCGCGGTATTCGCGCAGTACGCCGGTGAACTCGGCCAGTTGTTTCACCCGGTCCGCGTCGCGCTGCTGCTCAAGGGCCAGCCGGGCCTGAACATCGGGATAGGAGCCCGCCCGCAGCAGTTGCAGATTGTGCTCCCACTCGTGAATCCGCTTCTGAAGCAGTAGAGCGGTCCGCTGCGGAGCGTTCTCGGCCGCTTCCAGCTTCGGCCGAAGCTCGGCCACTTCGCTCTTGAGCGCGGCCAGCGTCCTCTGGATGGCCTCCTCAGTCTTTGCCTTCTGAGCGGCGAGGCTGGCGAGCTGCTGTTCGCGCGAGGCCTGGAGCGTGCGCAGTTCCTTCAACTGGGCGTCGCGCTGTTGAAACTCTTTCGCCGCTTCCTGGATCTGCGAATCCAGCGCGTACCGGACATCACGGGTGAGTTGCTGCGCGTAGTGTTTTCGCTGCTTCTCCCACGCGGCGAGCTCCTCGGACAGGGCCTCGATCGAAGCATCGCTCTTGAGCTCCTGGATCCGCTTGAGTGCCCCCTGCCACCGGATAATTTCGGCTTCGTAGCGGCTCAAGACCTCGAAGAGCCGGTGCTCCGGTCCAGTGGCGGGGGTCTCAGGCACTGTCGCCGGCGCAGTGGCCGGCTGCGTGGCCGGACGCAACTTCTGGATCTCGGACTGGACGAGTTCCAGGCGCTGCTGCAAGGCCGCCTCGTCGGCCGGGGCAGGCAGAATGCTCAAAGCCAGCTCAGCGGCCGGATTGGCTCCGTCGGCATGGTCTCCCGGGGCGGTGGTGGTCTGCGCGATACCAGGCCGGGCCAGCAGCACGCACAGAATCGCGGCCGGCCACCGCAAGCAGCTTCGGTGTGAGTTCATGGTACCCTCCTGGCAGATGGCGGGTTTTATCGGTCCGGAGGCCATTCTACAGCGTTCGAACAGGAAGGCGAAATCTTTCAAGACAAACCGGCCCGCGTACAGCGCGGGCGGAACGGCGGAAGCGAGAGCATCCAATGCCGCCGTACGCAGGCTTAAGTTCTATAAACCACTAAACAGCGGACAATAAAATCCCCTTGGTGGTGGTCCCCCGGCATCAGCGCCTCTCGGGGATCCTGAGGGCGTGACGGCCGGGCGCGAGAATCCGACCCCGCTCCGAACCGGGCTCAAGCTGCCCGGTCACGCCCCTGGGCAGGTGAAGCTCGCATTCCAGGCCGCCATCCACGCGCTGCCAGCGCACATCCACGGGACCCCGCGGCGTGGGCGTGCGCACGATGGCAAAGTCCAGGTCGAAGGCTCGCGGCGCAATGGACACGCGCTCGAAACCAGGAGCCGCCGGCCGGATGCCGCCGACCTGCTCACTCAGGTGGTAAGTCGGGCTCGCCGACCATGCGTGACACGCGCTGCTGTAGCCGTACACGTCGGGACCGTGGTTCCACGACTCGTACCACGTGGTGGCCCCCTGCCGCAACATATTGCCCCAGAGCTTGCGGATCGCCGCCATGCCCGTGTCGTGCCGCTCCGTCCGGAAGAGCGCCTCGAGCACATAGGCATAGAAGAAGCTGGATGCGATGGGGTGCCAGGCGCCTTCGCGGAAGGTATTGCCACCGGTGTTCCGGACAAAAAGGCGGTCATGGTTCTCGAAGATCCAGGCCACCTTGTCGGCAAGAGCCGCCTGCCGGCGAGGCTGCACCCCCGTCAGAATGGCATAGGCGTTGCCTTGCTGGGACACCTGGCGGAACGGCTTACCCTTCAGGCGATGGTAACCCTCGAAAAACTGCCGGCCGCGTTCGTCCCAGAAGGCGCGCACGATCGCACGCCGCACCCGGCCGGCCAGCCGCTGGTATCTGCCCGCCTCCGCGTCACGCCCGATGTGCCGGGCCATTACCGCTGCCGTCTGGAGCGCCTCGAGATACTGCAACGTGAACGTGAGGCTGCGGTCCTGCTTGTCGAGCGGGGCCCAGTCGAGGAAAAGCCACATGCCCAGCCCGGGATGGCCGCACAGGTGGTCCCGCCCGGCATGCTGCTCAAACCAGGTGAGCGCTTTGACCACGCCGTCAAAGTGGGCGCGCACCGGGGCATCGTCGGCCGTGTAGAAGTAGTAGTCCCACAGCGAGCAGATCCACACCAGCGTGTAATCCGGCAGGATGCAGCCGTGCGCCTCGCTGGGAAACAGCCCATACGTGAGCCCGTTGTGGATCTGCGATTGGGCCGCCTGTCGCAGGCCGCGCGCAAACAGCGCCCGGTCTCCGAAAACGGCGCAATTCACACGCCACTGCACGCGGGCATCGCCCCACCACTGAGCCTGCTCGCGCCACGGGCAATCCATGTACGCGTCGTGCATGCATAGTTGCTGGGTCCAGGCTCCTGTCTTCCAGATCGTGTTCAGCAGCGGGTCGGAGCACTCGAACGATCCGACTCTCTCGACCGGGTAGGTCGTGAATGTGTAACCCAGCCGATGCACTTTCAGCGGCTGCTTCACGTCCCGAAACACCGCCAGGCAATAGCGGAAGCCCTTCCAGGCAAAGAACTGGTGGCGCTGACGGCCCCGTCGGCAACGGTATCGGTCGGCCATAGGCACGAGTTCGCCCGTCTTCGCCCGGATATAAGGATCGCCGTTGTCGTGGACATGTTCGCAGTAGTAGAAGTCGATGAACTCTCCGCCGGCCGCCTCGACATCCAGTTCCAGGAATCCAGCCGTCTCGCTGCCGGCATCCAGCACGACGGCCGCGAAACGGTTTTCGGGTCTGGGCAGGACCACCATCGGATCGCCCGCCGACGACAGGCAGCCGGGCAGGTTCTGGAAAATCGGCTTCCGGACCTCCTGCCGCTTCTCCTCGGCCATGATCCAGGCGACATCCTCCGCTCCGCGCCAGGCCGGATGACTGGAGCCCTCGAAGGCGCCGGTGATCGCCACGAAGCCGGCCGGCTCCTCCTGTTCCAGGGGCAGGCCGCGCGGCTCGAGCCGCTCGAAGGGCATAGTCTCGGCCGTGCCGTAAACCTGGGCGGACGGCCAGTCGGCGTCATCGAACTGAACCGCGGTCCAGTCGGGCGGATCGAGTGCCGCGTCAAAGTGCTCCTGGAAGGCGAGTTGTACTGTGTAGCGCGCCGTGCGGCGGGTATATCCTTCGGCCCGACGTGCCTTCCAGGTGGCGTTGCT
>BTUC01000561.1:0-4342 GCA_045863575.1 Phycisphaerae bacterium
CTGGCTGGCCACCGGCGTATGGGGGTTGTTCTTCTTTCATCCGCTGGTGTGGCTGGCGCTTCGCGAGCTGCGCCTGAACCAGGAGCTGGCCTGTGATGCGTACGCCGTCCGCGCCCGGGGCAGCTCTCCCGCTGAATACGGCAACCTGCTGGTCGAGTTGGCACAGCGAGTGCGAGTTTCCTCCGGTACGCTGGTCACCGTTGGTGTGGTCGAATCATTCGAGTTCCTCAAACGGAGGCTGAAGGCCATGAGTCACCTGCATGATTGCTCCCGCTGGGTTCGGCCGTTGTCTGTCTCAGTACTGTCCCTGGCCCTGCTGGGACTGCTGCCGTGGCGACTCGTCGCTCAGGCCCCCAAGCCTGATCCGAATCGCTCCGCTTCAGCCGCGGGACACAATCTCGAGGAACCGGCCCGCACGGAAACCGCCGATGAGCGTCGCGCGGGCAAGCCGCCGCTGGCGGTCCACGCCGCACGGCCGTTCGAGATCGCGGCCCAGGCCGTTCGCCAGGCGGGTCAGACCCTGCTGGTCGACAGCGGCTTTCCCCTGGAAGCCAATTTCACCACCCGCTCAGAGCGTTGGGAAGAAGGCCCCGGCTATCACGCCGGCGCGGCAGCAGCAGCAGGTGGTGGCGGAGGCACGTATCAACCACCTGACATCATCGTGGACCTGCAAATCAGCCGGCCTGAGGGTCGGGAAACCCCGCTCGTGTGCACGCTGATCGGGCCGATCAGCGCCCGTGACGATCGTGGCCGTCCCATCGAAGCGCCCGAGCTGCCCGCACATTTGCGGTTCCAGGAGGGGGCCATGCGGCAGCCCCTCGCCCTCGGCTACGTCGCCCTGCCCCTCAACCTCAAGCACGAAGATGGCACTCAGATAAAGACTCTTTCCGGGGATCTGCTGGTCAGCAACGCCCGCGTCCAAACCGTCGCTTTCGAGGGCAACGCGCTCAAGCAGCGTTCATCCCGCCGCATCCTGGGTGCGCAGATTCACCTCGATGGGCTGGAGTCCACGGAGGAAGGAATTCAGGTCCGCCTGGCGATTTCTCCCCCACCCGCCGCCAGGGGCCGGCAAGGTTTCCGGGAACAGGTCCGTTTTCTCCGCCGACTCCACGACCGGCTGCACGTGCTCCTGGAAGACAGCGACGGCCAGACGCACACGTTCCGTAGCGGCAGCGGCGGCGGAGGTGGCGACGGTGGTGTAGGCGGTCGCAGCGGTGGTGTAGGCGGTGGCAGCGGTGGCGTTGGTGGTGTAGGTGGTGGCGGTAGCAGCGGAGGGGGCGCCGCGGCCAGTAGTGGATCCGATAGCCGCTGGTCCAGCGCCTCGGGCAGTTCGGGCGCGGGGCGCGGCGGCCGTGTGGGAGTGAACACCGGTGGCAGCTCACCGGGCTACGCGCTAAACCTGGAGTTCGCCCCCCTTCCAGAGGGCGTCAGGGTGAAGAAAATCACCTGCACGCTGACCGAGTTGGTCGGTGAACCTCAGCGCATCAGCTTCCGCTTCAAAAACTTGCCTCTACCTTCATTCCAGGCCAGAGAAGATCCGACGGGCTACCAAGGGTCGGTCCAGTCGGGTGCATCGTCAACCGCCCGGGCTGCTCCGTTCGTTCCATCACCTGCGCCGCCGCACGGCCAGGGCCGTGGCGACCGGCAGGAGCAGTAGAATCGAAGATGTCCTCAAGCACCAAAACCTGACCGACGTTCCTGTGAGCACCCCACAATTCACGGCCGGTCTGATACAGCATCTTGCGTCCTGTCGCTCCAATGGTACCATACATTGAGGTGACCCGTGGAATTCGACCGCATTTACAGCATGGACTGCGTACAAGGGCTCTCAGTCCTGCCCGCTGGATCTGTCGACCTTGCCTTCGCCGATCCGCCCTTCAACATCGGCTACGACTACGACGTCTACGACGACCGGCGCGAAAGCGAGGAGTACGTCGCCTGGTCAAAGAAATGGATGGAAGCGGTCTACCGGGTGCTCAAGCCCAACGGCACGTTCTGGCTCGCCATCGGTGACGAATACGCAGCCGAGCTCAAGGTGGCCTGCACAGCCGAGTTAGGTCTGCACTGCCGGAGCTGGGTCATCTGGTTCTACACCTTCGGCGTGCACTGCAAGCACAAGTTCACGCGAAGCCATGCCCACCTGTTCCACTTCGTGAAGGACCCGGACCAGTTCACGTTCAACTCGCTGGATATCCGCGTGCCGTCGGCCCGGGAACTGGTGTACGGCGACAAGAGGGCCGACCCCAACGGCCGCGTTCCTGACGATACCTGGATGATGACCCCCGTCCTGCCCCCGGACGTGCCCACGCGCGACGGCTTCATTCTGCGGCCGCAGGACATCCCCGAGCGATTCCCGCCGGACAGCGATACGTGGTACTTCTCGCGCGTGGCCGGCACGTTCGCGGAGCGCCGCGGCTGGCACGGCTGCCAGATGCCCGAGCAGCTTCTCGGCCGGATTATCCGCGCCTGCTCCAACGAGGACGACCTCGTGCTCGACCCCTTCGGCGGGAGTGGAACGACGTTGGCAGTGGCCAAGAAGCTCGGCCGGCGATTCATTGGCTTTGAACTGTCCAGCGAGTACGCGGCCAAGATCGAGCAGCGACTCGCTTCCGTTCAACCCGGCGATCCACTGGTCGGCCCGGAGAATGCGGCGCTCAGCGCTCCCCGCACCAGTGCCGGGCGCCGGCTCAAGCGTAAGCCGAGCACGTCGGACGACGGGGCTCCCCCGCACCTGTTTTTCAAGCCGGAAATCCAAACACCCTCAAAAACGGGCACCGATGAATAAAAGCGGGAGTTACCCCGCGCAATCGGGCTCGGCCGGGCTGTTCGGCCCGCTCATGCAGCCCGCCAGGAGATTGAGATCGGTCTGATCCACGTCATTGTCATCGTCCAGGTCGGCGGCCAGGCAGGCGGGATTGGACTGCATGATCCCAGAACCGCTGAGGCATACC
The DNA here is from genome assembly GCA_045863575.1 of Phycisphaerae bacterium. Lineage (GTDB taxonomy): Bacteria > Planctomycetota > Phycisphaerae > UBA1845 > PWPN01 > JAAXZI01. Next base: position 2,952 of record BTUC01000561.1, read on the forward strand.
TGGAGGCGACCGAAATCCTCCTGGTCCACGTCCGCGTCGCCATCGAAATCACCGGGGCTCGAGGTGAGTGTGAGCGTGACTTCGACCATCCGGGGCGCGCTGGCGCCCGACGTGTCGGTCACGGTGATGGTGGCCGTGTGAACGCCCGCAAGAAGTCCGACCGTGTTGTACTGCACGGCAATCACGTCCTCCTCGCCGGTGGAGCTGCCTGCCGCGGGTTCGGTCGTGAGCCATCCGGCGTCGTCTGCGATGGTGTAATGAAGTACTTCCGAGCCGCCGTTGCTCACAAATATCGAGCTCGCCGGAGGATTGGTGCCGGTGGCAGCCGCGGCCGACAGGTTTGACGGTGTCACCCGCAGCGACGGGGATATGATTTTGATCTTCACCGCCAGGTCGTAGTGGAAGGTTGGCATATCCAGGGTAGGCGCCCCGGCGGTCGTGATGGTGGTCGTCGAGATGACGGCTCCCGGGCTGGTGTTCCAGAACTCGATGTTGTACGTTCCGGCGGTCAGCGAGTTGAGCCGCACGCGCACGCCGTTGATGCCGTCGCTGAGGCCGCGGAGATACATGTAGGCGTGCCGTGGTCCGCTGGCCCCGAAGAGCCGCAGGCCTGAGGGCCCGGAGATCAGACTGGCCGAAAGCTGACCGAGATTCTGCGGCGCCCAGTCCTCGTTGGCCAGGTAGTTTACGACCGGCGTGAACCGCCAATAGAGATTGTTGGGATGAATCCAGCCGTCCCACCACCAAGGCATCACACCGCTCTGTTCCACGGCCCCGGCCCAGGCCAGCGCGTGGATGCTGCCTCCGGAAGTCTCCAGCTCGTGCGGCTGGCCGGCGTTGGTCCCTTCGCCCATGATCACCGGCTTGCCGAACGAGTAGACGTTGCGGATCAGGCTGATGTGCTCCTCGGGCACCAGGATGCTGTAGCGGTGGACCTGGACGATCTCCATCTCGGGCATCTGCCAGAAGATCGCGTAAGCCGAGCGCGGACCGCCGTCCGCGAAGCTGGTGGTGATCAGGTGCCGGAAGGGATCGATCGACCGCACGTACTGGGCCATCTCCCGGTGCCAGTCGGCGATCTCCTGCTCATGCCCCCAGAAAGTCGCCCCGTAGCCCCCGACCGCGTCCACCTCGTTGAAGAACTCCCAGCAGAGGATGCCGGTGTTATAGCCCCAGCGGGCGACCACATAGCGCAGCAGCCGCTTCGCGTACGCTTTCGCCTGGGCATTGATGAAGTAGTCATTCGGGCGGCCGCACATTCCGCCGTTGGCCGTGTTGTAGATGTTGGCGTCCCAGTTAGCGTAGAGGTCGATGTTCCAGCCGGTAAACGAGTCCAGGCAGAGCTGGACCTGGATGCCGATTTCGGCGATATGCAGCAGGCCGGGAAGAAG
>BTUC01000562.1:0-4321 GCA_045863575.1 Phycisphaerae bacterium
TGCCTTTCTCCACGGCCTGGCGGCGGAGGAGCTGTCGCCTGAGGAACTCGACTACCGCGATCCGGACTACGAACTGCTGATCACCGCGAGGGCGGTCAAGCCCGGCGGAGGGACATCATGAGCGGCGGCGGCCTGGTCCTGCTGTATCACCGGGTGGACGAGTCGGTGCTTGACCCCCAATTGCTGGCGGTCAGCCCGCGGCGCTTTGCCGAGCACCTGGAGATCCTCCGCCAAACCGCCTCGCCCATGAGCCTGCGGGAGATGTTGGCGGCGGCACAGGAAGGAAGGCTTCCGCCTCGAGCGGTTGCCCTCACGTTCGATGATGGGTACCGCGACAATCTCGAAAACGCCAAGCCTCTGCTGGAGCGCTCCGGCATCCCTGCCACCGTGTTCGTCGCGACCGGCTACCTGAACGGGACCCGCGAACTCTGGTGGGATGCGCTGGAACGAATCTTCCTGTCCACCGCCAGGCTCCCCGAATCGCTGCACTTGCAGACCGGCGACCAACGATTCTGCTGGCAACTGGGTGAATCCGCTGTCTGTGGCGAAGCCGACCTCAATGGGATCACAAAATGGAACGTTCTGTCGCCTGAGTGTCCATCTGCCCGAGCCCGGCTGTACGCCTCGCTGTGCGACCTGCTGCGTCCACTGAGGGACTCGGAGCGGGAGCGGCTGCTGGAGGAACTGTCGCGATGGTCCAGCGTGCGGCGCACCCCTCGTTCCAGCCACCGAATCATGTCGCGGGAGGATGTAGGTCGACTCTGTAGCGGGGGACTGATCGACGTCGGCGCCCACACGGTCACGCATCCTGTGCTTTCGGCCATCTCACCGGAAGAGCAGGCGTGGGAACTGGCCGTGAGTCGATCGTCGCTGGAGGCGATTCTCGATCGGCCGGTGGTGACGTTATCCTATCCCTACGGCACGAGAAAGGACTACACCGCCACCACCATCCGCCTGGCTCGGGAGGCAGGCTACGACCAGGCGTGCGCCAACTTCCGTGGCCTCGTCGGGGGCGAAGTCGATGCCTTTCAATGGCCGAGGATCGTGGTCCGTGATTGGGATGCCGACACATTCGCCCGCCGCATCGATGAGGAGTGGTCCGGTGGATGAGAGCCCCCTGGGCATCCTTCAGGTCAGTATGTTCGATCGTCACGGTGGCGCCGAACGTGTCGCGTGGGACCTGTTCAACGCATTGCGTCGCCGCGGCCATGATTCGTGGTTCACCGTCGGCCGAAAACGCAGCGATGACCCGGATGTCCTGGTTTTGCCGAACCATGAGACGCCGCGTCGCTGGTCCAGGTTCTGGTGGCGCGTTCACCACCGCCTTCAGCCCGTCTACGGCCGGTTGCCAGGCGCGAGGTTGCTCTGCCGGGCGGTGCATCGTCTGGCGGAGCCTGAAGGCCTGTGGGATAGCTGGCGTGGTCGCGAAGATTTCCGTTATCCCGGCACCTGGCGGCTGCTTGACTTGACGGCGCGCCCGCCGGACCTGGTCCACTGCCACAATCTGCACCAGAAGTATTTCGACCTGCGCGCTCTGCCCTGGTTGAGCCGGCAGGTGCCGGTCGTGCTGACACTGCACGACGCCTGGCTCCTCTCGGGCCACTGTGCCCACTCCTTCGACTGTGAGCGGTGGCGCACAGGCTGCGGTAACTGCCCCGATCTGACCTTCTACCCGGCCATTCGCCGTGATGCCACCGCCGAGAACTGGCGGCGCAAGCGCGACATCTTCGCCGCCTCGCACCTGCACGTGGCCACGCCTTGCCGCTGGCTCATGGATAAGGTCGAACAGTCCATGCTTGCGCCGGGGGTCGCTGAAGCGCGCGTCATCCCCAACGGTGTCGATCTCAACGTGTTCCGCCCGGCTGATCGGATCGCTGCCCGTGCCGCTACCGGCTTGCCCGAGAGCGCTCACATCCTGCTTTTCGCCGCCAGCGGCATTCGCGGCAACATCTGGAAGGATTACCGCACGCTGCGCTCGGCCGTGGCCCGCCTGGCCGGACGCATTCACGGCCGGCAATTGCTCTTCGTCGCCCTGGGCGAAACTGCGCCACCCGAACACATCGGCAACGCGGAAATTCGTTTCGTGCCGTTTCAGCACCATCCCGCGGCCGTCGCCCATTTCTATCAGTCTGCCGACGTGTACATCCACGCGGCCCGCGTGGATACCTTCCCGAACACCGTCCTCGAAGCCCTCGCCTGCGGCACGCCCGTGGTCGGTACGGCTGTGGGTGGCGTCCCGGAACAGATCCACGCCTTGCCATTCCCCGGGACGCCGCGCTGCGTCTCACCAGCGACCGCGGAGCGCGCAACCGGGGCGCTGGTCGCTTGCGGCGATGATGAAGGTATGGCCGCGGCCGTCGAGACGCTCTTCAGGGATGAATCAATGCGGCGTAGGCTCGGCGAGAACGCCTCCGCCGATGCCCGCCAGCGCTTCGACCTGAATCGGGAAGTGGACGACTACCTGGCCTGGTACCGCCATCTGCTGGCGAAGCACCCGGCTACGATACCGGAACCACTCGGCTTGGCAGCAGGCGCCCTCTGAACGCGTGGGTCCTGCAGCCTCCCTGTTCCGCCGCTTGCCGAGTTTCCGGTTCCGAATCGGAGGACCTCTGTCTCGTCCGCTGGGGCAACGCGTCAATCCGCGCAGTCCGGTTCCGCCGGACGATTCGCCCCAGTCAAACAGAGCTGGAATCGCCCGAAGTCCCCCAGATCCACGTCGTCATCGTCGTCCAGCCGCGCCTTCGCACAGCCCGGGTCGGTCTGCGCGATACCAGACCCGGTGTAACAACGCTGGAACCAGCCGAAGTCCTCCATGTCCACGTCGCCGTCCTCATCGTGGTCGACGGGCGCAAACGGCGAAAGGACGGTCAGGCTCACGGCAATGGTCTGCGGTGTGTTCGTTGCCCCCGCAGCCGTGATCGTGACCGTGGCGTTATGAAGGCCTTCGCCGAGCCCCGCGGTCAGGTAATCGATGGTGAGCGTGTCCGTCTCTCCGCTCGACGTGCCGTTCGAGGGGTTCACCGACAGCCACGACGCGTTGTCTGTGACCGCATAGGTGAGCGTACCCGTGCCCGAGTTCCTCACCGTGAAGGTGTCATCGGCCAGGCTTTCGCCGATATTGATCTGCCGCGTGAAACTCACCGGGTTGCGCGCAATCGTTGGTTGCTCAATGGTCCCATAGCGCACGCCGACCACCACCGCGCACAGGTCGCGGTGGGGGACTGCGAAATCATTCAGCGTCATGGACCCACCGGGATAGTTGTCGTTGCTGGTGGCATAGACGTTGAAGCCCTGGTTGTCTTCCGGCCGAATCTTCAGCGCGTAGCGCTGCCCCGGTGTGACCGGCACGTCCTGAAGCGCCCAGTTCGTTACCACCGGCATGAACTCGGAGTCGTGATGCAGCCGCGAAGTCTTCGCCGGACCCACTTGCGGCCAGCTCGCCAGCGCACCGCCGTTGTCCTGGTGAATGCTGCACACCGTCCGGTGCTGCCGCTGGGCCACTGTCCAGGACTTGCAGCTCACGATCCGGTTGATGCCCTGGGGCACGACGAATGTCTGGTACACCGGCTGAGTCCAGAGCGCCAGTGAGAAAGCGTCGCTCTCCGCGCCCGGTGGCTCAACGTACTGCGAATTGTTGATGCCCGCCACCAGGTCGTAGTGGTATACCGGCATCGTGGGGTAAGCTGTCACCAGCGCATCGTCGTTCACATACATCCAGTGCGTTTCAAAGGAATATCGTCCGAACGCATGATTCGGGTTGTAATGGTAGAAGTTCGGCGTCTGATCCGTGGGGACCGGCGGTTGATAGATACGCACGTCCCGGTAGGCGCTGGTATCCGGATCGATACGGTTCCAGCCGTCCGCATTGGTCTGACCCCACACGGGAAAGCCGAGATTGAACTGGTTGGTCACTCCAATGCCCGCGCCTTTGGTCCCGTCTTCCCGGAAGAGGTGATTCTCCACGGTGAACGCGCCGCCGTTTACGTGGTTGCCGATCTGCCGGTAGTAGACCAGCATCCAGCGCGGCCCGGCCTGTACGTTAGGCGCCAGCGACAGGGTCAGCACGGCCGCCAGGCTCGCCAGCCGCACGCAGTGCGCGCTCGTCGACCAGGATCTGGGCATCGCATCTCCTCCCATTGATCAACTCAGCGACTGTAGTCTTCCTGCTCGATAGTATAACCAACCCTGACGGGGCGGAACAATAACGATGCTCATGTCTTCGGGATGGGGTGCCCGGTGGTTGGTGCACCGGGTTATCGGCTTCAGAAGCGTACGACTCCCCGGGCTCCTGGGAGGGGCGGGGGGGGGGGGGGGGGCCCCC
>BTUC01000563.1:0-4296 GCA_045863575.1 Phycisphaerae bacterium
GGCTGGCGCGCATCTATCCCCCCGAGCACAAGGAACTGGCCGACCGCGTCGTCGAGCAGGGGGCGTTGATCAGCAGCCTGCCGATGGAGACCGCTCCGCACAAGGACAACTTTCTGCCGCGCAACCGGCTGATCGCCGGGATGTCGCTGGGCGTTGTGGTGGTCGAAGCCGCCCAACGCAGCGGATCGCTCTCGACGGCCGCACGAGCCTGCGAGTACAACCGCGAGGTGTTCGCGGTGCCGGGCCGAGTGGATTCGGACTTCTCGGGAGGAACCAACGCGCTGATCCGCGACCAGCACGCCAAGCTGGTGACCTGCGCCGACGACGTGCTCGACGAACTGGGCGAGGTGGGCGAAGCCCTGCGCGGCGCGGCGACCTCCGCAGGCGACGGCAGCCCCCCCACCGCCGGCCCGAAGCTCAGCACAGACGAAGCGGCGATTCTCGGTGTGCTCGATCATCAGGAGCGCTCGCTCGAGCTGATCGCCGAGAGCACCGGGCGGACGCCTTCGAAAGTCGCCTCGACGCTGATTACCCTCCAGCTGAAGGGACTGGCGCGACAACTCCCGGGGAACCTGTTCGTCCGGGCCGGGAAGAAGTGATGCCCCGCGTCGCGTGTGAGATCGTCGATGTATATGTCTTCCGCCGCATCGAGTGCGGCGTCGAGTTTCTGCTGTTGCTTCGATCGGCCGGCGCGTATCTGGGCGGCACATGGCAATCGGTGCACGGCCGGATTGAAGCGGGCGAGACGGCCTGGCAGGCGGCACTGCGGGAGCTGAGCGAAGAAACGAGTCTGAAACCGAAGGCGTTCTATCAGATCGACTCGGTCAATACCTTCTACTCGGCCCAGGAAGATACCGTGCACCACTGTCCGTGCTTCGCCGTGGAGGTATCGCCCCAAGACGTGGTGCAGCTCAACGCGGAGCACGAGGCGTTTGAATGGCTGGAGGCCCAGGAGGCGCTCGAACGGTACACGTGGCCGGGACAGCGGCGGGCCGTGCGGGAGATTTTGGAGGAAATCGTCGCGGCGGGACCCGCGCGCGAGCATCTGAAGATTGAATACGACAGCAATGGCTAAACCGCTGGTCCCATTGGCCCGTGTGCCACTGCTCTGTGAGCAGTGCTGGCGGCAAGAGGAATATCCTGGATATGCAAGCACTGCTGACACAGCAGTGGCACGCGCGGGCGTTAACTAGTCGACGCTTGTGTTCGGAGGTGAGTAGTGCGATCTCGGATTGGACAGACAAGCTACTGCGTCACGGCCGGAATAACCACGCTGCTGATCCTGCCGGTCATGGTCCGAGCGCAGGATGCAAAGCAGAAGCTGCTCGAGCGTGTTTTTGGAGATGCCGTCAAGCTCGATCCTGCCACCGTAGAGAAGGTCAAGGCGCTTCCCGCCAACGAGCCATTGACGCTCGACCGCAATGGTGACGGGCAGAACGACGAAGTGTGGTACATCGACGGTTCTCCCCGCCACCAGAAGAAATCCCAACCGCTGCTCGTTCGGGTCATCGACGAGGACGGCGACCTGGACGCCCATAAGGGGCCTGATCTGGACAGCGATCTGTACGTGGGAGACTGGAACGCCGACGGCACGGTCGACGTGGTCATCGACTACACCGACACGGATCGCGACGGCGACGTGGACGACATGGCTTTGTACTACTGGTCACCCAAGGATCACTACCTGGGCGCGGACGCTTTGCGCGTCTGGTGGGGCCGGGACGACGGCGACGACAACCTGCTCTGGTACGACGTGAACCTGACCTATCAGCAGCCCGAGTGCCAGTGGCACAGCCACTTCGGCGGCGACGAGACGTTCGTTGCTTTCGGATTGACCGAGGATTCCGATCATTGGGTCTCCATCTGGGAAAACCCGTTCGTGTTTTATGACCCTGACGGGGATGGAGCCAGCGAAGTGGTCATCCGCTTCTCGGGCCTGGCCGAGCAGGTCGAGGCGCTGCGCTACAGCTTTGACGCCGACGACGACGCCAGCCCGCGGCGGGCACACGATTACGATTTCTCCATTACGGCCATCGCCCCCGGCAGTCGCTGGCTGCGCAACGAGAACACGCCGGCGTCTGATCTGGTCCTTCCGGAGGAGATCACGGCCGGCATGACCCTGCGCGGGATCCCGACCGGCCGATGGCTGCGCCGACAGGACGCGGAGAGCTTCGCCCGTAAGGCCCCCTGGGCGAAGGCGGTGCTCACCTGGGACGAGATGAACGCCAACACCGACGGCAATGTGCGGCATGATCCCCATGAACGATGGGAAGGCGTCATCGCCCATCCCTCCGAGAACTTCCCACAGATTGGCGGGCCGACCTGCGGCGCACTCAACAAGCGCAACGAGGTGAGCGTACAGCCGGTCTCGCCGCTGACGCTCTACTGGCACCCGGCCGACCAGCGCTTCCACCTCAAGGGGGCTGGCGAGGGCTGGGTGCACGTGGACTTCGATCTCGATGGCCGGGTTGACGCCCGCTATCTGTACCTGGACGAGAACAAAGACGGCGTTTTCGACCGCCGCCAGATCGACGTGAATGCCGATCAGCGGATCGAGTTCGACTTCCAGATGCCAGGCGACGGTGTGCGCGAGGTGGAGGTCAGTCTCAACGCAGTGGCCGTCCCCTACCAGGTGGGCCTGGAGAAAACGCTGGCCGACAGCCAGTACTTCATTGATGCAGTCCGTTTCGCGGCCATGAGCCGGTCCGGCCGTCCGGATCCCGCGGAGGTCTTCTTCCTCACCAAGCTCGAAGCCTGGATGCCTGAAACTAAGCTGGGCGCTCGCATGCGCCAGACGCCCGCCGGCGCGCGGCTTTACGTCGAACTCGTGCGCGACCGGATGCTCGCCGCGCTCAAATCGCGGCTGGAGCAACACTCTGGCTGGAAGCAGGTCGAGGCGCTCTACGCACAGGGCGACTACCGCGCGGCCGCCGACGCGATTCGCGAAATGGTGCCCGGAACGCCGATCGCCAACCCGGCTTCTTTCGGCGCGTTCACGCAGCGTATCCCGCTCAAGGTGAACAACAGCACGGGCCCGCTGCGCGAGGGCTGGCCGATGGTTATCCCCCTCAAGCAGATCCAGGCCGTGGCCGGCGATTTCAACCCCCAGAACTGCGCAGTGGTGGCCCCCGAGCGCTGGCTCGACTGGCGGCAGATCCCCCACCAGGTCGATGAGGCCGATCCGGTGATCGGGCCGGAGCTCACCTTCCTGGCCGACGTGAAGGGAGCGTCCAGCCCGACGTTCTACCTCTACTTCGGGCCGGGCAAGAGCGATGCGAAGTTTCCCGCCCGGACGGCCTCGGCCCAGGATTGGGTGCCGCCGAACATCGGCTGGGAATCCGGCCGGGGAGCATATCGCGCGTACTGGGGCCAGTTCGACTTCTTCGGCAAGAAGACCGACCAGCTTCTGTATCCCACCATCGGCAAGAAGAGCTACCACGACGAGGTCGAGTGGGGCATCGACGCGCTGCTGGTGGGCAAGACATCGGGGCTGGGCGGGCTGACTTTCTACGAGGGAGAAAAGGGTTACCCGGCTCAGAACCCGGCCGGCGAAGGGAACGTGAAGTTCACCAAGAAGGAGCTGGTGGCCGGGCCGGTGCGCTGCGCGGTGGAGATCACGGCCGAGAACATCGTGCCGGATAGCCCCGAGCTCAAGCTGCGGCTGACCTGCCTCATCTACGCCGACCGGCAGGAGACGGAGGTACGGGTCGCGGCGAGTGGAGCGACCGGCGAAGTGCTGCTGGCGCCCGGCCTCATGCGGCTGGCCCGCGAGGAAGTCTTCGGAAACCCCGCTGCCGGGTACTTCGGCACGTGGGGATTCCAGGCGCCGGTCATCGGCGAAATCGGCATGGGCCTCATCGGCGCGCCCAGTGCCTTCCGTCGCCACGTCGACGAGCCGCAGGAGCGCCGCATGATCATGGAGACGTCCAACGGCGGCCGCCTGCGCTACTGGCTGATCGGCGACTGGCGCCGCGGCCGTCAATACCCGGTCGCGCCGACCACAATAAACTGGCACAAGGAACTCGCGGCCCTGGCCGGAGCGCTGAACAACGACGTGAGGATTGAAATAGCGAAGGCGGAAAATGCGGGCTAACAGCCAAAGAAGCTGAAATGAGACCAGGTCGGCTATTCAGCTGGACAGTCCTGATCGGCGCCGGCGTTGCGCTTTCACTTGCTGCTCATTCCCTGTACAGGCTTATGGAGGACATCAAAAGCGAGTACGAGACGATTCGCGTGGTTCAGATGATTGAGGATTCTGTCACCGCGCACGACGGCAATTGGCCATCGAGTTGGTAG
>BTUC01000564.1:0-4219 GCA_045863575.1 Phycisphaerae bacterium
ACCCGCTGCACCGGGCCCACGAGTATGCCTTGGTCTACGGCGGCGAGGTGCTCACGCGCCAGGGCCACAAGACCGGCATCGTGCTCAACCCGCTCATCGGCGAAACCAAGTCCGACGACGTCGATGCCGCCACCCGCATGCGCACCTACGAGGCGCTCATCACCACGAAGCAGCTTGGCCAGGGTGACAAGGACGAAGAACTCTGGAAGTCGGTCGGGTATGACCTGCTGGACACGACGCTGCTTCTGGGCCTGGACATCAAGATGTTCTACGCCGGGCCCAAAGAAGCGGTCATGCATGGCATTTACCGCCAGAACTTCGGCTTCACCGATATCATCATTGGCCGCAAGCATGCCGACGCGCCCTATGACGACGGCTCGGACATCTGGGACCCGCTGGCAGCCCAGCGCATCTTCGACGAATTGAGCGGCGAGCTGCTCATCAAGCCGGTGAAGGTCGGCTTCGCCGCTTACTACGAGGAACTCGGCCGCGTTGGCCTGGTGGATGAGTGCGCGAAGAAGGGCTGGAAGCCGATTCCCATCAGCGGCCGTGACGTACGCGAGGCTCTGGCCGGCGGCCGTCTGCCCGACCCGCGCGTCATGCGCGAGTCGACTGCCCGTATTCTCATCGAGGCTATGAAGAGCAAGCAGGCATGACACCACCGATCGAGCTGATCAACGCCTTGCAGAATGCCCGCCAGCCCGTGATTGCCGGTCACGTGACCCCTGACGCCGACGCGGTTGCCTCCGTGCTGGCCTTGGCCCGGGCGCTGCCTTCCGGGATGGCCGCGGGTGTGTTCGAGCGGAACAGCGTCGCGGAGAAGCTCCGCTTCATGCTTGATCTGGCCGAGGTGCCATTGGCCGGCGCCGCCCGGGTCGCAGAGGCCGACGTGGTGGCCGTCGTCGACACCGCCGGCACCAACCGCGTCAACGTTCCGGGCAAGTGGGACGCCATCGCCGGCAAGTTCGTGGTCAACATCGACCATCACATCACCAATCCCGACTTCGGCCATGTGAATTGGGTGGTGGATTCCGCCAGCAGCACCAGCGAGCTGGTTTACCGCTTGATTGTGGCCGCGGGGTGGAAGCTCGACGGCCCCACGGCCTCGCTGCTGTACGCGGGGATCCACTCCGATACCGGCGGCTTTTCGCTGCCCAACTCCACGGCCGATGCACTTAATGCGGCCGCCGCTTTGGTCCGGGCGGGTGCGGATATCGAGCGGATCGGGCGCTTCCTTCGCGTACAGCGGCGCAGCGAGTTCGACCTGATCCGCACGGTCTACCACAACACGCGCCTCACCGCCGAAGGGCGGATCGCCTACAGCACGCTGACCCACCAGGAGATCACCGCCGCCGGCTGCACCCCGGAAGACATCGACGACCAGGTCTCCATCCCGCGTTCGCTCTCGGGCGTGCGCATCGCGATGCTCTTCTCTGAGGGTGATCCCGGCGTGGTGCGCATCAACTTCCGCGGCGAAGACGGCACGCCGGTGCTGCCTCTGGCTCAGAAGCTCGGCGGCGGCGGTCACACCTTCTCCGCCGGCACGCGCATCCGCGACACGATGAACGCGGTCGTAGACCGCGTCCTGCAGGAAGCCGTCCCCCTGGTCCAATCCTGAGGCCATAGGCGTGAGGCTGTATTTCCCTCCCCCGGTACTCCGAGGGAGGGTCAGGGTGGGGGCTGGGCAGGCAACGGGCCGTTCGCCGCACTGAAACCGCCGTTAGGCATACAATCCACGGTCGTCCCACTGTGCCTTGATGGTGAAGCGAAGGCAGGGGTATCTGCCCCGTCGCCTCTTCCTTGTGCCCGGGTTCGCGGATATCGCGCCGTTGACACCTACCCTCCGGGGCGATATTCATGTTTCACCTGACTGATGGGGACCATCAGCGGGGTTTATGCTCGCGGGAGGCCTGTTACCGCGGTAGTGCTCGGCATCTCTCAGGACCGGACCGGCCGCCCGTGATGTGAGTTCCACGCCGGCCGCCTGGCCCGCCTGTCCTCCGCGCCTCACCCCCCCGCGATCGTGTTGATGACCGCAACCGGAACCGCACCTGGAGTGCTCTATGCCTCGTCGCAGTGACATCCGCAAAGTCATGATTATCGGCTCCGGCCCCATCGTCATCGGTCAGGCCTGCGAGTTCGACTATTCCGGCACGCAAGCCTGTAAGGCCCTGCGCAGCCTGGGCTACCAGATCGTGCTGGTCAACTCGAACCCGGCGACCATCATGACCGATCCGGGCATGGCGGACATCACCTACATCGAGCCGCTCACGCTGGAGGCCATGACGGAGATCATCGCCAAGGAGCGGCCCGATGCCCTGCTGCCCAACCTGGGCGGGCAGTCCGGCTTGAACCTCGCTTCCGAGCTGCACAAGGCGGGTGTGCTCGACAAGTACGGCGTGAAGGTCATCGGCGTGCAGGTGGACGCCATCGAGCGCGGCGAGGACCGCATCGCCTTCAAGGAAACCATGAAGAAGCTGGGCCTCGACCTGCCGCGCAGCACGGCCGTCTACAGCGTGGAGGACGCGGAAAACGTCGCCGCCGAGCTCGGCTATCCGGTGGTCGTTCGCCCGGCCTACACCATGGGCGGCACCGGCGGCGGGCTGGTTTACAACGTGGAGGAACTGCGGACGGTCGCCAGCCGCGGCATCGCCGCCAGCCTGATCGGCCAGATCCTCATCGAGGAGTCCGTGCTCGGCTGGGAGGAACTCGAGCTCGAGGTCGTCCGCGACGCCAACAACCAGATGATCACGGTGTGCTTCATCGAGAATGTGGACGCCATGGGCGTGCACACCGGCGACTCCTACTGCGTCGCCCCGATGCTGACCATCGCTCCCGAGTTGCAGGCCCGGCTCCAGGAATACTCGTACCGGATCGTCGAGGCCATCCAGGTCATCGGCGGCACCAACATCCAGTTCGCCCATGACCCGCGCACCGGACGCGTGGTGGTGATCGAGATCAACCCGCGGACGTCGCGCTCGTCGGCGCTGGCCTCCAAGGCCACCGGCTTCCCCATCGCCTTGGTCTCCAGCCGGCTGGCCGCCGGCCTCACGCTCGACGAGATCCCTTATTGGCGCGACGGCACGCTGGAGAAGTACACGCCCTCCGGCGATTACGTGGTGGTGAAGTTCTGCCGCTGGGCCTTCGAGAAATTCAAGGACGCTCAGGACAAGCTCGGCACGCAGATGCGCGCCGTCGGCGAAGTCATGAGCATCGGCAAGAACTACAAGGAAGCGCTACAGAAGGCGATCCGTTCGCTGGAGAACGGCCGGCACGGACTGGGCTTCGCGAAGGACTTCAACCGCCGCGGCCTCGACGAGTTGCTGGCCATGCTGCGCGAGCCGACCAGTGAGCGGCAGTTCGTCATGTACGAGGCCCTGCGCAAAGGCGCCACCATCGAACAGCTTCACGAGCTGACCCACATCAAGGCCTGGTTCATCCAGCAGATGAAAGAGCTGGTCGAACTGGAGGAGCTGATTCTCCGGCACAAGGGCGGATCCTTGCCGGACGATCTGCTGATCCGCGCCAAGCGCGACGGCTTCGCCGACCGTTATCTCGCCAAAATCCTGGGGATTGCCGAGAAGGCCGTACGCACACACCGTGAACGCCTCGGCGTGGTCGAGGCCTGGCAAGGCGTGCCCGTAAGCGGTGTCGAGAACGCGGCCTACTATTACTCGACCTACAACGCGGTGGACACCGTGCCGGTGAGCGACCGGCGCAAGGTCATGGTCCTCGGCGGCGGGCCGAACCGCATCGGCCAGGGCATCGAGTTTGACTATTGCTGCGTCCACGCCGCGTTCGCCCTCCGCGACCTCGGCTACGAGACGCTGATGGTCAACTGTAACCCGGAGACCGTTTCCACCGATTACGACACGTCGGACAAGCTGTACTTCGAGCCGCTCACCGTCGAGGACGTGCTGAGCATTTACCGCAAGGAAAAGCCCGACGGCGTCATCGTCCAGTTCGGCGGGCAGACCCCGCTCAACATCGCCCAGGAACTGGCCGCCGAGGGCGTCAAGATCCTCGGCACCACGCCGGATACGATCGACCTGGCCGAGGACCGCGACCGCTTCCGTCAGATGATGGAGCGCCTGAGCGTCCCCATGCCCGCTTCCGGAATGGCCAGCAGCCTCGAGGAAGCGCTCGCGGTGGCGGAGCGAATCGGCTATCCGCTCATGGTCCGACCGTCCTACGTGCTGGGTGGTCGTGGCATGGAGAT
>BTUC01000565.1:0-4218 GCA_045863575.1 Phycisphaerae bacterium
GGCACTGACCCGGAGTATCGACCCACACGCGGGCATAGCCGTTCACGTCCAACGTGCCCTCGATCACGCTGCCATCCGGCTTGGTGATCTCGTAATACTCGCCTGCGACGGGATTGCCCTGGTCATCCTGCAAATCGATCGACACCCAGTGACCCTCGTAGGGTTTCTCTTCGACCGGCGGCAGCTCGGAGGGCTGGCCGGAGTAGTTCTTGTCCTTGCCGGGTTTGACCTCGTCAGTCTCCTCCGGAGCGGCGGGCGAGGCGGGCGAGTCGGCCGCCGACTTGGACAACGCCGAGCCGCCGCTGTTCAGGCCGACCTTCGTGCCCTTGACCTTCACGCCTGAGGAATCGATGAGCACGAAATTGCCGCCGACCTTCAGGCTGATGCCGCTGTCGGCCTCGATGACCAGCTCGTTGGCCTTGATGTAGAACTGGCTGGCCACCTTGTGGGCATGATTCGACTTGAAGTCCTCGATGACGTCGCCGTCCACGATCAGGTTGCGGGTATCCTTCACGTGGAGCGCGTCCTTGCCCACTACCTCAACCGAGCGGTGCTCGCCGATCTTCGTGCGCTGCTCCTTGGTGACCACCAGGTGCTGCGTCTCGCCCACGTTACGGCGTTCCTGGTTGCCCACGCGGGTGTGGAGATCCTTCTGAGCGTTGATGAGGATCTGCTCGGAGTCTTTGAGATCCTCGAAGCGGATCTCGTTGGTGCCGCCGCCGTCCTTGCTGGAGTTGGTCTTGATGTAGCTCTTGGTCTTCTCATCCGGCAGCTTGTATGCCGGCATGTGGTCCTTGTTGTAGACGCGCCCGACGATGAGCGGCTTGTCCGGATCGCCCTCCAGGAAATCCACCACCACCTCCTGGCCCACACGGGGCAGGAAGAGCATGCCGTACTGTCCGCCGGCCAGGCCCTGGCTGACGCGAATCCAGCAGGAGGAGTTGTCATCGTATGTGCCCTGTCGGTCCCAGGGGAACTGCACTTTGACCCGCCCGTACTCGTCCGTGTGGATCTCTTCGCCGGTGGGGCCGACCACGCGGGCCGTCTGCGCGCCGCGCATGACCGGCCAGGGAGTGACCCGGGGCGGCCGGAAAGCGACGCTTGCGGGAATGCACTCGAACCGGCACTCATAAAGCGGCGCATCGAAATCGATCAGCCCCGGTCCCAGGCCATCGCCCAGCAGGCCGGGAATAGCCAGGGCCGCCAGCGGATGACCGCCCAGCGCGTGGGCGCTGGTGGCCAGATCACGCACGACCTGCCCTGCGTGGTACAACCACGTGGAGAGCGAGCGTTGGGCGGCCGGGTCCGCCAGGGCCAGGCGGCCGCCAATCTGCAACAGGGCATCGGCCAGGGTCCGGACCGGGCCGTTCTGATCCTGTCGTGCCGCAATCAGCGACTGGGTCGTGCCGCGATCGAGCAGGCTGGTCCGGCCGGAGAAGTAAGCGGCGGCCTGGGCCGTGGACTGCTTGCCCTGATAGGTGATGGAAGTGACCACGTAACGGCCGTTGTGGGCGGCCGTGGGGTGCTCGGTGAGTTCGAAGATGCGGGCGGGACCCAGCCGGGGCGAGTTGCTCTGGCCGGTAGCAGTCACGCGGCTGGTTTCGAACTCCTCCGCGCGAAGCCGGGCCAGATCCGCGCCGCGCTTCTGGTCCTTGTGCTCGCCGGGGTAGTCGCTGAATTCCAGGCCCTTGTCCCGGCCCAGGTCGTGCTTGCCTTCGAGGTTGAGCTCGGGGTCCTCGAAGTTGAAGTCGTTGAGCGTGACCCCGCCGGGCCGGATGGTCTGACAGCGGCGGAATCGGAAAATGTGCTCCTCATTGACGTTCATGCCGGTGGGAGGCATGAACGGCAGGGCTATCGGATCCTCGATCGGCTTGTAGCCGGGCGGACCGTCGGCCAGCACCAGCACGTGCCCTTCCTGCGAATGCCGGAAGTACCACCAGATCCCTTCTTCCTCCATCAACCGGCAGACCAGGTTGTAGTCCGTCTCGCGGTATTGCACGCAGTACTCGCGTTGCGGATAAGTGCCGGCCAGGTCCTTCGTATCGATGCGGTCCGAAGCTATGCCGGCCCCGGTCAGCACGTCCTGGATGATCTCCGGAGCGGTTTTGCCTGTGGGGAAAATCCGGGACTGATAGCGATGGGTGAGCAGCCAGAGCTGGGGAACGATTTCAACGCGGAAGTAGGCCTGGCCGGGCCCTTCGCCGGTGCTCTCGAAGCGGCTGATGATTCCGTGGAAGAAACGCTGGCCATCATTGCCGTTGACCTGGAGAACGGCGGACGTGCCGACGATCTTGTCGACGTCCATATCCGGTTCGACGGACACGAGGTCCAGCTCGAAGCGGAAGAGCTGGCAGAGACCTTCTGTTCCGCGGTAGCGGATCACGTGGAACTGGTCGGGATCTCCGCCCACAATCTGGAAGACAAGTTGTGCGGCGCTCAGATCGCGCATGACGGCCATGGCTGACTACTCCAAATCCAGGTCGAGCCTTTCCATCCGCTGCCGAGCGCGCCGGCAGCGGATGGGCTCGTGTCAATCCACGCCAACGCTCAGCCCGGGAGCGTTCGAGGCAAGTCGTGATCGGCTTCCCGCTCGCGAATCGGAGCTGGTCAGAAGCCCCACAGGCTTCGACGCGGCGTCTTGCGCAGCCATTCGTCGAGCTCTTTACGAATCGCGTAGTCGGAGGTCTCATCCCCCCATTCGCCGATCGCCCGGCCGACGATCCGCGAGGCGACCCGCGCCTCCGGACCGGCGCCCAGTCCGGCAAAGGCGAACCGGTCGTCCAACTCGAAGCCGGCCACGCGGGCGTGTTCGGTCATCTTGCCGACGACGGTGCCGCACTCCACCGGACCGTAGTGAAGCCAGTTCCGCAGATAATCCCTGACCTTCGCTTCGACGATCGAGTTCATTATCGTCCTCCCGTTTCAATCAACAGACCCTTGGTTCCCATCGAAAACACCATCACCGACCGCGCGAAGCGGTCGGCAGCGTAAAAACTCAATACCGGGCCGAAGAACTCCTTGGCCTCCGCCGGCGTGCTGGCTGGCAGGAAGGCGCGCAGAATCCGCGGATCATAGAAGCGGAAGCGATAGCGACGACCCGCCTGGTCCCTGACCAGCAGAAAACTCCTGAAGTGGCGGCGCAGCTCCGGGAAGTCCGCCTGCGATTGCAGGAGGATGCCGTGGTTTTCGTTCCAGTGTGCAAAGAGCCAATCAGCGAAAGCGCCCTGAGGATCGAACGTCGCCAGGTGGGGGGCCACGTGGTCTAAGCGGGCGCCCAATTCGCCGGCATAGAGCGATTGCGTCCGCAGCCCCGTATCCCGCGCCCGTTGCGGGGACTCCGCGTCCTGGGCGGCGTCCAGCACGGCGTACCAGGCCCCGCCAGGCTTGGCTTGCCGCAACAGGGCGGTGCGCAGGGCCTGGGCCGGGTTGCCGGTTAAGGGATCAGTAGCGGTTACGGTCATCGCACTTCAAACTCCAGCTTTCTGGACTTGTACTCGAACAGCTCGGCCGAGACCCAGTAACGCCCCGGCTCACGCGGAAGCTTCGAGAACTTCGCCAGGTCGAGATTGAAATAGCCGTAGACCACGTAATCGCCGCCGGCGGGCGGTTCCTGGGGAGGGGGGAGATTGTGGGATTCCTGCACCGCGCGTTCGGTCTGCTGGTCCTCCCCGACCTTGCCCACGCGAACGATCAGGCGGGTGAGCGGGCTGCCGTCCGCGCGCTGATCGGCCGCGGCATCCGCCCCGTACTTGCCATGAAGCACGATCGGTTCGCCGGCAGAGTAAGCTCCGCCGCGCGGGGCCGGGGCCAGCCGGATGGCCACGCCCGGGCCGTCCTGGACCGGGCTCTGCCGTACCTCGAGGTAATTCGGAAGCTCGTCCGCGGATGCAGGCATTTCGATCGTTTCTCCGTCGGTTTCAGTCCCGTCTCCCCCGGACCGCCCGCTGCGTCCGCAGGAGGCCCAGGCCACCAGCAGCAGCGCCAGGACCCTCCATCGCCCGTCGAGCGCAGCGCTCACGACCTCGGGAACCCCCAATACGCCTTGATCTTCTCCCTCGACATATCCAGGCCGCGCATGTGCGTGTGGCAGCCCGGGTCGCTCACATTGGTCGGATGGAAATCGTGCGGGCGACCCACGTAACCCTGCCACCACATGACGCAGGTCTGGTGCATGCAGTGGTTGCGATGTTCCGGATCCGTGAATTCCCAGGTCTGGCC
>BTUC01000566.1:0-4205 GCA_045863575.1 Phycisphaerae bacterium
AGTAAACGTCGTAGACGTCCACCACCTCGACGTAATCGTAGCCATAGTAGGGATAAAACCAGCCACGGCCGGGGAAGCCGTCGAACTCGCACTCGATGTCGCTGCCGGTCAGCAGGCCGAGGCTTACGACCATCAGGATGGGAATGATGTACCTGCTCATGCGTTTCATGTTTGTATTCCTCTGCAGCGGGTTCGCGTTGGACAACAGGTCCGTGTCCCGCATGGAAGTCTAGACACGCCCGGACGATCCGAGGTTTGGCGGAGGTCCTTGGTCCACGCGGCACGCCGATCTACAATACCCGGTTTACCGATTTTCGCCGGAACGCTGCCGGATTCAGCGCGAAAGGCCTGTACCGATGAGTTCGCCCGTGATTCGAGTGCGGGGCGCCCGCGAGCATAACCTCCAGAACGTCTCCCTGGAACTGCCCCGCAACCGACTGATCTGTTTTACCGGCGTTTCGGGCAGCGGCAAGAGCAGTCTCGCCTTTGATACGCTGTATGCCGAGGGGCAGCGGCGGTACATCGAATCGCTGAGCGCCTATGCACGGCAGTTCATGGGGCAATTGGCCAAGCCGGATGTGGACCAGATCAGCGGCCTGAGCCCGTCGATCGCCATCCAACAGAAGGCGACCGGGTGGAATCCGCGCAGCACGGTCGGGACAGTGACTGGGATTTACGATTTTCTGCGGGTGCTTTATGCCCGTGCGGGCCGACAGCACTGCCCGCAGTGCGACCGGCGGATCAGCGCCCAGACTTCCGAATCGATCGTCGCGCGCATCCTGAGCCTGCCGGGAGACACGGCCGTGCTCATACTGGCACCCGTCGCAAGGGGCCAGAAGGGGGAGCACGTCGATCTGCTGGATGACCTCCGTCGCAGGGGCTACGTTCGAGCGCGAATCGATGGGCAGGTCGTCCACCTGTCCGAGGCTCCCAAACTCGGCCGCAACAACCGGCATGACATTGAGGTGGTGATTGATCGTCTGACCATTGGCGAGGGGATCCGCTCTCGGCTGGTTGAGGCGGTGGAAGCGGCCCTGCCCTTGGGGGACGGGACAGTGGTGGTCGCCCCGGCCGAGCCGACGGGCAAACCGGTGCCTCCCGCTGCGCTATCGAAGGGCCAGAAACGCCGGCCGGGTCGGAAGGCTCCCTTTGCAGAGGTGGCCACTGGCGGCCTGACCGCCGATCTCGTGCTGTCGTCGAAGTACGCCTGCACAGCCTGCGGGATCGGGTTTGAGGCGCCGTCTCCTCAACTGTTCAGCTTCAACTCCCCCACCGGGATGTGCATGACTTGTGATGGCATGGGGACCAGCTACGACTTCGACCCGGACCTGCTGGTGCCCGACCCGTCGCTGTCGTTCTATGACCCGTGCATCGCGCCGATGCGACACCGACCCGGGCGCTGGCGGCGGCACATCTACAAGGGCGTGGCCCAGTATGTCGGCTTCGACATCGATCTGCCGTGGAAAAAGCTTCCGCAGAAAGCGCGCGATGCCCTGCTCTACGGCACCGGCGATGCGCACATCACGTATGAATGGCGCGTCGGGCGCCGGGCCTGGAAACACGGCGGCACGTTCGAAGGGGTCATCGCCGAGCTCAAGTCGAAATACAAGTCGGCCAAAGCGGATTTTGTACGCGAGTACTACGAGCAGTTCATGCGCCAGCGGCCGTGCGAGTCGTGTGGCGGAGCCCGGCTGAACCCGCAGGCCCGGGCCGTGCGCGTGGGCGGATTGAATCTTTCGGAGTTGTGCTCCCGGTCCATCCGCGAGGCGCGGGCGTTCTTCGATGCCCTGGAGGTGACCCCGACAGAGGCGCTGATCGCCACGGAAGTGCTCAAGGAGGTCCGCGGCCGGCTGGAGTTCCTGTCCAACGTGGGGCTTGACTATCTGACCCTGGAGCGCACCGCCCCCACGCTGTCGGGCGGTGAATCGCAGCGGATCCGCCTGGCGGCCCAGATCGGCTGCGGGCTGGTGGGCGTGCTGTATGTGCTCGACGAGCCGTCGATCGGGCTGCACCCGCGCGATAACCAGCAGTTGCTGGCCAGCCTGCAGCGACTGCGGGACATGGGCAACACGGTCATCGTCGTCGAGCACGATGAGGAGACCATGCGGGCGGCCGACCTGATCGTGGACTTCGGCCCCGGGCCGGGAGTGCGCGGCGGGCACGTGGTGACAGTGGGAAGCCTCGACGAGATCGCCCAGTGCGGCAAATCGCTGACCGGCGCCTATCTGGCCGGCAAGAAGCGCATCGAGGTGCCAGGCCAGCGACGGCCGGTGGAGCGGGTGGAGAAGCGTGGGACGATCAAGGCGGCCAGTGAACAGCCGGGAAATTGAGAAAGTGGAAAAGTGCGAAAGTGAAAAGTGGGAATGAAAGTGGGCACGAAAGGGATAATATGGGCAGCCAGGGACAAAACGAACCGAGTGACCACAACGAACCTTTGATACGCAAGCTGTGCGGGGCGCTTGAGGACCAGCAAGTACTCTATGCAGTCACTGGATCCGTGTCCACGAGTATTCACGGTGAGCCGGTAACCTGTATTGACGTGGACGATCAACTCGCAAGGGAGGCGGGGATCTAAGTGGCCAAACGCCGGGGTCCAAGCGCTGAAGTCCCTTCCGGTTCCGCTGCGGCCGCGAACGGCCAGCGGTGGCTCGTCGTCCGCGGGGCGCGGCATAACAACCTGCGCGGGATTGATGTCCACTTCCCGCTGGGGCGGTTCGTGTGCATAACCGGCGTATCGGGCAGCGGGAAGAGCTCGCTGGTGATCGATATCCTGCGCGAGCGGCTGGCGCGCGAGCTGAATGGTGCGGAGAACGTCGACCCCGGGGCCTGTGACGGGATCGACGGCCTGGAGCACCTCGACAAGGTCATCGACATCGACCAGACGCCCATAGGGCGCACGCCGCGCAGCAACCCGTCGACCTACGTCAAGGTGTTCGACCAGATCCGGGAGCTCTATGCCAAGCTCCCCGATGCAAAGGTGCGCGGCTACAAGCCAGGGCGGTTCAGCTTCAATGTCCCCAGCGGTGAATCCGGTGGCGGGCGCTGCGAGGCTTGCGAGGGCAACGGCGCCAACCGCATGGACATGGAGTTTCTGGCCGACATCTGGGTGACCTGCCCGGTGTGCGGCGGGAGACGGTTCAACCGCGAGACGCTGCAGATCCTGTTTAAGGGCAAGAGCATCGCCGACGTCCTGGACATGGACGTTCAGCAGGCGCTGGAGCATTTCGCCAACATCCCCAAGGTCGCATCGATGCTGCGCACCCTGCACGACGTGGGGCTGGATTACGTCAAGCTGGGACAGTCCTCGACGACGCTGTCGGGCGGCGAGGCCCAGCGGATCAAGCTGGCCCGCGAGCTGGTCAAACGCTCCACCGGCCGCACGCTGTACATTCTCGACGAGCCAACCACCGGGCTGCATTTTGAGGACATCCGCCGCCTGCTGGAGGTGCTGCACGGCTTTGTCGATGCGGGCAACACGGTGGTGGTCATTGAGCACAATCTGGATGTGATCAAGACCGCCGACTGGGTGATCGACCTGGGGCCCGAGGGCGGCGAAGGCGGCGGTCGCGTGGTGGCCGAGGGCACACCGGAGGAAGTCGCGGCCTGCGCGGCGTCACTCACCGGCCGGGCGCTGCGGCCGGTGCTGGGGTTGGAGAGCCTGGAGGCAGGTATTGGCCTTAACGCGTTCGGAAGGCCCTCTGGCGAACCTAACCCCCCCCAGCCCCCCCTTCAAAAGGGGGGGAGAGGACCTTCTGTCCCCCTTTGCGAGGGGGAGCGTAGACCTTCTCCCCCCCTTGCAAAGGGGGGGTTAGGGGGGGTTGAGGCCGCCGACGTACCCACGTCAGGCAACGGCGCTTCCCGCGACAAGGACAGCTCTGCTGCGAACAGCGCCTCATCAGGCAATGGAACGTCTTCGGACCGGAATCCCGCCCCTGCCGGCGCTGAGCTCACCGAAATCCTCGTCACCGGCGCTCAGCAGCATAACCTCAAGAACATCACCGTCCGCTTCCCGCGCGACAAGACTACGGTCTGTTCCGGCGTCTCCGGCAGCGGCAAGAGCAGCTTCGCCCTGGATACCGTGTACGCCGAGGGCCAGCGGCGCTACGTCGAATCGCTCAGCTCGTACGCCCGGCAGTTCCTCGGCCAGGTAGCCAAGCCGAAGGTCGAGCACGTCGAGGGTCTTTCGCCGGCCATCTGCATCGAGC
>BTUC01000567.1:0-4197 GCA_045863575.1 Phycisphaerae bacterium
GCCATGGAGTGGCTGACACCGCGGCTCAGAGAACTCCGGCCGGACGGGGTCTACGCGGCGTCCTCCGTACTGGGCGTGGGAGCGCTGATGGCCTGCCAAGCCGCCGGCCTTCGCGTGCCGGAGGCGACCAGCCTGGTGGGCTGCGACGCTTCCTTGTGGCGAGCCCCCGGCTGGCCAGCGATTACCTCCGTCGACGTATCCTGGTACGCCGCCGGCGAACTGGCCGTCCGCAAGATGGCCGAGGCCAGCGAGAAGGACGAGCCCGCTTTTGACACGATCTGCCTGCCGCCCCAGGTCCGCAAGGGCGACACGTGCCCCGGCGGTGAAGAAGAGCCGGCGCGGGTCACAACCGCCTGACCCGGCATTCACATCTGCGCAACCGTTGAGCCTACCGAAAAACCTGGCCCACCGTCGCCGCCAGACGGCGGTGGCCGGCGTCGGAAAGATGCAGGCCGTCCAGCGTAGCTTCGCGATCGGCGAAGACACCGGCCAGGACACGCTTGGGGATGAGCGACACGTCGAATTCCTCGGCCAGCCGGCGCTGGATCCAGCCATACCGGTGAAAGAACGGCGGCAGGGGCAGCTCAAACATGACCAGCCGCCGGTCGGGTGCGGACAAATGCGTCAGTAATCTCCGCAAGCCCTTCTCAAACTCGGCGGCTGATGTGCCGCCGAGCAGGTCGTTGCCGCCGATCTCCAGCACGACGACGGAGACTCCTGAACGCACTTGCCGGGCCTGGAGCATGGCCGTCTCGACGATCGCGCCGGCCTTGGAGAGATCAATCACTTCAATCGCGGGGTCCGCCGCGAGCACCTTTGGCCAGGTGTGATCGGCGCGGGTCAGGCCGGCACTGATCGAGTCGCCGATGACGTACACCGTGAGGCGGCCTTGAGGGCCAAGACGCGGCAATCGCCGCCGCGGCAGTTCCCATGCCACCGCCGCCACGCAGACAACGATCAGAAAAACAGACGCGCTGATGGTGAGCTTCGGCATGGCCGCGTTGGATGGCCACTGAAGGCTCATCCAGAGGGTCGTCGCGATCGACCAGCACGCATAAAGCGGCCAGGGCGCCGGCGTGGAGGACAAGAGCACGAACACGACCCCCAGCATGATGAGCAGTCTGGCCGATTTCCGTTGCCGCCTCGTCCGCCGATGCAACGCGATCACGGCAGCCAGTAGCATGACGGCCACGCCTGTGAAGTAGGCGCCCCCGCCCGCGAAGTGCAAAGCGATCTGCGTCTTGAGCATGTGCGCCGCTCCCCAGAGAACGTCTCGACCCCTCAATAGGATGACCATCCAGCGCAATGCAGAGTTTCAAAGACTCCCCAGCCGCCAGCAGTACCTCGGGCGCGCGATGGCGGCTTCTCGATGAACATCGACGGACCGAGAACCTCTCTGCGGAACTGATGGTGTCCGTCTCGCGGTGATGTGGCCTTGTCCTAACCGGCGGCCGTGCGTTAGCATGCGTTCGCGGAGGTGTGCATCATGGTCAATCCTCGGATCTCGCGACGGGCGCTTCTAAAGGTGTCCGCGACCGCGGCCATCGGGTTCCCGTCCATTGTGCCGCGCCACGTACTCGGCGGGCCCGGGTATACGCCGCCCAGCGAAGTGTTCACCCGCGCATACATCGGCGTCGGCGGGCGCGGCCGGGATCTCATCCGCCGCAACGAACCGGGCGAACCCCCGGCGACGCTCGCCGTCTGCGATGTATACGGCAAGCGCATGGCACCGGCGATGGAAAAGGCCGGACCCGGCTGCAAGGCTTACGCCGATTACCGCGAGGTGCTCGACCGCACCGACGTGGATGTCGTCTACATCGCCACGCCGCCGCACTGGCACGCGTTGATCTCAATCCACGCAGCCCAGGCCGGCAAGGATGTCTACTGCGAGAAGCCGATGACCCGATTCATCCACGAGGGCCGCGCGGTCGTGGAAGCCATCCAGCGCTACGGCCGGGTATTCCACATCGGCACGTTCGGACGCTACGAGAAGGTGAACCTCCGAAAGCTGGTGTTGAGCGGGTTACTGGGCACGCCGCTCACCGTCCGAATGGGTCCTCCCGACTACAACTGGAAGGTGCGAGAGTGGAGCGGCCGCAGCGATCTTGCCCCACAGACCCCGCCCCGCGACCTGGACTGGGATTTCTGGCTGGGCCCCGCGCCCGACAAACCCTATCACCCCCACCGATGTCACGGCAGCTTCCGAGGGTACTGGGACTATGACGGGGGCGGGTTCGCCGACATGGGAGCCCATTATCTGGATCCGATTCAGTACGCGCTCGGCGCAGACGAGACCGGCCCGGTCGAGATCGAGGCCACCGCGCCCTGGCCGGTGGACTCCGACGCGATTGGAATGTGGGGCTCGATCACCTATCGGTTCAAGAACGGCACGACGCTGCACTGCTCGAGTGGCGAATGGGGACCAGCGCTCGCCCGTGGCCTCCCATTGATTGAAGGGCCGAAGGGCCGGCTGTACCACGACGGGCGTACGGACCCTCCGGGCCTGCTGGAAGAGATGAGCCGGCACCCTGATCCGCCGGCCATGATCGACTTCGAAACCGCCCTGCGCACGCGGAAACAGCCCGGCGGCAACGCGGAGGCATCGCACCGGGTGGCCAGCCTGCTGCACCTGGGCAACCTGGCCATTCGCCTGGGTCGCAGGCTGCACTGGGACCCGGCCGCGGAGCGGTTCGTTGGCGATGAACAAGCCAACCGCTTCGTCAATCTCCCCATGCGGGCGCCGTGGCATCTGTGATGGATTCTTGAGGGCAGAACAACTCCTGTGGGTGGCATACAATGAAGCTGGTTGGATGGGCAACCTTGACGTACCCAATTCTCGGATGGCTGCTGGCCCTCGCGCCGGCAGTCAGCGGCGCCGGGTCACTAACGGAGCGGATTGACCGGGCCGCCGCGGCGGAGCCGGCCATCAGCAAGACGGCGGTCCGTGAGCTGGCGAACACTGCGGCCGAGGCGGTCGATCAACTGGCCCGAATGCTCGATGAAGCACAGACGATCCAGGGCCACAAGGCGGCACGCGTGCTCCACGGTTTGGCATTGGATGTGGCGCGGCCGGACGCGAACGCCGAGCGGGAGCCGTTCAGCTCCGCCCTGTGCCGGCAGCTTTCCGAGCACCATTCGGTGGAGGTCAAGCGGTTTCTCATCATCCAGCTTCAAATCACGGCCGGTGACGAATCGCTTCCGGCGCTGGCCGTGTGCCTGGCCGAGCCTGAGCTGGCCGAGGCGGCACGTCAGGCGCTCCTGGCCAACGGAAGCACCGGCGCCCGACGGGTCCTGCGCGAGGCGCTGCCGAAAACCACCGGCCGGATAAGGGTCGGACTGATTCAAGCATTGGGTCTCCTTCGCGACAAAGAGGCGGATGAGCTCTTGCTGGCAGAGGCTGGAAGCGCAGAGGAACAACCTCGCTTAGCCGCCTTCGAAGCGCTGGCCCAGATCGGAGTTGACGAGGCCGAACCCCTGCTGGGTCAAGCGATGGAGCAGGGCTCGCACCGCGTGCAACGAGCCGTGACCAACTCGTACCTGAAACTCGCCGATCGGCTGCTGGCTCGTGGTGCTTCAGAGGCGACCGGGAACACCGCGACCCCGCCGGATCAGGATCTGGCGCTCCGGATGTATGGACGCGTTTTGAAAAGCTGCCCAATGCCGGCGCTGCGCTGTGCGGCCGTCGCGGGTGCGCGACGGGCCGGGTCGGCGGCGCTGGAGGTCCTTCTCCCCGGCGTCGCTGATCCCGACGATACCGTCCGGGATCGCGTGTTCGAGAGTCTCGGCCGTCTTCCCGGCAAAGAGGTTTCGTCAGCAATCTCGAACATCATGGGACAATACGATGCAACCGTACGGGCCGGCTTGGTGCACGTGCTGGCGAAACGCGTGGATGAGACTTCACGACGGGTCATCGAGCGCGCGGGAGAGGATGCTAGTGCTGAGGTGCGCGTCACCGCCTGGCAGGTCACCGGCCGGCTCGACGCTCCCGGCGACGAAATGCAGGCCACGCTACAGGAGGCGGCGGATCAAGGTTCCGCGCGCATTCGACCTGTGGCCTGGTCGGCGTTGCTGAAACTGGCCCGAAACCACCTGGGTGGCGAAACGGAAGCGCAAATGCTTCCGGTATTCGAGCGGGCACTGAGAGCGGCCGGACTCGATCAGGTGCGGTACCAGGCGATACAGGAGCTGGCGGGCGAA
>BTUC01000568.1:0-4168 GCA_045863575.1 Phycisphaerae bacterium
TGCCGGGCGGCCGAGTTCAATAATCCGGTAGCGGCGGCCGAGAGCGCGGAGCATCTCGTCGGCCGCGTAGAAGTGCTGCCGGTTGAACTCGGCCGCCGGCCCGATGGGCATCGCTTCCAACAGACGAAGTTCGAAGCCGCGGCTCTCGCTCCATTCGACAAGCCTGTCGAGCTGGTCATCGTTGACGCCGCGCAGCGCCACGGCATTGATCTTGATCGGGGCCAGCCCGCAAGCCGCCGCTTGATCAAGTCCGTCGAGCACTCGGTTCAAAGTGCCGCCGGTCAGCGCGGCATACCGCTGGGCATCCAGCGTGTCCAGCGACACATTGAGTCCGTTCAGACCGGCGGCGCGCAGCGACGAGGCCGTGGCTTTCAATCGCTGACCGTTCGTGGTCAGGGCCATCTGCAGATCCGGACAGGCGACCCGCGCGGCCGCGATCAGGTCTGGCAGGGAAGGGTGCAGGAGCGGCTCACCTCCAGTGAAGCGCACCTGGCGCAGGCCGCACTCGGCGGTCAGTGCCTCGATGAAGGCGATGCGCCCCCGGTCATCCAGCCCGGGGGCGTGCCGCGCCGCCCGTGCACTGGGCCGGCAGTACTGACACTTCAGATCGCATGCCTCGGTCACCGAGACGCGGAGGTGATCCACGCGACGGCCACAGCCGTCAAACAGCGGTGCGGTGGCAACAGGCTCGTGCAGGGTGCTCAGCATCATGGACATGCGGTCTCGAGAGTTTTTACGTCACATTCAGGCGAGAAGTCCGGCTGATCGCTGCTGCAGAGTCCAGCCGGCTCGCACGCCCAGTGCCAGAGTTGTGGATGCGAAAGCTGGTCCGCAGTGAACAGTCGTTGGCATGCTCTTTGAGCAGTGTGCTCATCGCAGCCGAACGCCCGCTGAAGCAGGGCGGTCAACCGCTGCCGGTTGCACCTCTCGGCGCGGCCCTCCCGCTGAAGGCGTCCCTCCACATAGATGTCCCAGAGAATGCGGTAGCGGTCCAGACGCAGGTTGCTGACGGGATCGCGCCGATTCAGCGGCGCAGGCGTGTACTGGAAAGACGGATCGAGCATGTCGTGGACGTGCAGGAGCTCGCGGCGCATCCGCGGGAACAATCGCTCCGGAGTCAGCAGCGTCTCCGGGCACACCTGGATGACCAGCGTGTACTCGGACCGACACGACACGGCGTCATTCGGACGAGCCAGCAGCTCCGCGGCCTCGGACTTGCCGCGCATCGCTTCACGTACGATTCCGCGGGCGACGCACGTGCCGATCAGCGGCCGCTCATCAATCAATTCACGCAAGGGCCGATCGAGTCGGAAGCGTATAAAGAATTCTCCGTACGTCCGCCGAAAGGCATCCTCACGCGCCTGGCCGGGCGGCAGGCCATACAACGGATCAATCGCTGTGTGCAGTGCCTGTTCACGGCCTGCATCCCTCCGGGCAGCGAGGAACACGCCCTGCTCGATCAGTGATGAATCGAATTCTATTTTCATGGGGACCTTCAACTCTGGCCGTTCGAAACGGTATCCAGTCCGACCTGCACAAGGGCATCCGATCCGCCCGGGCACGATTCCTCCGGACCGCAGGCCATTTCCATATCCGCGCTCGGGTCCGCGGGTCGCAGTTCCAGCAACTCCGGACCCGATCGGATATCGAACCGACGGCACTCAGCGTCTATAAACTGTGCAGCCAATGTCGCCAATCGGCCGTAAAATCCGCCGCCATCCGCTGCCCGCACCCGGTGCACGAAAGCGGGGAGCCACTGCGCCAGATGCTCCGCCAGAAACGCTCCGCCCGCGTCGTGCAACCGGGTGCACCCCTCTGGATCTCCGACTTCGATAGCGTGTGCCTGCCGGGCGGCCAGCACACTCAAGAACTCGCATTGCGTGCACAGGTGATCCGGCCGTTCGTGGGCCGCCTCGTCGGGTTCGAGCCCGAACGCATGATAGAAACCGGTGATGTCCGCCAGCATGGCGGCCTGCTGGATAATCTCGCTCCGGCCGTATTCCAGCTCATACGGCGGACACGATCCGCGCACGGCATAACCGAAGAGGCGTACGTGGTCGGCTTCCAGTGCATCCAATGAGACGGGCTCGCCGGTCAAGCTGCATCGGGAGAACACCGCTGACTCTTCAGCATTCAAGCCTTCCGCCGTGACCGCCGAGAGTTGCTGCCCTAATGCTGCCAATTCGTCGAGTACCACCGGGTCGGGATACCGGAAGCCGGTGGCCAGGGTGGCATAGAGAATCGTCCGGGCTCGATGTTGTTCAACTTTGTTGTTTGCGCTATTCACGATGAGTGCCCCCTCAAATCGAATTCGCGTGCATCGCCGGACGCACAAAAACCGGTTCTTCGACCTGCGTGCGGAAGATCTCCTGGCCCGCGCGGTTGAAGGCGATCACCGTGTCGTCGTACATCTCGAAGGTCTTGCCGTCGCGCTGCGTCTCCCACACCTTCGGTCCTTCCTGGATTTCGTAGCGGGCGATGATGTGATTGGATCGTCGGAAGAGCTGCAGAACGGCCAGCAGTTCTCGATCCGGATAGCGATAGCGTTCCACGGCGGTCGCTGCACCTGGGCCGAACATCTGCTCGAGGTAGCGCATCGGCACCCAGCGTGGCGGGATGTAGTAGCCGTTGGGCTCCGTGCCGAACTGCGGATAGAGCGGCAGGGCCACCTTGGCCACGTGCACGAGGTAGTACAGCGGGTTCTGCCGGTCTTCGGTCCAGGTGTTCCGCGAATCGACCTTCACCAGGCCCTGCATGCGCACCTGCCCGATGCAGGCGGCCATGCACCGTGTCTCCATGGGGATTCCTTCGGCCTCCTGATCCTTGCCCTCGATTCGCGGGTAGCAGGCGATGCACTTCTCGCTGGTGCGCGTGGTGCCGCGGTACATGGGCTTCTTGTAGGGGCACGCCTCGACGCACTTGCGGTAGCCGCGACATTGGGCCTGGTCGATGAGCACGATGCCATCCTCCGGCCGCTTGTAGATGGCCGTCCGCGGGCACGCCGCCAGGCAGGCCGGATACGAGCAGTGGTTGCACAACCGGGCCAGGTAGAAGAACCAGGCCTTGTGCTTGTTGTCCCCGTCGAGGCTCTCACCCTTGCCGAAGTCCATGGGGCGGGTCAGGCCGCCCGGAGGGGTATCCTCGTGGATGTTGGGGGCGCGCCATTCCTCATCGGTGGGCAGATAGCCGAGCACCTGGTTGGGCTGGCCGTTGCGGGCGATGTACTCCGGCGCCTCGAAGATGGTCTTGCCCGTGTATTCGCCGTAGGGGCCTGGATCCTCGGCATCTTCGTAGATCTCCCAGCGTTGCCCTTCGGGGTTGGCTTCGCCGAGCATGGACAACAGCTTCGCGTCCCAGTGCTGTGGGTAACCCCCGTAGGGTTTGGTCTCCACGTTGGTCCACCACATGTGCTCCTGTCCGCGCGAGAACGTCCAGGTGCTCTTGCAGGCCATCGTGCAGGTCTGGCACCCGATGCAGCGATTCGTGTTGATCACGAACGCGAACTGCTCCTGTGGAGCGGCCTGCTCGTAAGGGAAGTGCATCGGACGGCCGATTTGCCAGTTGTATACGGAGGGCATGGGTAGCTCCTTAATCAGCAGTCAGCGGTCAGCAATCAGCGGTCAGCAATCAGCGTTCAGCAATCAGCGTTCAGCAATCAGCGTTCAGCATTCGGCGTTCGCGGTCTGGAAACAGGACTGCAAAGAGCCGCGGGCTTTAGCCCGCGCGGCCGTGCCTCACTCGTTGTCCCGTGCTCGCGCAGGGTCATCCAGAACAGGCAGCGGGATGCAGCCGCGATGATTCGCGGAGCTCAGGCACCTGCGGCCGGCCCCTGGCCTGCGCAGCCCGACTTCGGCCTCGATCATGCTTCGGATCGTGGGCTCGCCGAGCCGGTGCAAAGCCATGTTGGGTCCGGCGTAGCCTTTCGTGCGGAAGATCCGCAGGATTTCCGGCCCATCGAAGCCGATGCGCAGGTATTCCTCGATGAAGCATTGGGCCATCTCCCGGTTGGCTTCATCACCGTCAACCTCGATCTCGACGCCGTGAAGCGTCATCGGATCGGTCGTGTCAGGATCGTTGTAGGGCATAGTCAAGCTCTCAGCATTTAGCGGTCAACGGTAAGCACTCAGCTTTTGTTCCCAATCATCGGTACTGGGCCCGCCTTTCTCCC
>BTUC01000569.1:0-4157 GCA_045863575.1 Phycisphaerae bacterium
CGATGCTGCCTGTATTCTACCTGCCGCCGCGGGCTATGGCCGTGGGTGCGGGACTGGTGTTCGCCCTTGGTTTGGTGGCCGGCATTCTTCCCGCTCTGCAGGCCATGCGCCTCCAGACGGCCGTGGCGTTGAGGAGGCAGGCGTGATCAACTGGCTCGTACAGGTCGGATCGCTGACGCTCTTCAACCTGCGCACGCTTCCGCAGCGCAAGGGTGCGGCCATCGCGGCTGCGGTGGGCATCGCCGGGGTGGTTGCGGTGCTCGTCGGCGTGCTTTCCATCGCCGAGGGCTTCCGCGCCGCCATGACCGCGTCCGGGTCCGAGGACATCGTCATCGTGCTGCGCAGCGCCGCGGAAAACGAGATGACCAGCGGTCTCTCGCGAGAGGAGACCCGCCTGGTGTCGGACGCGCCGGGCATCGCTCGCACCGCCGACGGCCCGCTGGCATCGGCCGAATTGTTCGTGATCATCGATTTGCGCAAGCGCTCCACCGGCACGGATGCGAATGTGCCCCTCCGCGGCATTCAAAAGGCCGGCCTGGCCGTGCGGGGCGATGTCCAGCTCGTCGAAGGCAGTATGTTCGAGCCCGGCCGCAACGAGGTGATCGTCGGTGAGGGGGCGGCGAGAGCTTTCGCGGGACTGGGCTTGGGCAATACCATTCGTGTCGGCCAGAACGACTGGAAGGTCGTAGGCATATTCTCCGGTGGCGGCGGCGCGGCGGAATCGGAGATCTGGACGGACGCAGCCGTTCTTCAGCCAGCCTATAACCGGGGCGACTCATTTCAGTCCGTTCACGTCAAGCTCGCTTCGCCGGATGACTTCGAGCGATTCAAGGACGCGTTGACCACCAATCCGCAACTGAAAGTCAAAGCCCTGCGTGAAGCCGACTATCTCATCGAGCAGTCGAGCATGCTGACGCTTTTCATTGAGACGCTCGGAATGTCCATCGCGGCGCTGATGGCCCTGGGGGCACTCTTTGGCGCGCTCAACACCATGTACAGCGCTGTGGCCGGCCGTACGCGCGAGATTGCCACGCTGCGGGCGCTGGGTTTCGGCTCCAGCCCGATCATTCTGTCGGTCATGCTCGAATCGCTGGTGCTGGCTCTCATCGGCGGGACGGCCGGGGCAACCGCGGCGTACCTGGCGTTCGATGGCTTCCAGGCGGCGACCATCAACTGGCAGAGCTTCAGCCAGGTTGCCTTCGCCTTCAAGGTGAGCCCGCAGCTCCTGGGCAGTGCGATCATCTGGGCCGCGGCCATCGGCCTGATCGGCGGCCTCTTCCCCGCCATCCGCGCAGCCCGATTACCCGTAGCGACAGGTTTGAGAGAAACTTAGAACTCCCTCCCCCAGTACCCCGAGGGATGCCAGTCCTTCAGGGTTAGTACAACGCCGGCGCCGCCGCTCCCCTTACCTTTCCACCACGACCAGCCCCGTTCAAAGGGGCTTTCACCACTCAGCGCAGGCCTTCGGACTCGAAGACCGCCTTCAACGAGGCGCCGACTGGCTCGGGCAGTCCGGCCACGTTGGCCAGCAGCATCTTGTGCTCGCCCAGGGCCTTGATCGCCTGGCGCCAGGCGTCCGGCTGTTCGGAGCGCAGCGCGGGCGTTTCCGACAGGCACAGCGCCAGGTAGGCCGCGCGGGCCTGCTCGGCGGGGCTGCCATCCAGGTCTTGCCGAATTCGTATGGCCCACTCCCTCCGCACGTCGGCCATTCGCTGGGCCGGGCTGACCAGCGGCTCGACATTCACCGGCCGCTGCATCCTGATCCGGACCACCCGTGCATCCGCCGAGGCCGCGCTGCCGCCGTTTTCCGCGATCACCTGGCGGGCCAGTTTGACCAGCCGTTCTTTCCACCGCGTGATGGTTTCCTCCGGTGGCATGTGATCGCGCGTCTTGTTCACATAGAGGTCCTTGACCCTCCAGCCCTGCGCATCCATCCACTTACGGCCATGGACCACGCCCAGAATGGTCCCGGCGGTCGCGGCCGTGTTGTCGGCGTCCCAGCCGAAATTGAACGCCAGCCGCAGCGTTTCGGCGAAGTCGCCGCCGCCGTGGACCAGCGCCCCGATGGTGCCGGCCGTGTTGAGCTCGTGGCCGTTGCGGTCGCGCGTCTGGCCGCCGTGGCGGGTGTACTTGTCCCGGATCTGCCGGCGGGTCGCTCGCCAATCCCTACCGTTCTCCCGCTGCCACTGGCGCACGTCGCTGACCACCTTGCGGATCTCGCAGCCAGGGTCCACCGCCGCCAGCCCGGCGTCGAGGATCTTCTGGACGTCGCGTTCGATAAACGCCGTCGCGATCATGGCCGTGAAAAGCTGCGTCGCCTGGGCGGGCTCACCGTCGATGGTCACATGCGTGTAGTGCAGGCCGATCTTCGCGGCCGTCTGGGGCATGGCCGGAGCGATGAGGGCAAACGACTCGCAGACGAATTGGCCGGAGATATTGAACTCCGACCACGGGTTGAGCGTCACCCTCCCGGTCAGTGGCGGCTCGATGCCCAGATCCATCAGCCCGCGGGCATAGGCGTTCGCGCACCAGATGTAGCGGTTGATGTGCTTCTTCCACAGCTCCGCGATTCGCGCCGGCGGGGTCAGGATCCGGCCGCTGCGCTCCATCTCGGTGAGATAAATCCACTCGACATCGGTATCGTCGTCCGACCACGCCCCCTCGGGCAGCCCGGGTGTGTAAGTCTCCACCTGGCCGGGTTCGTCGATGTATTTGAACTCGTGGGGGATGCCGTTGAGATTGCCAAAGAGCTGGCCCAGCAGGCCACCACGAATCTTGTCATCAAGCTGATCGGCAGGCATCTCAATGAATCGGTCCTCTGCGGTCGCTGCGCAGCAGCACAGGAGAGAGCCGGACATGGCCGCGAATGCTGCCCGTATCAGATGCACAATCCAATCCTCCTGCTCAAAAGTCAACAGGTCCGTTCATACCCCGCGGCATCCTAACTGATGGCGAAAAGCGTTGCGAGGCCGCCTGCCTGCATTGATGCGGGCGATAATGCGTCCATACCGGCGGATGTCTTGACCGACCTGGATGGCCGACTTCGGCGGGTGGCTGATGGCGGTGCTCCGGATACCGGGAACGGAACCACTCCGTTCGTTGACCTGGGCGCCTATGAATCCGTCGGAGACTGCAACGGCAACGGGATTCCCGATGAGACGGAGCCCGACGGCGACGCCGATGGGGCGATCGACGGATGCGATCTCTGTCCCGCCAACCCCGAGAAGAGTCTCCCCGGTGCGTGTGGATGCGATGCGCCGGAATCCGATCAGGATAACGATGCAGTGCCTGACTGTGTGGATGGCTGTCCTGCTGATCCCGACAAGACAACCGATATTGACGCAGACGGCGATGAAATACCGGAGTGCATCGACAACTGTCCGGGGATTCCGAACGCCGACCAGAGCAACCAGGACCAGGACAACCATGGTGATATCTGCGACCTCTGTCCGCAATTCGATGACCGGCTGGACCTCGACGTAGACGGCGTACCCGACGGGTGCGATCAATGCCCGGCGAACATCCGCGGCATGCCTGTGGACGACAGCGGCTGCCCACCGCGAGCGACCGGCGATCTGGACAGGGACGGCGATATCGACGGGACAGACGCGACGTTCTTCCGATCCTGCATCTCGGGTTCCGGTGTTCCGTACGCCTCCGGTTGCGAGCGGGCGGACCTGGACGAGGATAGCGATTCGGATCAATCTGATTTCGGCATCCTGCAGAGATGTCTGTCAGCTCCTGGGACATGGGCTCCGCCAGAATGCCTGTACGGAGATTAGGAGGCTTATAGCGTTAAAGACGGGTTGAGTGAATAACGCTCGACTGTGCTCAGATACTCGATATGCACGGGGCTTTACCCTCGCATGCGGGCCCAGAGTCCGGTCACCTGATCCGCGATGATCTCCGATGCCCGTGGGCTGACCCGCCAGAGGCCCATGTAGCGGTGGGCCTCATCGACTTCATAACCGCCCAGCGGATACGACTCCGGTGTCGGGAGGTAGCCGATATAGCCGTGCGTGTACCCGGCGACCCAGACCGGCCGGGCGGGCAGGTGCGCGGCGATGGCCTCACCGATCTCGTAGAAAACCTCTCCCGGCAACGCGACGATCCCCCCCCCCCCCCCACCGGACCGACCCAAGCCGGGCGGCCCCCCC
>BTUC01000570.1:0-4143 GCA_045863575.1 Phycisphaerae bacterium
CTACCGTAGCTTGCGCGAAGCGTCCACGCGGGAGTGATAAGGAAGCTGCGCGGGAACCCTGCGATGAGCTCGCCGGGGGCTCTTGGGATGGCCGCTCTGGATGCAACCAGGCCGCTCACAGGGCCAAGGGAGACAAATCCTGACGGCATATTCGGATATAAGATCCTTTTCTGCAGGAAATTACGTTAAAATCGGCTGCACACGAGCAGCTCAGCGGGAGGCGCCGGAGCGGCGCCTGGCGGTTCTGGGGAACGGGGGGGAATCGCCGACGGTTGGTCGATGAGGCTCATCCGAGCCCTGTGCGCAAGCGGAGGACTGAGTTGCCAGGGGATCGTCGCTACCGGTCCCCCACGCTGGCGCTCAGGGCTCTGATGGCTGGGCTGGTCGCGTCAGGGACGCCGGTCCAACGGCACTTGACGCCCCCGCGCGTCCTGCTAAGATATTGGGCTCGATATTTTGGAAGCCGTGATGATGTCGGGGTCTGAAGCGAGTCCCCGACCGGAGTCGTGTCAGACATGCGTAGCGCAGCGATGAAATCATTCCTGGCCAAGCCAGGCCAAGTGGAAGGCAAGTGGCATCTGGTTGATGCCAGCAACCAGGTTCTCGGCCGTCTGGCGACAGAGTTGGCCACCGTTCTCATGGGCAAGCACAAGCCGACGTACACGCCGCATGTGCTGACCGGCGACTTCGTCGTGGTCATCAACGCCGAGAAGGTGCGGGTGACCGGCCGCAAGGACGAGCAGATCGAGTACGATCGCTACTCCTACCATCCCGGCGGTCGCAAGGTGGTGCCCTACAAGGAAATGCTGGCGACGCATCCTGAGCGGATCATCCAGAGCGCCGTCAAGCGCATGCTGCCGAAGACGAAGCTCGGTCGCGACATGCTCAGCCGCATGAAGATCTACGCCGGCGCCGAGCATCCCCACCAGGCTCAGCAGCCTGAACCCCTGAAGATGACGAAGCAGAAGTAATCGGGCCGTTTTTGGCGAGTCGTTTCGAACAGACCAGATACAGATCAGGTGATGAAGGTGGCAGAGGAAACCCGAGATCAAGCCCAACCCGCGGCCGAGACCAAGTCGGCGACGATTCCAGAGCCGGATGCGGCCAAGCGTTACTTCTGGGGCACCGGCCGTCGCAAGACCGCGGTGGCCCGCGTGCGGATCAAACCGGGTTCGGGCAAGTTCGAAGTCAACAACCGCCCGCTCGATAAGTTCTTCAGCGAAGACAAGGACCGGATGGACGCGGTCGCACCGCTGAAGGCGACCGGCGTTCTGGGCAAGGTGGACATCTTCGCCAACGTCTCCGGCGGCGGCATCACCGGCCAGGCCGGCGCGGTGGTCCTGGGTGTGGCCCGGGCCTTGAAGATCGCCAACAAGGAATACGAACCTGCTCTGCGGGCCGGAGGTTTTCTCACCCGCGACAGCCGCATGAAGGAGCGGAAGAAGTACGGCCGCCGCGGGGCACGCCGCAGCTTCCAGTTCTCCAAGCGTTGACCATTCGTCAGCCGAGCGAAACAATACTGCAACCCCGGCGACGAGTTGGCCGGGGTTGCTTTTTTTCAGCTTCCCTCTCCGACGGAGGCGAGAGTCCATGCCCGCTGAGAAGAAAATCCGTGTCGCCATCATTGGTGCGACCGCCTACACCTCGCGCGAGGCGCTGCGCTGGCTGCTGCGGCATCCGCGCGCGGAACTTGCGGCCCTCTGCTCGCGGCGCGAACCGCAGCCGCGGATCAGCGAGATCTTTCCGGACCTGGCCGGGCGTTGCGACCTGCGCTGCGAGCCCATTGACCCGCCGGCGCTGAAGGGCCGTGCGGACGTGGCCTTCCTGTGCCTGCCCAACAACCTGGCCATGGGTTTGGTCCCTCCCCTGCTGGCCGCAGGGCTGCGCGTCGTGGACTTTTCGGCCGACTACCGACTCAAAGAGCCCGCCGATTACGAGCAGTGGTACGACAAGAAGCATACGGATCTCGAGAACCTTCAGCGGGCGGTCTATGGCCTCCCCGAGTTGTACCGCGAGAAGATTGCCTCGGCCGCGGTGCTGGCCAACCCCGGCTGTTACCCCACGGGCGCCGCCCTGGGCATCGTGCCCCTGCTGAAGGCCGGCATCATCGACCCCCATGACGTCATCGTCGACGCCGCCAGCGGCGTCAGCGGCGCCGGTCGGGAGCCCAAGCCGGAGCACCATTTCCCGGAGCGGAACGAGAACTTCGAGGCCTACAAGGTCGGCGAGCACCGGCACATGGTCGAGATCGAACGGACGCTCGATCCGTACGTCCGCAGCGGGAAGTCCTCCGTGATCTTCACGCCACACCTGGTACCCATGGAGCGGGGCATCCTGGCGACCATCTACCTGCGGCCGTTGCAGCCGGTTTCGGTGGAGCACGTGGCCGAGGTCCTGGGCAAGGCATACGACCACGAACCCTTCATCCGCCTGCGGAAGGGTTTTCCGCGCACCGCGGACGTCGCCCATACCAACTTCTGCGACATCAGCGCCCGCGTGGTAAAGGGGCGGATCGTCGTACTGACGGCCATCGACAACATGGTCAAGGGTGCGGCCGGTCAGGCCATCCAGAACATGAACATCATGTTTGACCTCCCGGAAACGGCGGGCCTGCTTTAGGGCCTGCTCCAGCGGGGGTGGCTTCTCTCATCACCACGAGCGAGACACCGATGAAGAACGACACGATTACCGCTCCGAAAGGCTTCCGCGCCGGTACGGCCGCCTGCGGAATCAAAACCAGCGGCGGACTGGACGTGGGTATCCTGGCCGCCGAGGTGCCCTGCCATGCCGCGGCCGTCTTCACCCGCAATCGCTTCTGCGGGGCTCCGGTCACCGTCGGCCGTGAGCACGTCCGCGGCGGCAAGCTGCGCGGCATTGTGGTCAACAGCGGCTGCTCCAATGTGGCTACGGGAAAGCGCGGCATCGAAGACGCGCGCGAGATGTGCCGGCTGGCGGGTGAGGGCCTGGGAGCCCCCGTCAAACAGGTCCTGCCCGCCAGCACCGGCATTATCGGACAGTTCCTGCCCATGGAGAAGGTGCGCCGCGGCATTACCGCGGCTTTAACGGCGCTGGATTCGGGCCCCCGGGCCGGCCGGCAGTTCGCCACCGCTATTCTGACTACCGATCTCAAGGTGAAGGAAGCGTGCGAACGCGTGCGCATCGGCAGACAGACCGTCACGGTGGCCGGCTGCTGCAAAGGCAGCGGCATGATCGCGCCGAACATGGCCACCATGTTCGCTTTTATCACCACCGATGCCGCCCTACCCGCACCGCTGCTGCGGACGTTGCTCGGGACGGTGGCCAACGGCACGTTCAACCGGGTCACCGTGGATGAATGCCAATCCACCAGCGACACGGTCGCCCTCCTGGCGAGCGGCCTGGCCGCCAAGGTGCCCATGAACGAATCGGGCAAGTTCGCGGCCGCGTTGTGGAACGTGTGCGACTCACTGGCCTATCAGCTCGCCGCTGACGGTGAAGGCGCGACGCGCGTGGTGGAAGTCTCTGTCGAAGGGGCGAAAACACCGGCGGATGCGCACGCGGTGGCCCGGGCCATTGCGGTCAGCCCGCTGGTCAAGACGGCCGTCCACGGCGGAGACCCCAACTGGGGCCGGATCGTTCAGGCTATCGGCGCGACCGATGCCGCGTTCAATCCGGAGCGTGTGCGGGTCTGGCTAAACAAGGCACTGCTGTTTGCGAAGGGCGCTCCCGCACCGGGGCTCAAGCCGGCCGCGTTGTCCAGGCTCATGCGGCAAAAGCACGTGCCCATCCGCGTCCACCTGGGCGCCGGAAAGGCCTCGGACCGGGTGTTGACGTGTGATCTGTCCCGGGAGTACATCACCATCAATGCGGATTACCACACTTAGAGAAGTGATGAGTCATGAGTGATGAGTGATGAGTGGATGCGACCTGGTGAGGTGGGGTGTGGCCGCGAACGGTGGTCGTACTGGTGTGTCCTTCTGCTGAGTGTCGGCAGCACGCTTATGGTTGGATGTGACGGTCTCTTTTACTACCCGAACGCGGTGAACTACGGGTCGCCGACCCAGTTCCGGCTTGCGCACGAGTCGGTGGACATTTGCGCGGCAGACGGTAGCCGGCTGCACGGCTGGTTTTTTCCCGCGCGCGAGCGCCCTGTCGGCACCGTGC
>BTUC01000571.1:0-4139 GCA_045863575.1 Phycisphaerae bacterium
GTGGGCGATTGCGCCAACATCAAGTCGGGGCTGACCATTCTAATCATCCCCGATCTGCCGACCGGCCCGTATATCGTTGGCGCGGACCGCTTCCAGGCCATGTGGATGTTCGAACCGGGGGTGGATGCCACTTTCCGGCCTCTGCTGTGCCACATCGGAGAGATCTACATCGGGATGGGCCGAGGCCCCGACGGCGACATGTGGTTCGTGGACGACGTTCAGCTCGTCCGGCTGAATCCCGAGGTTGATCCACCCACCTTCGAGATCCTGAGAGAGGATTTCATGGATGGCCCGCTCAACATGCAGACCGTTCACGACGCGGCCATCGACCCAACCGACGCTACGGTTATCTTCGTCGGAACGAACGGCACCGCCAGGCGCTACGACCCCGTCTCGCAGCAGGTGACTACGGTCATCGAGGATCCGGCACTGGGCACGATCCGCCGCGCCTCGTTCGACCCCGAAGGCCAACTGGCCGTGCTGAGCAATCTTGGCCTGCAGAGGCTCGACTTGAACAAACCGCTGCCACTCGTGCAGGGCGACTACGCCCAGTTCGATCTGACCATTGGTACCGATCTGGGAGGTGTCCCCGGAGCGCGGCAGAATCCACAGCCGATCAATCTCGCCGTCGACTCGGACGGGGACTATCTCGTTACGGTACAGACGCTCTTTATTGAGGATTATGGGGATCCGTTCTCCGCCCCCCTCCGGTACACGGCGGTGTATTCGCTGGTCAAAGTAGATCGCACGAGCGGGTCCGTGGGAACGCCAGTCGGCACGCCGACGCTCATCGTTGAGCGACTTGCGGGTTTTTCCCAGTGCCTGGGTTCCTGCCCCACCCCGCCGCCTGACTTCTCGGATGCGATGTTCTTCGGAGCAGACCTGATCAGCGCCGGGGGTATCGCCGTGGGCAACGCAGAGGAGATTTACATCGGCAGAGGCAACCTGCTGGACCTGCTGTATCGCATCGACCGGTCAACAGCGCCGTCGGGCTCGATCCTGGGCTCGGGCGGTCCCGGTTACACGGCCGTGGATATTGTGTACGTGGATCCCGGCCTGCCCGGCGACTTCGATGGTGACGGCGACGTGGACTCGATGGATGTCGATTTCCTGAACAACTGCGCGCTCGGTCCGGAGATCGCTCAGACGGATCCACTCTGCGAGCCCGCGGACCTCGATGGCGACGGGGACGTGGACCAGTCCGACTACGGGCTGCTGCAGGTGCTGATTACGCAATTGCCATGAGCGGTGAACTCAGCACTCAGCACTCAGCACTCAGCACTCAGCACTCAGCACTCAGCACTCAGCACTGAGGATTGTACGCCCGCTCATCACTCGTCACTCATGACTCATCACTTCCCTTGAGTCACGGTTTGTTCGTCTCGTATGCCCATCCCAGCCACTCGCAGGCGAGTTTCATGTCGGTCGGATCCACCGTGGGGCCGCCCCAGAGTCGGAAGCCAGCGGGAGCTTCCCGATAGCCCGCCACGTCGTAGACGGCCTTTTCCGCCTCCAGCGCGCCGGCGACCTTCTTGATGAACGCCTGCCGGTCCTCGGGCGAGAGCGCGGTGAACCACGGCGCGGTCACCTTCAGGCAGATCGAAGTGGAACTACGGGTTTCGGGGTTGTCCGCCAGGAAGTCGATACCGTCCTGCCCGGACACCCAGTCGGCCACGGCCCGCAGGTTGGCCCGACTGCGGGCGATGAGCGCCCCCAGCCCGGTTTGACCCTCGAAGCTGAGCGATTTTCCCCAGTTGAGCGTGTCGATCCAATCCTCGACCGCCAGCATGGACGGCGTGTTGATGGTATCGCCTTCAAAGATGCCGCCGATCAGCTTGCCGCCCTTGGTGAGCCGGAAGATCTTGGGCAACGGCCATGCCGGCTTGTAGCTCTCCAGCCGCTGAACGGCCCGCGGCGACAACGCCATCATGCCGTGGGCCGCCTCGCCGCCCAGGCACTTCTGCCAGGACCACGTGATCACGTCCAGCCGGTCCCACGGAAGGGGCATGGCATACACGGCGCTGGTCGCATCGCACAGGGTCAGTCCCTGCCGATCAGCCGGCGGGCCGGCGTCGTCCGGCATCTTCACGCCGCTGGTGGTGCCGTTCCAGGTGAACACCACGTCGGTGTTCCAGTCCACCTGCTTGAGATCAGGCAACTGGCCGTAATCGGCCCGAATGACCCTGGCATCGATCTTGAGCTGCTTGGTGATGTCGGTGACCCAGCCCTCGCCGAAGCTTTCCCAGGCCATGGCCGTCACCGGGCGTGCCCCCAGCAGGCTCCACATGGCGGCCTCGAATGCGCCCGTGTCGCTGGCGGGCATGATGCCCAGGACATAATCCTTGGGCATGTCGGCCAGTTCCTTGCTCAGGTCGATGGCCTGCTTGAGACGCGCCTTGCCGTTCTTGGAGCGGTGGGAGCGTCCCAGGAATGCATTGGAGAGAGCTTGAAGCGACCAGCCCGGGCGCTTGGCGGTCGGGCCGGAGCTGAAGTTCGGATTAGACGGTTTGGTCTGCGGTTTCGTCACGGATGATTCTCCTTTGGGGGACAGATCATCGCAAAAGACAGGCTTCTGGTCCAGTGTCGTCGATAACTGGAAGGCGCGAGTAGCGGTTACCGGGGAGTTACCCCGAGGCCCGGACGGTCGCTCAGCGTCAGCCGTCCGCCCGCGCCGCCAATTCCCTGGAAGGGATCGTCCGATAATAGCAGGTGACCATCCAGGTCCACTGCATCAACCAGCGGAGCCAGTTGTGCGGCGGCCGCAATCCCCACCGACGTTTCGACCATGCACCCGAGCATGATCTTCAGCCCGGCCGCACGGGCCGTGTGAATCATCTGTACCGCGGGACGAATCCCCCCGCATTTACTGAGCTTGATATTGATCCCATCGAAGCAGCCGACGCAGCCGAGCACGTCACCCACACCCGGGCAACTCTCGTCGGCAAAGAGCGGCGCCACCCCCGCCGCGCGCACACCCGGCAGAGCTCCGTGATCCCCCGCCGGCGTGGGCTGCTCGATCATCTCCGGCTGATACCGCATCACCCGCCGGCAGCGTTCCAACACGTTGGCTGAAGTCCAGCCGCAATTGACATCGACGCGCAAGATTTTGTCCGGCGCCTCGCGGCGGACGGCCGACAGAATCGCGTCGTCGTCATCGGTGCCGGCCTTGATCTTGAGGATGGGGTACTCGGCCGCCTCGGCCGTTTTTCGCGCGACGACCTCCGGCTCGTCCAGTCCAATCGTGAAGGAGGTTAACGGCACGCGCGCGGCATCCAGGCCGAGCAACTTCCAGACCGGCACGCCCAGCAGCTTACCCACCAGATCGTGCAATGCTGCGTCGATCGCGGCAATGGCCGCCGATTCACCAGGAAACCGGGCATTAATCGGGTCCAGAATCGCATCCAGCGCGAACGGGTCATCGCCCAGCATGCCAGCCGCCTGGGCCAACATGGCCTCGGCGGAGTCGAGTGACTGGCGGTAGTAAGAAATCGGGGCCGCCTCGCCGAGTCCGACCTGCCCTCCCGCCTCGATCCGGATCAGCAGCACCTCTTTGCCGGTGTCGCTATTCTGCCGGTTGCGGGCGATGAGAAACGGGTGCTTCAGGTGGACGCGGCAACGCCGCCAGGTGAGTTTCACGCCTGGGCCCCGTCAGTTGTCTGAAGCAGCCGCTGATACAGATCGCGGTAGGCCTTGTACGCCGGCTGGTCGTAGAGCACGAACATGACCTGGGTAAACTGCGGCTGCTGCCCGAGGAAGCGCATCACCTCGCGAAAGGCAATCTTGGCCGCATCTCGGATGGGATAGCCGTAAACGCCGCAACTGATGGCAGGAAAGGCGATCGACTTGCAGCCGTGCTCCACCGCCAGCTTCAAGGCGGTCTGATAGCAGCCGGCCAGAAGCTCCGGCTCGCCTGACTTGCCCCCCCGGTGCACCGGTCCAACCGCGTGAATGACGTAACGGGCAGGCAACCGGTAGGCGCCCGTGATCTTTGCTGAGCCGGTTTCGCAGCCCCCTAGCGTGCGGCATTCCTCCAGCAATTCAGGCCCGGCCACGTGGTGGATCCGCCCGTCCACCCCCCCGCCACCCAGCAGTGAGGTGTTCGCAGCGTTCACAATGGCGTCGACCCGAACCCCTGCGAT